>NZ_CAKLCK010000008.1:0-142018 GCF_921292965.1 Allocatenococcus thiocycli
CATCATCATTCACCCCAAAATTACTTATTTTCACAGACGCTTCTTTAAGCGAGATACGCAGCAGCATGGTTGCGCTCAGCTCTTTTTCACTGCTCAACCTGATCTGTTCGGTTCTACCTGGTGCGATTTGCTCAATGAAATGATTCAACAAATCATTTTTATCTTGGTTATCTGGCACGATTTCAAATTGACCAAATACAACGGCACTGCGGTAGTGCGCACTATGGTGAAATGCAGAGCGAGCCAGTACCCACCCATCGAACAATGTAAAAGTGAGACAGGTTTGATCGCCTTGTTTGAGTGTACGCAGCAGTCTGCTGTTGTTCGCGCCATGAATATAGACAAACTCTCCCACACGCCAGGCCAGCATCGGAATCACCACCGGCCCAGACTCATTGGTGATCGCGATATGGGCAATCAAACTCTCATCGATAATCGCATGCAGTTTTTCAACTTCGGAGACCGCCTTATGTGCGCCTTTCTTTATTTGTGTTCTTTTCGTACTTGATAACATTACTGCTCTCCTTGGCGTCATCCCAAAGTTGGGACCTCAATCTTTTTTTATCAGTGTCGAGTTGCAATGTACCGTCTAACTGGTAGTTTAAAGAGAGCCAGTTTTAAACAATGGATGGATCCGGTTTGTCTTTGATTGATGTGGGTGATTTATGTGTAAGTTCAGCCAATGGAACGCTGCAGCAATCGGTGTTTTTTGCGATTAGGGAAAAGATCGTCAAAGGTCTTTGGCCTAAAAATGGAAAGTTGCCTTCTACACGTAAACTATCTCAAGAACTCAGTCTGAGCAGAAATACGGTTATATCGGCATACGAACAATTAGTTGCGGAAGGGTATCTGATTAGCCAGCAGGGCTCGGGGTTTTATGTCGCAGTAGAATTACCCGAACAGTATTTGCCGGAAAAGGTGTCGGTTAAGTCCGCAAAAGCTCCTTTAATAAAATATGACATTAACGCGCCATTTGCCCCTGGAGTTCCGGACTTGGCCGCGTTTCCTAGCGCCCGATGGCAGAAGTATCTGAATCGTCATCTGACGCGGACGTCTTTGCTTGGTAATCAACATATCCAAGGAAGCTGGTCACTTCGTTGTGCTTTATCGGCTTATTTAGCTTCAAGCCGTTCGGTTAATTGTACCCCTGAACGAATCATCATTACTTCTGGAGCTCAACAAGCGCTGAGTATTGCAACAATGGCAACTCTGAATCGAGGCGACAAGGTATTGATGGAGCAACCTGGCTACGCTCAAATGCGCAAGTTAATTCAGTTTCAGCAGTATCAATTTGAACCGCTGTTGGTGAAGGAAAAGTATGGATTCGATATTGATGTGGTAACGAGCAGTGATGCGCATGCTCTCTACATCACACCAAGTAATCAGTACCCAATGGGCACCACTTTGAATACCGAACAGAGAGGGAAGATCATCGATTGGGCTGTTCAGAATTCGTCCTGGATTTTAGAAGACGACTACGACAGTGAATTTCAGTTCGCCCATCGTCCGTATACCAGTCTACAAGGGTTAGCCGCACAAATGGGTAGGGATGATCGCGTTCTCTACGTTGGCTCTTTCAGCAAAGTTATGTTTAACGGTTTAAGGCTCGGATATCTTGTGGTTCCAGAAGCGCTGGTAGATAAATGTTTGATGGTGAAAGATGCGTTAAGTGGCGATTCACCCAGCCACGTCCAAGAGGCAATGGCTGATTTTATTGCTGAAGGGAGTTTGCTGCGCCATATCCGGAAAATGCGACGGGTTTACAAAGCGAAACATGAGCAGATGTGCCTTTCAATCCAAGCGCATTTGGGAACAAAAGTGAGTGTAATAAGCCAGGCTGCCGGACTGCATATAACATTAAAATGGCGAACGGGCATTGATGAACTGACATGGACGAAACGTGCTGAAAATGACGGCATCGTATTACGTCCATTATGTTACTACGAGCACCCAAGCTACCAAGAGCGTGATTGGAATGGCGTGGTGCTCGGTTATGGCAACGTGGCTTTAAAAGAAATTGATCCGCTTGTACAACGTTTGTCTGAGCTGTTTTAAGGGGTCATTCAATCACTTTTGATTCGCGTTTTGATCTTAATTGCTTCCATGGCAATGACAGCAGGACAAAAATCGTTAGCGCATACAGCATGGACCAACCTAAGCAGACAAAGACGCCGGTGCAAAGAATCAGAGAAATTCCAGCCAGAGCTTTGCCAACGCCTTGCAGCAGCTTGTATGCCGCGAGCATGGCAAGCAGATAAACTAACACAAAAATGCTGTTCGCGAGTTTAAGGAAAAACTCTAAATCAAGTTGAGATAGTGTACCTGCCACACAGGACACAAACAGGATGAAGCCAACCAGCAATGTTGCAGAGGAAGGAACGCCCCGATGCGAGACTTTCGCCAGTTTGCTGTCTGGACGATATTCACGAGCTTGACTCCAGACCATTCGGGACAAGCTTTGAGTGTATAAATTGACACTGGCAAAACAAGCAGAAAAGCCGATCACGCTGATGATCCACTTGGCACTGTCTCCCAGTAGCTGTGCACTTAGCCAAGGTATGGAGGCATTATCAAACTGAGGGGTGCCATAAGCGCCAAACTTTAATATCACAACCGAACATGCCCAATAGGTTGCGCCAGCAACGAAACATCCGACAATAATCGCGATAGGAAAGTCGCGTTGTGGGTTCTTAAACTCTTCGCCCATGTGTGCAAATGCTTCTATGCCGACAAAACACCAAAACATCACAGCAAGCGCTGACGTGATTGGCCAAATCGAGTCGGTTGTCACGGCAGGCATGGTTAGATCAACACTGCTGATTTCTCCTTTCCATAGAAATGCACCAACCAGCGCAAATACACTCAGTGCGATTACTGTTTGCAAACGCCCTGATGACTTTGTTCCTAGCAAGTTAACCAATATCAGCAGCGCGATGGTGAGTACTTGAGCGAATAAGTCATTATTTAGTGGCTCAGGCAGAAGTTGTTTGAGAAAACCCGAGGCAAGTGCGATAGCGGCTGGGATCCCCACCGGGATCACACTGACAAACAGCCAGGCAACACTACTTTCTAATTTTGCATTAAAGGCCTTTCGGACGAAGAAAGCGGTGCCGCCAGCGTTGGGATATCGCTTACCTAATTGAGCAAACGTCAGAGCAATCGGGCAAATTGCCGCGAACAGTAATATCCATGCCCAGAGTGAAAAATGCCCTGCAATACCTGCCGCAATCGCCGGTATCATAAATAGACCTGTGCCCATCAATGTGGTGGAAAGTTGGGCGATGCCGGATATAAGTGAGATGTCTTTTTTGAGCTGTTCCATGCTGGTCTCTGACGGTGTCGAACTAAGGGAAGTCTAAGAATAAATGAGTTCTCAAATACAAAATGCGTTACTGCACCGCCAATATGACGGTTGTTTCAAATAATTCCAACAAAATGTTGGTTTCTTATGCATTTAAAATCGTTATAAAATGAAGAAAATAAGGAAGAAGCGGTAAGTTTATGGACAAGTTTGATCACAAGATCATTGATATCCTCCGGCACAATGCTCGGCTGTCAGTCACTGAAATCGCAGAAAAAGTGAACCTCTCTCGCTCGGCGGTGACGGCTCGAATTCGTAAGCTCGAAAATGACAAAGTTATCTTGGGTTATCATGCAGAAATCGCCTCTAATGAAGGGGATTCAATCTGCGCTTATTTTGCTCTGAAGTTCGATACCTCAACCTCAACGTACTACTGCGAATCTTACGCAAATGAGTTATATAAAATTGATGGGGTGAAATGGTGTCATGCCATTAGCGGAGAAACCGATATGATGGTCTTTGTCGAGGTTCCCAACATGAACCGACTGAATGAGGTCAGAGACCAAATTCAACGCTTTCCCGAGCTTCGCCATCTCATGACTCATACTGTATTAACCGAGTTTTTTAATACCACTGGGAATAAGTTCGTTAAGTGATCGGCAAAGCCAGACGTAAGTACCATTCAATCGGATAAACAATGCTAAACCACATCAATTTAAACTTGCTGAGATCCTTACATGTTTTGCTCGAAGAGTGTCATGTAAGCCGCACTGCGCAGCGACTGAACATCACGCAGTCTGCGGTGAGTCGTCAGTTGGCTCAACTCCGCGAGCTGTGTGGTGATCCGCTTCTTATTCGCCAGGGTAATCAGCTGATTCCTACCCCAAGAGCGATAGCACTAAAAGAAAAACTGGATGCGTTACTTGCGGAATTTGACCATCTTTTGGATGACAAGCCATTTGAACCTAAAGACTGGCAGGGAGAACTCGTGATTGCGTCAAGTGATTACGTTGCCCAATATGTTCTACCGGATATTGCGTCGCACCTCAGTGAGTTCGCGCCACAACTTGATATGGCTTATCGGCTTTGGCAGCCAGACTTTCTGGACAAACTGCATGAGCTCGGCATTCACATCGCTTCTTCTATGTACCCCTCCAAACCAGAAGGCGTATCGAGCATCAATATCGGCTCGGATAATTCGGTTTGTCTGATGAAAGATTCTCATCCGCTGGCTAAGTGTAAAAGTATCAGCGCGAAGCAACTCGTCAGCTATTCGCACATTAAGGTGACGGGAGGTGGTGACAAGGACTCCAGTGCTGATCTGGCGTTAAAAGAGATGGGTCTGGAGCGTCATATCGCATTTAAAGTGCCTTTCTTCTCTGCAGCCGTAAACAGACTGGTAACGAGTGACAACCTTATGGTCGTGCCGGAACATATTGCGCTGAACCTTGCCAAGCATTGGCGTTTAGTCAATAAGCCACTGCCTTTTGCAACCCAGACACATGAATATTGGTTGATGTGGCATCCAAAATACGACACCGATCCTGCCCATCGTTGGGTTAGAGAACAAATTCGGACAGTGATGAAGCTATCGGAATACTCTATTCATTAAGTTATGATTTCAAGTCATGACCTTTATGAAAAACTTTGATTTCTATTTATACCCCTTCACTTGATAGATTGATACCAAATGAGGAGAGGATTTTATGACACTAACAGTTTGGCTATCACTTTTTACCGTATGTTTGTTGGGCGCTATGTCTCCAGGGCCTAGTTTGGCGATTGTCGCTAAACACGCTTTGGCTGGTGGCCGTCTTAATGGGTTGGCGACAGCGTGGGCACACGCATTTGGTATCGGGATATATGCATTTATTACTCTGATCGGCTTGGCAGTAGTTTTACAGCAAAGCCCGCTACTGTTTAAAGCGATCAGCTTGGCGGGGGCAGCGTACTTGGCCTATTTGGGGTTTAATGCTCTGCGTTCGAAAGGCGGTGTAGCGGCTAAGCTTGAATCTGGGCAGGAAACCACCGTTGCACAGTCGGCAAGAGAAGGCTTTTTTATTTCTATTCTCAGTCCTAAAATTGCACTGTTCTTTATCGCCTTATTTAGCCAGTTCGTTGCTTTGGGTAATGATCTGAGTAATCAAATGATCATTGTTGCTACGCCGTTTATCGTTGACGGTTTGTGGTACACGTTCATTACTATCGTACTCTCCAGCTCGCGAGTGGTTGATCGTATTCGCTCAAAAGCGGTGTTGATCGATCGCTTGTCTGGCGTCGTGCTTATGTTGTTGGCTCTGCGCGTGGTTGTAACGATATAAATTTGATTTCCAGAACATAAAAAAGCACCCAGCTTGTTCAAGGCTGGGTGTAAGCAAGGAGTTTCTCAGGAGCTTTGTTAGCTTTTGGGGACGAGGGGGTTGAGAAACACTTTAATTCTCTTATCGGCGAACTTCTTCAAATTCGCCTTCTATCGCGTCTGCTTTTCCAGTATTAAATTCATATTCTTGCTGCATCTCTTTCTGCATGTACTTGACGCGCTTCTCAATACGTTTTCCGGTAATCAGTGCCGCGATGGTCAATGGAATCGCCATGATGAGGCTAAATACTAAAGCAAAAATGCCTGTAATCAGTGCCAGTGCTGTAACGATGATCCGATTCATAAACTTGACCTCTCTATTCGTCTATGTGTTCAGATTACCCCTGTGAATATGAACGAAACATGAACAATCGGGCTCACTATGTCTGAGGAATGTCAAAGTCTGAAGAAAGTTAAATCGTATGAATAAAAAACGCCTGAGGGGAAGCTCAGGCGCATAAATGGGGAGTTAAGATTAGTAGTGCGCTTTCGCGCTTATTATAAAGAACAAATGTTGAGGTATAGTTCGCTACACCATGTGGTTAACGTTGTGGAGCAATGTTCACCTATCGAGGGAATGTTTGGTAACGAACACCCATCATTTGTTCCATACAGTGCACAACTTGGCAGCTGTAACCGAATTCGTTGTCGTACCAGATGTACAGTACACAACGCTTGTCTTGTGCGATAGTCGCTTGACCATCAACTACGCCAGGGTGACGAGAACCAACTAAGTCTGTTGAAACGATTTCAGTTGAGTCTGTGTAATCAATCTGTGCTGATAGCTCAGAATTCAGAGCCATTTCACGTAGGTAGTCGTTCAGTGAATCACGATCCACGTCTTCACCCAGGTTTAGGTTTGCAACTGCCATTGAAACGTTTGGCGTAGGTACGCGAATCGCGTTACCTGTTAGTTTTCCAGCCAGTTCAGGCAGTGCTTTTGCTACTGCTTTTGCTGCGCCAGTTGAAGTCAGAACCATGTTCAGAGATGCACTACGTCCACGGCGATCGCCTGAGTGGAAGTTATCGATCAGGTTTTGGTCGTTAGTGTAAGAGTGAACCGTTTCGATGTGGCCTGAAAGTACACCGTACTTATCGTTCAACGCTTTCAATACTGGTGTAATCGCGTTTGTTGTACAGCTTGCTGCTGAGATGATGGTGTCTTCTTCTTGAATCACAGATTCGTTTACACCAAATACAACGTTCTTGATATCGCCTTTACCAGGTGCAGTCAGAAGCACTTTCTGTGCGCCGTTACATGCTAGGTGCTGGCTTAGACCTTCTGCATCACGCCAAACGCCTGTGTTGTCTACAACAAGTGCGTTGTTAATGCCGTAAGTGGTGTAGTCAACTTCGCTTGGGTTGTTTGCGTAGATGATTTGAATGAAGTTACCGTTCACAATCAGTGCTTTGCGCTCTTCATCAATGATGATACTACCATTGAATTGGCCGTGTACCGAGTCACGACGAAGTAGGCTAGCACGCTTCTCTAAGTCGCCTTTTTTACCACCACGTACAACGATTGCACGAAGTCTTAGTGGGTAACCAGGGCCGCTCTTTTCAATAAGAAGACGAGTTAGTAGACGCCCGATGCGACCAAAACCGTAAAGAACCACGTCGCGAGCTTTCAGAGAAGAATCTGCATCACGAGCACCTTGAAGTGCTGTTTGTAGGAAATCACTTAGTGAAGAAGTGTCTTCGTGCTCATTCCAATACTTAGTTGCCAGATGACCAATATCAACGCGGCTAGACGAAATGCTCATTTCACATAGTGCTTCAATGATAGGCATTGTTTGCTCTAGAGAAAGAGGGCTTCCAGTGTATCTTCTTGCTACGCGGTGAGTTTTGAGAATGTCGATAGTTGTGGCGTTGATAAGCGTCTTACCGAACAGAACCACTTCGATTCCTTTTTCACGATACAGCTTACCGATTAGAGGGGAGATAGATTCAGCAATCGTTTGGCTAGTTTGCCAGTCTTGGAGATATTTCTCTGGACTCATTGTTGTATTGGACCTTTCACGTTTTGGGGGCTAACCATACTCGCCGCTAGTACCTCTACGGTAGAGCGTAGGAGTCTGGTGGTAATGTAATCGGGTTGTAATAATTATGGGGCGGATTCTACGGCTGAAGGGCTTATTCTGCTAGGAAAAATAAACCTAGTGGAAATCACTGTTTTATGGCTTATCTGTGGAGGATTAATGTGACTAAGGCGTCGTATTTAAGGTGTTGACATTTTTAAAAATGCAAACTTATTTTGCGATGATAATGCTTACTATCATGGGTTTTGATTGAAATATAAGATCTCATTTACATAAATATGTGATGTGAATCGATAACGCAACTCTGGAGGTAAACATAAAAGTCTTAATTATGTTCTTTATCAACTGAGACTAATGGATGGGATGAAATGTGCTTCTGAGGTTCAGATTTAATATCAAAAATTTGCATCAAATCACAATATGAACTGGGATTTATAGCGCCAAAAATACCATTAACCATATAAAGATTAGGCTTATTGTTCACGGGAAGAGCAAAATCAGAATGATCATTCGAGCTAGCGAGCCACAAAACGGGTTCAAATTACCAGCCCTGGGAGGAGAGGTTGTTGAGGTTTATCAATAAATCGACGATTAGCTGCGATAAATTCTATATCTCAAGTGACGCTGTCACAATTATGAGTCATAAATTGTGGAACACGTAGCGCAGCGATTCTTTCGCTATCTGGCGTTGTTTATTCAGATAAACCTTGTTTAAATCGATTAGATAAGCTGAAGTCACTTGGCGTTTACGATCAAAATTAGAAGGAAATGACATGTTTAATCTCGCGATTATTGGGACGAACTGGATATCTCAACAATTTGTTGAAGCAGCGATACAAACGGGGGAGTTTCGTCTCAAAGCCGTATATTCGAGAGAGTTTGACAAGGCGCGTTCATTTGGTACGCCATACCATGCGGAGACTTTCTACGACAGTTTAGACGCTTTGGGCAATGATCCGGATATTGATGCGGTTTACATTGCGAGTCCAAATTCACTTCATGCACCTCAAGCGCTGCAAATGCTAAAAGCGGGTAAGCATGTCATTTGTGAAAAGCCGATGGCCTCAAATTACGCCCTTGCACAAGAAATGTTTAAGTGCGCTGAAGAAAATGAAGTCGTGCTTTTTGAGGCATTTATGTCGCCTTATACTCCCAACTTTACTGTGTTGAAAGAAAGCCTGCCTACCATAGCTCCGTTAAGACACGCTACGATCAACTATTGCCAGTATTCCTCTCGCTATCAAAAGTATTTAAACGGTGAGAACCCGAATACGTTCAATCCGGATTTTTCCAATGGTTCGATTATGGACATCGGCTATTACTGTCTGGGTTCGGCAATTGAGTTGTTTGGCGAGCCAAATCAGGTTCAGGCCAGTGCGGTTGTCTTACCATCCGGTGTGGATGGATGCGGGAGTGTGACCCTTGCCTACGATGATTTTAACGTCAACCTTCTGCATTCAAAAGTAAGCGACTCGCTTATTCCAAGTGAATTTCAGGGTGAGCAAGGTAGCGTCCTAGTCGATATGATCTCCACGGGTCGTGGCGTCGAACGCATTCTTCGTGGTAAAGAGAAAGAATTACTGACCCTGCCACAAACCGAAAACCACATGTTTTACGAAGCGAAAGCTTTTGCCGAGCAACTTAAGTTAGGTGTGATTGATGAGAGCACCAAACAACGCTCATTGACGGTAGCAAAAGTCCTGACTGAAGTCAGAAGACAAACTGGCGTTGTTTTTGCAGCGGACAAAACGGCTTGATGTATTATACCAATCGTAGTAAATAACTGGTCATTCTAGCTTGTTAAAATACTCGATAACCGTGTTGAAATTTTTGATTGTAGAATAACTACTTATCGAAAAATTTCGCCTTGTTCTCAAGCATTTTTCCTACGCTATTTCTGAACACTTACTTACTGTGATTGGTATTAGAAGGTTGTATTTAACTCAACGAATGAAGCCCTCAATATAGAGGGCTTCATTATTGTGATATCTGATCTTATTGGTTTATCGACTTAGTACGTTTTATGCCTTTCGGACAGCGATGCGATAGTGCGACGATAAGTGAGATAAGCAGCGATGCCTGCGCAGATATTACCCAGACAAGCACCAAGCAGAAGACCTCTGATTCCCCCAAGCTGAGAACCAACCCATAAACACGGCAGGAAAAAGACGAACAGACGTAACGCCGAAACGGTTAGCGCCGTGTATGACTTACCTAATGCATTACAGATAGAAACCATAAGCATACATACGCCCAGAGAGCCTAAGCTAATCGGGACGATCATCAAATGCATTTCTAACACTTGCTCAACCTGAATATCGCTGGTCATTAATAATGCCAGAGGATTCGCGACAGCAAAGGTAATAACGGCAATTAAGAGCTGGAAGATCAGAATAAACTTAACCGCAATACTCACCAGCGATTGAATATCATCATAGTTTTTTGCGCCAAGTAATCGCCCTACCATTGGCGGTAGAGACATAGTTAATGCGAGTACAGAGACAATGGCGAAAAACTCAAAACGCGATCCCAGCGCCCATGCCGCGACGGCAGCCGTACCAAATCCAGCCAGTAGCTTAGTTGCGAGCATGGAAGACAAAGGAGGTAAGAGTTGGCTTATCATCGCAGGCCCCATGATATTGCCGATGGAACGGACACTCTTAACTACGTTTAGATCTTGCCATTGCGTTGTGGCCCAATGGCTCTTTTTGACTCGTGGAGCCACGACCAAAATACCAAAACTGAACGCGACAATTGTCGCAAGCGCTGCGCCATTAATGCCGAGATCGAAGGTAAATATGAAGATCGGATCGAGAACTAGGTTCACACCGCTGGTGATCATCATCATGGTGCCTGGCAACATGGTATTTCCGTGGGCTCGACAGATGCTGTAGTAAAAGTAGAGGAGGGCACCAGTCCAGGAGCTCAGTAACCACCATGGCCAGTAACTATCGATGATAGGCATAACCGTATCCGGTGCGCTGAGCATGGATAATATCGGGTAACGAAGCAACCAAATTAACACACTGATTATCGCAACTCCTACCGAGCCAATCATTAGAACTAAACCGCCAAGTTGTTTAGCATAGCGTGTTTCATTGGCTCCTAGTGCTTTAGAGATAACCGCTGTTGTTGCGATGCCTAAGCCAACCTGAATACCGATCACGACCATTTGCAGTGGCAGTGTGAATCCTTGTACCGCCAAAGGTAAGACGCCAAGTTGGCCGATAAAAGCACTGTCCACAAGCTGAAAACTCATCAGTGATAAAACACCAAAGAGCATGGGCCATGTCATCGAGAACAATTGCTTGGCTAATGTAGGTTGAGGACTGATCGTAGTTGAGGACATAGAAAGCTTATTCAGTTATTAGGTTTGGGATAACGTTGGTGCAATTGTACACACCACTTTGATCCGTGACAAAAACAAACCCCGAGCAAGTTGTCTTACTCGGGGTTCAAATTATAACAGAACTATTGGTGTTTATTTCTTGCCGCTAGTTTGCTTGTCTTCTTCCGTCAGTTCACGAATGCGACGGCTGATGTCACGACGTGCTTTAGAGATTTCTGCGCTCTTGATGATGTGGTCATCAACACGATCTTCGTAATCTGCTTTCATGTTTTTGATGATCGCTAAGATGTCGTCGTGAGTCATCTCTGGCTTGATGTAGTCTAGAAGGTTTTCTAGCAGGTCTACACGTTTGCGGTTATCACGGACTTTTTTCTCGTTATCAAGAAGCTCGCGTTTCAGTTTGTTCTTGCGACGAGCTTGGCTAACGATTTCAAATACGCTACTCATAGTTCCCTTTCCTAATTTGTGAATATCTTTCTCGATTAAAGCACAACATCCCGTAGCATAACAGTCTTTAGATCAATCACGACGATGAGTTGAACACTTCTCGACCAATCATTGGTTGACAAGCCTTACAGCAAGAAATTATCGCTAGTTTGTGCCAGCTCAGCCTGATTTGGCGTGCCTTCAAAGCCAAGGAAATTTCGTGATTAAAACGACTCATGCACTACTATTTCCGCACTCGAATTGTCGGCCATCGCTCAACAAAACCGGTCTTTGTGAGACTTAGTTTGGATAAATATGTGTTTAACGCTGGGTTAGAATGAATCGATGCGTTGTCATGATTGAGCCTTCACTATATTATCAGCATCATTAAATACAAAATGATGACACTTGATATGGACTCTCGTAACACTGCGGAGCAAGTCGACAGTCAAGATAGTGAACAAGTCACGAGCTCTTTGGCTGAGAAGTTAAAAACAGCATACATCAATGCGCGCAATCAACTCGAAATTACAGAAGTTGAACTCAATCGTTCGAAAATAATGATGATTGATGAAGATGGTAATCTGAGAAAAGTACCTATTCTCTCCGAGCACTAAGACCAAACCCGATTCATAAAAGGAGTCAGGTCTTAGTCTATGCTTTAGCCTGACTACCTTATAACCAAGTTATTTCAAAACCGTTTAGGTTTCAATCTGACACCTTGAAGTGACTTGAGTATAAAATTCAAATGCAAAAAATAATAAGGAATGCATTATGAAAGTTGAGCTAACGGCAATAGAAGCACGAGTAATTGGTTGCCTGATCGAGAAAGAAGTGACGACTCCCGATCTTTATCCCCTTAGTCTGAATGCACTCACCAACGCATGTAATCAAAAAAGCAATCGTGAGCCGGTTATGTCTTTGTCCGAGTCTGATGTATTAGATGCGGTAGATGCGCTGATTGAACGTCGACTAGTCAGTGACGAAAGTGCTTTTAATAGCCGAGTGAGCAAATATCAGCACCGTTTTTGCAATACAGAGTTTGGCGACCTGAAACTGACTGAGCAAGAAAAAGGCATTGTATGTTGCATGCTGTTGCGCGGTGCTCAGACCCCAGGTGAGATTCGCACCCGAACTAACCGCCTGACCACGTTTCGCGATGTTAAAGAGGTGGAAAACGTCCTGGAACACTTAGCGAGCGAAGAAAAAGGCCCATTAGTCGTAAAACTGCCACGAGAGGCTGGTAAGCGTGAATCTCGTTATATGCATTTATTCTGCGGTGAAGTGGATTTCTCTGTGATCGAGACAACAGCGACTGTGTCACCGAGCTCAGATCGTGTTAGTCAGCTTGAACAAGAAGTGGCAATGCTTAGAGAAGAACTCGATGCTTTGAAATCTCAGGTAGAATCTCTGCTTGGATGAGTGATTGTGTCGAACAAGTTTGGAGTGTTTATCTGATACGAAATAACCGGAATGCACTCTATTGTGGTGTAACCAACAATATTGAACGCCGGTTTAAACAGCATCAAGATGGCAAAGGCGCTAAGGCACTAAAAGGTAAAGGGCCATTAGTTCTGGAATGGACCATGAAATTTGATTCCAAGAGTCTGGCGATGAAAGCTGAGTATTTTATTAAGCAGCTAGCTAAAACGAAAAAAGAGCTATTAGTTGAATCAAAAGCGTCTCTTGGCCTAGATGAACACCACAGCTTGATATTTACCGTTCGTCGTTAAACGCCGATAAATGGTCGAATAAACGCATGACACCGACTTACGAAGAGCCGCCGATTCCTATAAGGCGGCTTCTTTTTATCTAAAAGATGCGTTCATAATGTTATGAAATATAATGCAATATTCGTTTGTTATGTAAGACTCATCTGACGCATAATGCATAACGAAGAAAATGTTATTGAAACCAGTACTTAGTGGAAGGTAGATTACAATAGTTCAACGCGCCCAAGTAACGGATGACTCGGCTAGATAATAAATAGAGTGAATTAGACTCGATATAAAACTAATAGAGCAACAGATGAAAAAAGAGTTAATATTCTCCCTTGTATTAGTAGCTGGTATTGCCCCAGCAGCACATCCATCGCAAGTCCTGAATGGATATTGGGAATATCAAGAGTTTCTGAAAGAATTTCCGGAGCAAAAGCAACTAACCAACGCACTGGCTGAAGCTGTCAGAGAAAAACCGATTCCGGTGACTAGCGATAAAAAGCGTGAACTGAAGATTTCTGTCGTTTACCCAGGGCAGCAAATCTCAGATTACTGGATCAGAAACATAGATGCTTTTGAAAAACGGTTAGATAAGCTAAATATTAACTATCAGCTCAATCAGGTTTTTACCCGTCCAAACGCCGATATCAAACAGCAAAGTCTGTCTTTAATGGAGGCTTTGAAAAGCAACTCGGACTATCTCATCTTTACGCTCGATACCACCAGACATCGCAAATTTATTGAGCATGTTTTAGATTCGAAGAAAACCAAACTGATCTTACAAAACATTACGACACCAGTAAGAGATTGGGATAAACATCAGCCGTTTCTTTATGTTGGTTTTGACCATGCTGAAGGCAGCAGAAAACTGGCGAAAGAGTTTAGTCAACGCTTCCCCCAAAACACTCACTACAGTGTGCTTTACTTTTCAGAAGGCTACATTAGTGATGTAAGAGGGAACACATTTATTAACCAGGTAAACCGTGACAGCAACTTTGAGCTACAATCTGCATATTACACCAAGGCGACAAAGCAGTCTGGGTATGAGGCGGCAAAAGCCAGTCTGGACAAGTACCCTGATGTCGATTTTATTTATGCTTGCTCAACAGACGTCGCTCTTGGTGCCGTTCAAGCGCTAGCAGAACTCGGGCGTGATGATATTATGATTAATGGCTGGGGAGGGGGCTCTGCAGAGCTAGACGCCATTTTAGATGGAGAGTTGGATATAACCGTCATGCGTATGAACGACGATACTGGTATTGCGATGGCAGAAGCCATAAAGTGGGATCTGGAAGGGAAGTCAGTACCAACTGTATATTCTGGTGACTATGAAGTCGTCACCACATCAGATTCTCCCGAAAGAATAGAAGCCTTAAGAAAGCGCGCATTTAGATACTCAGATAATTGATGACAAACACATCAACCAGAAAGCGTCGCTCTTTGTCGACGCTCATAACTAAAATTATAATTCTCGTTCTTGCTCCGATAATTTTAGGCATATTCGTTCAGAGTTATTACTTCTCCAAACAGATTATTTGGCAAGAAGTCGACAGGACAAAGCAACAAACTTCTGCCCTGATTCTGAATATTTTTGACAGTCATTTCGCTGCGATACAGATCCACCACGACAGCAATTCTAAAAGCGATGTGGTGCTTGATTTTTATACGAAGCGGGATGAAGAAGCCTTAAATTTCTTTTTTCTGAGCATTGACCAGAGTGATCCTGCACACACGCCTGAAATTCGCTTCCTCACTAACCATCAAGGCATTATCTGGGATGACGGAAACGCCCATTTTTATGGCATTAATGACTCGATACTCGATACTATTTCCAATAGCGTCACATTCACCAATAACTGGTACTACATTACGTCACTAACGCCAATGGGCGCTCGTCATTTGCTGGTGAGAAGAGTTCCCGTACTTGAACCCACAACGGGCGAAGTGATGGGTTACTCCTACAATGTTGTCGTTTTGGACAACAACTTTGGCTTGATGGAAAGGCTGAAAAACGAAGGTAACGTCGATAATGTTGTACTCATCTCCAATAACTTACCTCTAGCCAACTCGTTGGCTGGCGATGAGTCTTATAAAATATTTGATGTTCTGAAACGTAGAGAATCTCAAGAGAAGCTCGACCAACTATTGATTATTAAGACACCAATTGAGGTGAACGCGGCTCATACGGATTTATCACTATTGACGGTTCAGGATAATCAAAGTGTCGTTACCCTGCAGGTTCAGCATCTTTTGGCGATGATGGCTTCGGTTATCGGGATGATCTTGATCGCCTTACTGACCAAAGAGTGGATAGAGAATAAAGTAGCAGAACAGCTTGACTCCTTAATGTCGTACACACGTTCAGCTCGCGAAGAAAAAGGGTTTGAGCGATTTGGTGGCTCAGATATTGAAGAGTTTGATGATATTGGGACGACGCTAGAAAACACTTTTGAAGAGCTTGAAGCACAAAAACGCTCATTCCGTGACCTGTTTAACTTTGCTTTATCGCCGATCATGGTGTGGTCTGAAGCTGGGGTTCTGATACAAATAAACCCAGCGGCGAGAAAAGAGCTGGTGCTCGAAAATGATAATAAAACCATGCCTCCCGTGTTTAAGAGCTTTAAGGAAAAATTACTTCCTCACCTGCGTATGGCATCGCAAGGCGCAACTCTTACCGGAGTGAATGTACCGATTGGCGAAAAAGTGTATCGCTGGAACTTATCTCCCATTCTGGTGGATGGTGACCTCAGCGGTATCATTGTTCAAGGGCAAGACATCACAACGCTTATCGAGGCTGAAAAGCAAAGTAATGTCGCCAGAAAAGAAGCAGAAAAATCCGCTCAGGCTCGCGCTGATTTCCTCGCTAAGATGAGTCACGAAATTCGAACGCCAATTAACGGTATTTTAGGTGTCGCTCAGTTATTGAAAGGAGCGGTTAAATCGCAAGAACAGAGTAACCAGATAGACGTGCTTCGTCATAGTGGTGAGCACTTACTTGCTGTTTTGAATGACATTCTAGATTTCTCGAAAATCGAGCAAGGGAAATTTAATATTCAAAAACACTCGTTTTCCTTTACCGATACCGTTCGCACTTTAGAGAATATTTATCGTCCGATTTGTGAAAGTAAAGGCGTGGAACTGGTCATTGAAAACCAGTTGGATCCTCAAGTTGCACTCTTTACCGATCAGGTTCGCCTCAACCAAATCATGTTTAACCTGCTCAGTAATGCAGTCAAATTTACGCCATCAGGAAGTGTTCGGCTAAGCGCAGTATTGGATCAGTTTGAAGGGGTTGAGAACAGTGTGCTGGTGGTTGAAGTGTCCGATACGGGTATCGGTATCGACCCGAACAAACTCGAGCAAATGTTTGAACCGTTTGTGCAGGAAGAGGAAACGACAACGCGTGAATACGGCGGTAGCGGTTTAGGGCTGACAATCGTCAAAAGTTTGGTCGATATGTTAGACGGTAATGTCCAAGTTTACAGTCAAAAAGGGGTTGGAACGACATTTGTTGTAACGTTGCCAGTGAGAGACCGTGAACGTCTTTTGAGTGAAAATACACCCGACCAACATATCAACCCTGAGGATATGTTTAATCAAACGTTGAAAGTCCTGCTTGTTGAAGACAATCATACTAATGCGTTTATTTTAAAAGCCTTTTGTAATAAGTATGAAATGCAGGTTGAATGGGCAAAAGACGGGCTCGAGGCGATCGAACGGTTAAAGCACCATAGCTATGACTTGATCTTAATGGATAACCAACTTCCGCATCTCGGTGGTATAGAAACCACAAAAGAGATTCGCCAAAACCTCAAACTAGGCACGCCGATTTATGCTTGTACGGCAGATACTGCAAAAGAAACAGGTGATGCGTTTATGGAAGCGGGGGCGAACTACATCTTACTTAAGCCAATTAAAGAAAACGCATTCCATGAAGCGCTATTGGATTACAAACAGCGATTCTTAGTCGACTGGGTATAAGAAACACATCAGCTCCTATCAGGCACAACGCAAGTTGTGCCTTTTTTATTACCTAAGCTCCCTCTGCAACAAACTTCTCTCCTTGAACTTAATGTGATTTTTGTCACAAAGTTATTTACTTAGCATGCTAACTAATTTATATTACTTAGCATGCTAAGTAATTGAGTGTTTGTAATGATTCAAGACATCGACATTTTGAGAGAGCTTTCCGTTGCCGAAAAGTTATCTCGCGTCTCACGTTTATGGAAAATGGTCGCAGACCGAGAGCTTGAGCCACTGAACCTGACGTATCCGCGCTGGACGGCCTTATGGAAGTTACATCGCATGGGGGACAACGTCAGCCAGAAGCATCTCGCGGAAGCACTAGAGATAGAACTGTCGTCATTAATGCGAACCTTAAAATTACTCGAAGAGCAGTCTCTGGTAATACGACGTTGTTGTGAATATGACAAGCGCGCCCGTATTGTCAGCCTGACTGATGACGGTAAAGCTCTTATTACTCAACTAGAGAGCCGAATCTATGAGGTTCGTAGAAAATTACTGTCGGACATTAATGATGATGAGCTTAAGGCCATGGGATTAATCCTAGAGCAAATTGCTCGCAATGCACTCGATACACTTAGCGAATAAGTCAGAAAACCTAAAAAAGAGAAGTTGAATCCTATGACTCCAGACCAAAAGTTCGCGCGCTGGATTAAATATTCATGCGTAGCGTTTGTCCTTGTCTTTGCTTACTTTCTAATTGCCGACCTGGCAATGCCTCTTACGCCTCAAGCAATGGCAACTCGTGTGGTAACCAAAGTGGCGCCTCGTGTTAGTGGGCAAATCACAGAAATCTACGTCACAAACAATCAGGAAATCCATAAGGGTGAAGTACTGTTCCAGATCGATCCAGAGCCTTACCAACTGGCGGTTGAACGTGCTCAGCTCAATCTGGATCAGGTGATTCAAAACAATGACCAGCTGGATGCATCAATCGCCGCTGCTAAAGCGGATGTGGAAGCAAGCAAGATTGTTGCAGAGCAAAAGGTGAGAGAAGCGGCGCGTTTGAATAAGCTGTTCCACCGAAACGGTACTTCTCAACAGCAACTAGATGATGCGCAGAGTAGCGCTACTGCTGAAAAAGCCAACCTGTTAGCAGCACGTGCTCGCCTGAAGGAGCTTGAAGTAAGCCGTGGTGAAATAGGTGAAGATAATGTCAGCGTGCGTGTTGCGCAGAACCAACTCAAGCAAGCTGAGCTCAATTTGTCTTACACAAAAATTATTGCTGAGCATGATGGTATCGTTGCCAACCTTCAGTTGGAAGTGGGTGCTTACGCCTCTGCGGCAAGTCCTCTGGTTGCATTAGTCTCAGATGACGTTGACATCATTGCGGATTTTCGAGAAAAGAGCCTGCGCCACTTTAATCGTGACAGCCGAGCATTGGTTGCTTTTGATAGCTTGCCGGGTGACGTTTTTGAAGCTCGAATCACAAGTATTGATGCTGGCGTAAGTTCTGGTCAGTTCGATGCTGATGGCCGACTTGCCACACCGACAGAGACGGATCGTTGGGTTAGGGATGCACAGCGCATGCGTTTGCATTTAGCGATTGACGATCAAGAGCAGCACTCGTTCCCTGCCGGAGCGCGTGCAACCGTCCAACTGTTACCTGAGAATACGATCTCTGGGTGGTTTAGTAACCTACAGATTCATTTCTTGAGTGCTCTGCATTACATCTATTAATCAGGAGGTGGTATGAAGTTATGGGACCACCCCATGTCTGAGAATGATCTCAGGCAGTGCCTTCGAATCGCCACTGGCGCTACGATAGGCTTTACCGTATGTAAACTTTTCGGCTGGAACTACGGTGTGTTTTACACGGTAACGCCGATGCTGCTGCTCGGCATGGTTCCTGTGATGAGTTTGCATGCGGCTAGGCAGATGATATTTGCCGCCGTAGTTTGTGGCCTGGAAGTTGGTATTCTTGCTGGACTGTTTGGCAGTCATCCATTCATGATGACGATGATTGCTTTTGGATTGTTTCTGTACAAATTTGCTTGTATGTCGAAGGGAAGTTTATTCCTGTTTGGTGCGAGTAGTGTATTGAACCTCAGCATCATGCTGCACTTTTCCAGTTATGTCAGTACTGACCTAAATGATCTTATCTTCAGTAATCTGGAAGCGAATGTCCTTTCAGTTGTTGTTGCGTATTTAGTGACGTTTCTCATCCCAGATGCGGAGCCTCGTCAGCCGCCAGCCAGACCTTCGGAACCGAAGAAAAGCCATCGCATGCGTCATGAAGCCTTGATGGGAGCAAGCATCGTAACTATGTCGTTTCTGGTTTTCCAGGTTTTCGACTTAAGTGACTCTCTGTCGGCACAGGCGACGACGATATTGCTGTTGTTTCCGATGCATTGGAATGGTGCCCTCGGTTATGCTCGTAAAAGAGCGATGGGTACGTTGCTGGGGGTAACATTCGGTATTACCAGCCAGCTAGTACTTTATGACTGGTCAGATACCTTGTTATTCGTCGTACCTCTGCTGTGGATTGGCGCAATGATTTTCAGCTATATGCACGTTAAAGAATCCAGTGGATCCGGAGCGGGCTTTGGTGGACTCACCACGTTAGGCATTTTATTTGGTCAATACTTAAGCCCAGATGGTGATTTGATCTTTAGTGCTCTGTATCGGGTGAGCAGTATCCTGTTTGCCATTGTTGCAACGTTACTCGTGACCTATCTGATACATCGATTCCTCAACAGCTTCGAAGCAACTCGCTTTGGCGAACAATAGCCGTTCAATTTGCTTTTAGCATTAAACGTTAGTTGCTGGACAGAAAGTACTGTTCCAGCAACGCTACTTTCAACTGGTCAGTCATTGCGATTGGCTTGTCAAACTTAATGCCAATGATCCAGCCTTTGGCTAACTTTTTGATGTTTGCAATTAAGCAATGATTGTCGCTGCCTACATAAGCACTAAGTGCTGAATCAACCTTGACGTTATCACCCACTTGGAATTCCGGTTCAAATAAGGTCGAGATGCCAATCCCGGCTATCGAAAAGTCGATCAGGCTTCCGTCGTAGACATGACCGCCATGGTCAATAGTGCAGTCCATTTTCAACTTGTAACGTTCAAATTCGCGCACGGGTTTTGTGGCAAACGTGGTCGGTATTCGGACGAATAAAAGAGGGGATGGGTGGCTAATGTGCATTAACACACTGGATTTGAATGCAACTACGTGCCCGAGTTCGGTGTCAGATACGCCACGAACAACGACATCTGCATTATTGAGTCTTCTAATCGCATGATCTTCCAGAAGCTTTGTTGGAATATCAATAATCAGATAGGCGTTTTCTTTAAAGCCCAAATAAGTTGTAACGTATGAGCTGCTCTTTTGTGGACCAAGTTCCATCTCTATGGATAGCTTAGTTCCTGGTTTCAAGAAATGACTCAGTTCATCTTTCGTGTGCGTTGCTGGCATGTCGTCAAATAATATAATCCCTTATTGTTTGGGAGGCTATCAGAACACCAATTGTTCAGGCAACATACTTTATGTAAATAACTGCCTATTAGAGCTTTTTAATCTCTTCAAACACCACGCTATCCTCGTTACAGTCACAAAAGTGATTGCAAAGTGACCACTCGTCTAATAATTCCATGTTCGCAAGTATCAAACTTGTGGTCATAAAAATCTGTTTAAAAGGCTAACTCATGCTAACGATGAACAGGCGGGCGATAAGGTTGGCTAAGGTCATTTTTCATAAATATCTGGCTCGCGATAATACTGCCACACGTTACTAGCATTAGGGCAAGCCATGTGAGTGTATCGGGTTGCTCACCAAAGATTGGAACCGCCAGCAACGTAGCAATGACTGGAGTTAAAGAGCCAAACGCTGCACTGGCTTCCGCACCAATGATTCGGATCGCGTATATAAAAGTATAGGAAGCGATTAAGCCAGCGCCTACCCCTTGAAGCATGGTGTGCCCGAACAGTTCTTTCCATGGCCAGTACTTCATTGGTGTGACGGCTAAATAGCTGTCTATCCAGCCGAAACCGACCGCGATGATAAGCAGTGCTAACGAGATTATCGCTACAAAGCCAGCACAGACATGAGCATTCAGGTTGGCGACACGCGCGCTGATGGTAAAGACCGCCCACATCAAACTGCCAGTAAGAAATAGTAGATGTCCTTGTAATTGTGACCAGTTGTAATCAGTGCCCGTGTTGGAAAACAAGAAGACAAAGATACCCAATAATACCGTCGTTAGGCCAAATAAACGGTGTTTGCTCAATGCTTGTTGATAAAAGAGAACAGCGATGGCGGAGACAAATAACGGTAATGTGCCGGGTATCAGAGCACTGGCATGAGACACAGGGGCGAGGTGCATAGCGCTACCAACGAGCAGTAAGTAAGGCAGCCCACTCCCCACTACAACGCCTGCTAAGTATTTATTGGGAATAGCGCTAATGGTTTTTCTGTTCTTTAGGACAAAAGGGAGCAAAACCAAGCTGGGAATCAAGAATCTGACTAATGCGATATCGGCTGGTTGAAGTACTGAGATTGCGCCTGCTTTGAGAGAAATGAAAAAACCGGACCAGAGAAGTAAGGTCACTAATATTGCTGCGTATCCCAGAATCATGCTTAACGTATCCAATTTGTTATCGATTTGTTCATTGTCGAACAAAAAGGGCGCTCAGTGGTGGCAAGTTATGACGTGATTTATTTTAATGTTAGTGAAAAAACGCGTATAACGTATAAATATTGATGATATTTGGCAGACAATGAGAAATGGACAAAATAGACCGGCAGCTACTGAACCTGATTCAAAAAGACGCCACTCTGACGACGGCTGATCTCGCTGATCAAGTGGGGCTTTCACCTTCTCCATGCGCAAGGCGAATAAAGCGTCTTGAGCAAGAAGGGGTTGTGAATGGATACCGGGCGATATTATCCCGCGGTAAGGTTGGCATCGCGATGACGGTATTTGTCGAAGTCAGTTTGAATAACCACCAAGCCTCTTCAATTGATGAATTTGAATATTCGATCGTTGAAATGGACGAGGTCATCTCATGTCATGTGGTGTCGGGCGCGTACGACTACTTGTTGGAAGTGGTCAGTAGGGATCTTGAAGGCTATGAAAACTTCACCAGAAAACTACAGAGGTTGGAGAACGTCAAAGACATTCATACCCATTTAGCAATACGAGAAGTAAAGGGGAATGGGAGCCTTCCGGTTTATGCTTGATCAAAAAAGCGAAGTCCGTTTACTGACTTCGCTTTCGAATTCTTTACGATTTATTGGCTATTTTTGTATTGTGATATTTCACAATTGCCGGTCCGTCTATCTACTTTAAATGAGAAAGCAGCTGAATGGTATTCCCTCCCATCGCTCCAAATTGTTTCTCCGAAGATTTTACATAGGTCCAGATCACTGATTGAACCGAATTGTTTTACGTGCCTAACTACTGACAAAAACTTGGCTTTAGTAGTATTAGGGTCTTGCCTGTTACTTAGTCGATTGATAACCATTTTTGTAGCATCATCCCAGCCAGTTGTGACTATTTGTTAAACTTTATTAACGGCTAAAGTAACCAATTATTAGCCACAAGTAAAGCATTATTGTGACCTATGTCTCTTAAAATTATCCAGATTGAATGCAAATGATTCAAATTGGTGCGGCAGATTATGGTGTGGCCGAATTTATGTTTCTTTGATGTTTCGCAGATGTTAAAGCGCTTGCTTCTCTCTCGTAGACTGAGGCTAAACCAAGATAAAGTGAGGATAATTTAGTATAGTCTTCAGCAAGTTGATTCGCATTCGTCTGATACCACTCCGCGGTAATCTGGTTTGACATCTTTTCTGATAACTTACAACTTTGAGCTAATTTCTCCCAACCGTTGGCGGACCACTGAGATTGTGTACTGAGTTTGGTTATTTCACTGGCTTTTTGAGTTAATTCTTTACGGTATTGTATAGATGCGTCCAGCTGAGTTTGGAGCATATCTCGACGAGACTTTACGCGCCAAAGCATCACTAGCTCGTTGGGAGAAACTCCTTGGATAAGAGTGGTCGTTGTTTATGTTCAATCAGAAGTGCGTTGAAGACTTTGACATGCTGATTGTACTTAGACTCTAGCCTGTTGAATTCATTCAGATTATCATTCCATGAAGACGGGGTGCATGGCACATTTGAATAGCATACCGATGGGAAGACGAAAAGCAAAAGTATCCATTTAAGCTTGTTTATCATTATTATTCACGTTAGTTAAGCGACTCTTTTAACTATAGTTTATTGCTGGCGAAGTATAATCAAGTATCTTTTGGGATATTTGCCCAAAATAGAAGGGAAAAGATATGAAGAAAGCGCTTATCGCGATGATGGCTGTATTACTGCTTGGAGGCGCTGGTTTTGGTTACTATTTCTTCTTTATGCAAAAGGATCAGCCAGAACCGACAACAGAAGCCTCTTCTCCTGAAGCTCAAGTAAAAGATGAAGCGTCAAAACCTGTCATGGATTTGGAATCTGTACCGCCTGAAACGACTGAGTATTACGTGATTGAACGTCAGGTTAGCGCGTACAACAAACCAGACCATAACGCGTTAGTTGTTGATACGATCTACAAAGGGGAAAAGGTCGTCGTTTTGGAAAAGTCTAACGGTTGGTATCGCATCTCCGATTATCTCGTTTATGAGGACGGCGGTGAAGAAACGGCGGAATGGTTAGATGCAAAAGGGCTGTCGGATGCTGAACCAGTGATTAAAGAGCAAGAGCGCTTAGAGATACTCGATGGGTATTTACAGAAGTCAGACGATTTAAAAGACTATCTAGAAATATTTCGCAACAAGACACAACTGCTGTTGGACGACAATACGTGTGAGCCAGAAGATTTCACAGAACTTGGCGGGTGGGTTCGTTCTGTGACTTACAAGCAGCGAAATGTGTACTTCATATACTGTGGTGGTTTAGAGCAGGAAAACAAAATCTATCTGGACGTCAATAGTGGCGAAATATTCTATCGTTAGATGCAAGGCGTTTACGTAATGGCAAAGATGGAATCAGAGATTTAGATCTTTTTAGTTGTTCAGCTTGATCAATAGGCATACTATCATCGGGCCGGGTGAGTAAACTCGGCCGTGTTTTGTTTTAGTGAGATTTCATGCCTCTGATTTATCTTAGAAAGCTATTTTTTCTACTGCTTGCAATGGTATTACTGCCAGTGCATGTTTCGGCTGCCCAAGCAGATCAGAAAGCTCACTTACCGCATTTCAGTAAACTGCAGCCTTTTGTAGCAGCAAGCACATCCCCAATTTCAGACGATGATTTTTCTGAGGCGTCAGAAGAGTCCACGCGCGCGCCGGTATCTGAAGGTCATGCAAATTCAGATTCGTCGGCGATATTTAATTCGCAACGTTGGCTCTCTCATGTCCGAGAAGGGCTTGATGAAGAAGATGTCGATTTTGTCGGCGACCTCAATGCGCCTTTCTATGCGGATGTTGGCTATAGTTACAGCCTGATCAATATTAACTGGCGTCAAAACCAGTCCATTTTTCATCATTTCACAAGCGACTATCGCCTTTCTGGTTGGAAAGAAACCAACGCGATGTATGTTGCTCTCAATAGTCAGTTTTCTGCCTAAACACCATCACTTTGCACATTCTGTGCAATCTCAACACGACGACGGTATTCATCAGAACAGATCTGTGTTCTGAGCATTCTTTATCCTGGATTATTTTCTGGGCGTAGGTTGTCGTGTCTTGACTCTATCAAAGTAAATCTTCACCTAAGGGTGAGGGGATGATGTTTATATGAAGAAAACACCAAAACCAGCCAAAAGTAGAAAATTACTAAACCACTATTCTGCTTGGAAATATGTCGTGCTTATTGCGACAATCATTATTCTAACGCTGAGTGCCATTCCGACCTGGTTTGGCGAGCAGCCATCGATCCAAGTGACCTTCGCTGACCCAAACCAGAGTGAAATGTCACTGGTACAACTCAATCAATTGTTCAAAACGAACCATATTTCTACCGACAGAATCATCGAAAAGGATGGCAAAACAACCATCGTTTTTGGCAGTGAAGACGCACAAAGTAAAGCTCGTGCTCTACTCAATAAACAGTTGGATAAAGAGGACAGTATCACCTTCTCGTATGTCTCTGTTGCGCCAGAATGGTTGAGCGAGATGGGCTTTAACCCGATTAAGCTGGGCCTTGATCTTCGTGGTGGTGTGCAGTTCCTGTTGAATGTTGATGTAAATAAAGCGTTCGAAGAGCAAAGAGACGCACTGCTCGATGAGATCAAAGCTGACCTGCGTGACAATCGAACACGTGGCGTTCAGGTTCGCGCTGAAAGTGGTAATCGTATTGCCGTCAACAGTGAGAGTGAAAAGGCACTCGCTGAGGTAAACCAGTTCTTGCAGCAAAATTACCCAGGCTGGGTAGCAAAAAGCTCAGTAAGAGGATTCGTGCTGGAGCCTAGTGAGCAAAATATCCAGGAATTCCAGTCCACGACGTTACAGCAGAACCTGAAGATCATGCGTGGTCGAATTGAAGAGTTGGGTATTACGGAAGCACTTGTTCAGCGTCAGGGTAAAGAGAGCATTCGTATTGAGCTACCTGGAGTTCAAGACCCAGCACAAGCGAAAAATGTGATTGGTGCAACGGCAAGTCTGGCTTTCTATGAAGTGAAAGACGCAAGCAAAGCGCAAAGCAGTCAAGATTTGGTATTGAAAGACAATGATGGTCGCACCGTGACACTGAGTAAGCGTCCGGTCCTGACTGGTGAGCACATTGTGAACGCTCGTGCTGGTGTGGACAAAATGGGCATGTCAGAGGTAAACATCTCGCTTGACCATGCTGGTGGTAAGAAAATGAGTGACTTTTCTGCTACCCATATTGGTAAGCCAATGGCGACGGTTTACCGTGAATACAAGACGAATGAACGCGGTGTAACCGAGCGTAACGAACGTGTCATCAGTGTTGCGACGATTCAATCTCAGCTGGGCAGCCAGTTCCGTATTACTGGTGCAGGAAGCATGGATGAAGCACAGCAACTGGCACTTTTACTGCGAGCTGGCTCTCTGACCGCACCGGTCACCATTGTTGAAGAGCGCACCATTGGTGCTTCTCTTGGTGCCGAAAATATCCAAAATGGTTTTGCGGCACTGGCTTTAGGTCTAGGACTAACGCTGACGTTTATGGCGCTTTGGTACCGCCGTTTAGGTTGGGTCGCGAATGTGGCTTTGTGTGCCAATATGGTTTGTTTGTTGGGGCTGATCGCTCTGTTACCGGGCGCAGTTCTTACTCTGCCGGGCATCGCAGGTTTAGTGCTTACGGTCGGCATGGCTGTCGATACTAACGTGATTATCTTTGAACGAATTAAGGACAAAATGCGCGAAGGCCGAAGTTTTGCACAGGCTATCGATCTTGGTTTTGACAGCGCATTTGCCACCATCCTTGATGCCAATATTACTACCATGATTACCGCTGTGATTTTGTACGCGATTGGTAACGGTCCGATCCAAGGCTTTGCTTTAACGCTAGGTTTGGGTCTGTTAACCAGTATGTTTACCGGCGTATTTGCTTCTCGAGCAATGATCAACTTAATTTGGGGGCGCGATGCCCGTCGTGATGTGAGGGTTTAATCATGGTCAAAATATTACAGCAGCATATTCGTAAAATTCGCTACTTTACTACCTTAGTTTCACTAATTTTAACTGTGATTGCGCTAGCCGCATTAGGGATGAGAGGGTTAAACCTGGGCCTCGATTTTACTGGCGGGATGGTGACAGAAGTTAAAATAGACAAGCAGTTAACCAATCAAGATTTGCTCAGTGCATTACAGCCTGAATTGGGTGAATCGACATCTGTGACACGTTCTGGAGAAGAAGGTCGATGGGTTATCCGTTATTCAGCGCCAGAACAAGGCCAAGAGCTACCAAGTGTTGCGGATGTATTAAAGCCAATTTCGCATCAGGTCGATGTGGTCAGTAACAGTATCGTTGGGGCGCAAGTTGGTCAGGATCTGTTTGAGCAAGGTGGTCTCGCGCTGCTTGTTTCGGTATTAACCATCCTGGCTTACTTATGTTTTCGCTTTGAATGGCGTTTAGCCAGCGGATCATTATTCGCCCTCGCACACGATGTGGTGCTTGTATTAGGTTTCTTTGCGATTACTCAGATGGAATTTAACCTCACCGTTTTTGCCGCAATTTTGGCGATTCTTGGTTACTCTCTCAATGACTCGATCATCATCGCTGACCGAATTCGAGAGCTGCTCATCGCGAAGCAGAGCTGGAAAACAGAAGAGATCAATGATCAAGCTGTCATTGCGACATTTTCTCGTACCATGGTGACATCCGGAACCACATTAATCACAGTCGGGGCATTGTGGATCATGGGTGGAGCTGCGTTGGCCGGATTTTCTACTGCTATGTTTATTGGTGTTCTATCTGGCACTTGGTCGTCTATTTCAATTGGTACCGTTTTACCAGAGCGATTGAAATTGGAGCCAAAACATTATTTGCCGGTAGAGATTGACACTGCGCCTTAATGCATATTTGTGTTTATAGCTAAGAGAAAAACGCCACTCGTTCTGAAGTGGCGTTTTTTATTTCATGGGAATGGAAATACTATTGTGGGAGACAGAGAAACTATTTGGGAACGCTATTAGAGCGCTATCAGAAGTTAGCGCTATACCATTAACTCATTAATAGCCAAACTCCAACACCCATCATCAAAGTGCCAGCGACGCGATTCATAAGACGTACATTTTTTGAATGACCTAATACACGCTTTAAGCCTTTTCCTCCCGTTGCATAAAGCGACATGCAAATGAATTCAAACATCAGAATAATGGAAATTAAAACGGCCAATTGAGGCGCAAGTGCAGCATTCTGATCAATAAATGGTGGGAGTAGAGAAATCATAAAAGCCCAGCCTTTTGGGTTCGCAATCGCAGTTACGAAACCTTGAATGACTAAATTCCAGTTGCCCTGAGGCAAGGCGGATTCTGTCTCTAGATTGATTGCTAGTTTGCCTCGGGAGCGCCACATTTCAATGCCTAGGTAAAGCAAATAGGCGCCGCCGATAAATTTAAGGACGATAAACAACCACGGATAATTAAGCATAATTGCCGCTATGCCCAGCACTGCTGAGATCGACACAAGGGCAACCCCTGCGAGCTCACCCATCATCATCCACAATGCGCGGCGATACCCGACACTCATTCCTAACGTGAGTGCAAGTGTCATACACATCCCTGGCGTAATAGAGACGAAAAAGAAGGTAGGGATGAACATACTAAGCAATGTCATATTCATAGGTGGTATCGATTAGCTAATAAAAGGACGACTCACAAAGATAGTGCAAAGTCGTTACAGATGCTACTACTAACTTTTAATCACTTTTATATTTATATTATTGAACTCAATTAATTATATTAAAGTAAAATACATCAATGTTTAATCAGCGCGTCATATTAGTGCGCTTGCACCAGCTCGGAGCGAAGGTTTTAATTTGATTGTTATAGTTATAAATTAATTATTAGTAATAGTTCTCTTTTACAGTTCATATTCCAAGTTTAATTACGATACTAAAGAGGCTGTTTTAAACGTGTTAAACGTTTACATTAATATAATCAATAATTAATTTTGAACTAATACTCTATTTTTTGTTTATAAAACTCTTGGTAAATATTAAATATGATCTTATTTCACTAAATGGTGTAATTTGTTCTTGTTTTTATAAATTATTGATTTTTATGGTTTTTTGTGGTTTTCGTTTGAGTTTGTCTACGATTTAATTTCATTTTAAAACAATGACTTATATTTAATTGCTAATTATTTAACAATTATTTAACCTTTCATTGTTTGTGAGATCTAAATCAATAATACGAAAATAGACTATAGTATTATTTGAAATGTAATACTTATGGATTAAATTAAAATAAAAGGCGTTAAAGGATTTCTGCCGAATAAATTATTAAACAATTAGATTTTGTAATTAGTAGTTTGATTTATTTTCCGATAAAGAATGGAGTCGTCAATGAATAAAGTCGCTTTGATCACCGGGTCAAAAGGCGGAATTGGTTCCGCAATTTCCTCTCAACTCGTCAACGATGGCTATCGTGTCATCGCTACTTACAACACTGGCAACTATGAGTGTGCGTTGGAGTGGTTTAACAGCAAAGGGTTTACCAAAGATCAGGTTCGCCTTTTAGAGTTAGATGTTACCGACACTGCTCAGTGTGCAGAAACGCTAGCCCTTTTGCTTCAAGAAGAGGGGACGCTTGATGTTGTTGTCAACAACGCA
The DNA here is from genome assembly GCF_921292965.1 of Allocatenococcus thiocycli. Taxonomy (NCBI): domain Bacteria; kingdom Pseudomonadati; phylum Pseudomonadota; class Gammaproteobacteria; order Vibrionales; family Vibrionaceae; genus Allocatenococcus; species Allocatenococcus thiocycli. Next base: position 29,463 of record NZ_CAKLCK010000008.1, read on the forward strand.
GGTATCACTCGTGATGGCGTCTTTAAGAAGATGACCGCAGAAGCTTGGAACGATGTAATCAATACCAACCTGAATAGCTTGTTCAACGTTACTCAACCAATTTTTGCAGCAATGTGTGAAAAAGGTAGCGGGCGCATCATCAATATCTCGTCGGTTAACGGTCTGAAAGGGCAGTTTGGTCAAGCAAATTACTCGGCTGCGAAAGCAGGCATGATCGGCTTCTCTAAGGCATTGGCTTTTGAAGGCGCACGTTCAGGCGTTACCGTTAATGTGATTGCTCCAGGATACACAGGGACACCAATGGTAGAGCAAATGAAGCCAGAAGTGTTGGAATCGATTACTAATCAGATTCCAATGAAGCGTTTAGCGACACCAGAAGAAATTGCAGCATCTGTTAGCTTCTTAGTGAGTGATGCAGGCGCATACATCACCGGCGAAACACTGTCGGTGAACGGCGGCCTTTACATGCACTAAGGATAGAGATAGAGATGATGGAAAAAGTTTATATCGTAGCAGCAAAGCGTACACCTATTGGCGCATTTGGTGGAAGTTTAAAAAATACTTCAGCAGGCAATCTGGCAGCAGTCGCAATTAAAGGGGCGCTTGAAGCTGCAAATCTCGGAAGCGACAAGATTGATGAAGTGATTGTTGGTAACGTCGTTAGTGCTGGCCAAGGGATGGGCGTAGGTCGTCAGGCAGCAATATTTGCGGGTATTCCGGAGTCTGTACCAGCGTATGGCGTCAACATGGTTTGTGGTAGTGGCATGAAAACCGTGATGGATGCGGTTTCTCACATTCGCAGCGGTGATGCTCAAGTGGTTGTTGCTGCAGGCGTTGAGGTGATGTCTCAAATCCCGTTCATCGTTCCTAGTAGCGTCCGCGATGGGAATAAAATGGGCAATATGGAACTGAAAGATCTGTTGATCACCGATGGCCTAACGGACATTTACAATCAGTACCACATGGGTGTGACTGCGGAAAATGTGGCAAAGGAAGTGGGCATTAGCCGCGAGCAGCAAGACGCGTATGCTTTAGCCAGCCAACAGAAAGCGGTTGCCGCGATTGAAGCAGGCAAATTCAAAGATGAAATCGTACCGGTTGAAGTAACTCAGCGCCGTGAAACGATTATTTTCGATACAGATGAATACCCTAAGGCAAACGCGACACTTGAAGGCCTGAGCAAGCTTCGCCCGGCCTTTGACCGTGAAGGTACAGTCACAGCGGGTAATGCATCAGGAATCAACGATGGTGCGAGTGCGATCATCGTGGCATCAGAAAGCGCGGTTCAAGCTCATGGTTTGACACCTCTGGCTGAGGTTGTCAGTTATGCGCAGTCAGGTATCGATCCAAAGATCATGGGGCTAGGGCCAGTCGAGTCAGTGAATAAAGCGCTCAAGAAAGCAGAGCTTAATATTCAGGATATTGATGTATACGAGCTGAATGAAGCCTTTGCCGCTCAGGCTCTTGGGGTGATTCATCAGTTGGCGGAAACAAACCAAGTTCCAGTCAGTTCGATTCAAGATAAAGCAAACTTTAATGGCGGTGCGATTGCATTAGGTCACCCACTTGGTGCCTCTGGCAACCGAATTCTGGTCACTTTAGTTCACGAACTTCATAAGCAGGACGCCCAATACGGTGTAGCTTCACTGTGTGTGGGTGGCGGTATGGGGACAGCTGTCATTCTAAAAGCAATTAAGTAATTTTTTTAAACGGACATTTATATTCATTTATCTAGGAGATACACCATGTACACTGATTTTTTCAAAACATTCAGCGATCAAACAGAAAAAACGCTAGAACCTTACTTGAAGTTTAACAAGCTTGTGACTAAAAACGTTGAAGTACTAACTGAGCTTCAACTTAACGCGATGCGTACGTACAGTGAAATGGGTATTACGCAAATGAAAGCAGCGTCAGAAATCAAAGACGTGACTTCTTTGACTGCGTTCAATAGCCAGCAGCTAAGCGTACTGACTAAGCTTTCTCAACAAATGATGGATGACAGCAACAAGCTGCAAGCTATCGCAAAAGAATTCAAAGAAGACGTTGAGAAAATGACTTCGGAAAATCTTAAGACTGTTACTCCAGCGTAATTTGTCCGATTCTCGCCGCCCCTCGATTTGGGCGGCGTTGTTTTTTCCGAATATAGGAGTAAGACTATGTTTCAACACTTCTTTTCGGACTATCTTGTAAAGCTTCAGGAAACCAATCAACAATGGTGGCATGATTTCGAAGTCAACAAGGCAGTCGTGAATTCTCCTTTGAACAAGGCTATGCAAGAAGTGAACTTTGAGGACACTGCCAAACTGTTTGAACAAGCTGCCAATCAACCTGCTGCTATTCTTAAGCTGCAAGCTGAATGGTGGGAGCAACAACTGCAAATCTGGCAGAACGTTGTTCTGGCAGGTAACAAGACGCAAACAATAGAAGCAGAAAGGGGAGATAAGCGTTTCTCTCATGAGGATTGGCAAAATGAGGCGATGTATAGCTTCATCAAGCAATCTTACCTTTTGTTCAGTAAAACGTACTTGGACACCATCGAGTCATTAGAAGGCTTAGATGAGAAGGCAAAAGAGCGAATTATTTTCTTTTCCCGCCAAGCCATCAATGCCCTCTCCCCATCTAACTTCATTGCGACCAATCCAGAGCTTTTAAAACTGACACTTGAACAAAACGGTCAAAACTTATTAGTAGGTTTAGAGCAGTTTAAGGAAGACGTTGAGTCGAGCGCGGATATTTTAAAAATCCGTATGACCAACAACAATGCTTTCCGTGTTGGTGAAGATGTCGCCACCACGGCAGGTGATGTGGTTTTCAAAAATGAACTGTTTGAGCTGATCCAATACCGTCCGGTGACGGAAAAGGTGAATGCAACGCCATTGCTGATCGTACCGCCGTTCATTAACAAGTACTACATTCTTGATCTCACCGAGAAGAACTCGATGGTTCGCTGGTTGCTGGAGCAAGGACACACTGTATTTATGATGTCCTGGCGTAATCCCGGTAAAGAGCAAGCGAACGTTGAGTTTGGCGACTATGTTACTGAAGGTGTGGTAAAAGCTGTCGCAGCGATTGAAGACATTACTGGTCAAGAGCAAGTCAATGCAGTTGGTTACTGTATCGGCGGGACCGTTCTTGCAAGTACTGTTGCCTACTATGCGGCGAAGCGCATGAAGAAACGCATTAAATCCGCGACCTTCTTTACGACGCTTCTGGATTTTTCTCAGCCGGGAGAAGTGGGGGCCTACATTAATGATGTCATCATCAGTGCGATTGAAGCACAGAACAACGCGAAAGGTTACATGGATGGCCGTTCTTTAAGTGTGACATTCAGTTTGTTGCGTGAGAACAGCTTGTACTGGAACTACTATGTGGACAATTACTTGAAAGGCAATAGTCCGGTAGATTTCGACCTGTTGTACTGGAACAGCGATAGTACCAACGTGAGTGCTGCCGCGCATAACTTCCTGCTTCGAGAGCTCTATTTGGAAAACAAACTGATACAAGATAAAGGCGTGAAAATCGGCGGCGTTTGGATGGATCTGAATAAGATTAAAATCCCAAGCTACTTTGTATCAACCAAAGAAGACCATATCGCACTATGGCAAGGCACGTACCGTGGCGCTCTGAACACGGGTGGTAACAAGACGTTTGTACTAGGTGAATCTGGGCACATAGCAGGTATTGTCAATCCACCGTCTAAGGGCAAGTACGGCTATTGGTTGAACGATACGCTAGAAGACTCTGCAGAGGAATGGCTAAGCAGTGCTGAACGTAAAGATGGGTCCTGGTGGACGCATTGGAACGAATGGCTACTTCAGTTCAATCCAGAAGAGCAGGTTGAACCATTCCCTGTTGGCTCTGAAAACAATCCTGTGATTGATGAAGCGCCGGGAACCTACGTTAAACAGGTATTGCCTGTGAAATGACCTTAAATGGTTATGTTTCCTTCCGCATTATTATTTTGGCGATACTCTTGGCGGCCCTCGTGGTCGCTTTTTTTTATCTGGTCCGGCGTAAAACAAAACAGCGCTGAGATTATCCCAGCGCTGTTTAATGGTTGATGCATGAACAAGTTTGGAACATGGTTGCTTTCGGGTATCCATGCATTGCGTTGTTTGGATTACAGGTTCTTGTCTTTACCCAGCGACAACACCCATAGAGAAACGGCAGCGACGCCAACAAAGCCAGACAAGATGATTACTGGCATTGCGCTGTATCCAAGGATGTGCCAAATCACAGATTCGAGTGTACTCATGGTCAGTTCTCCTTATTGCCAGCCTTCTACGCCGTGCATATCAGGTAATTTGTGTGCGATACCTTTATGACAATCTACACAGGTTTTATCGCCTGAAGCCAACGCTGTAGAGTGTTGAGCAGAAGCACGAGAGCCTTGTTGTGAATAGTCCATATAGTCGAACTCGTGGCAGTTACGACATTCTAAAGAGTCGTTTTTCTTCATACGAGCCCATTCACGTTCTGCCAAATGTCCACGACGTTCCTGGAATTTCTCTGGCGTATCGATAGTGCGCAAAACATAGTGAGCAAACAACTCTTTTGAAGCCTGAACTTTACGTACGATCTTATCTGTCCACTCATGCGGAACGTGACAGTCTGAACAAATCGCTCGTACCCCAGAGCGGTTTGAGTAGTGGATAGTCTCTTTGATCTCAGCAACAATTGGCGCGTGGCAACCAGAGCAGAACTCTTCGGTGTTTGTCGCTTCCATTCCCGTGTTAAATGCGCCCCAAAACAGCAGACCGCCAGCAAAACCGAGGAATAAAACCACACCAGCGGCAGCTTTGCTTGGGCTCTTCAGTCTATTCCAAAACGCTTTAAGTATTTTCATAAGTAACCTCTTAGCACTCGCGTTTCATTTACTGAAGCGAATCTACAGCTTGGAATTCGTTTTCCACTAATGGCTTCGCATCCGTTTGCGGAACGTGACACTGCAAACAGAAAAAGCGACGAGGAGAGACATCGGCAAGCACAGCGTCTTGACGGTTAACATAATGGGTTACGCTGATTTTTGTCGCGCCTGAGTCTTTCGCATTTTTCCAGCTATGGCAGGCAAGACATTTATTCGCGTTTAAAGACACCTCATAGTTACGAATACTATGTGGAATCAGCGGTGGCTGATAAACAAAGCTATCCTCAACGATTTGATCTTTTGGGAAGTCTTTAAACTCGTCAGCAGGGCGAGTATCTTCAAGTTGAGACATGCCACGCAAAGATTCTAGTCCACCAGTACCACCTGGGTTGTTTAACTCAGCTTGTGCAATGCCTGTCACCAAAGCACCTACAGATAAAAGTGCGACAAGTAATTTTTTCATCGTTTCTTCTCCGCCTTTAAGGCTTAAGTTCTTTTTCAGGCCGCCGCGTGGGCGGCCGTTTTATTCGATATCTGAAGGGTTAAGCAATCTTAGTGATTTTGACCGGGCACTTTTTGAAGTCTGTCTGTTTTGACAGTGGGTCAGTTGCATCAAGGATTAACTTGTTAATCAAAATACGAGCATCAAAGAACGGTACGAATACCAAACCTTGTGGAGGGCGGTTACGACCACGCGTTTCTACACGTGCACGTACTTCACCACGTTTATTGGCGATCAGTATTTCTTCGCCGCGACGAACATTACGTGCTTTCGCATCTTCAGGATGCATGTAGCACACCGCATCTGGAACCGCTTTGTAAAGCTCAGGAACACGGCGAGTCATGGTACCAGTGTGCCAGTGTTCAAGAACACGGCCTGTACATAGCCATAAATCGTATTCGGAATCTGGCATTTCTGGTGGCGCTTCGTATGGCGCGGAGATGATCTTCGCTTTACCATCTGCGTTGCCATAAAAGTCCCAACCAGAGCCTGCTTTCGCGTATGGATCAGAGCCTTCTTTAAAGCGCCATTGCGTTTCTTTACCATCAACCACAGGCCAGCGTAGGCCGCGTACAGTGTGGTAAACATCGTAAGGTGCTAAGTCATGGCCATGACCGCGACCAAAGGTAGCATATTCTTCGAACAGGCCTTTCTGAACGTAGTAGCCGAAGTGATGAGAATCGTCGTTTAGTTCACGTGCTTCTTCGACAGGGAACTTGTCGACCTGACCGTTTTTAAACAGCATGTCATACATGGTTTTACCACGGTATTCAGGTGCTTTTGCGAGTAACTCTTCTGGCCATACTTCTTCCATTTTGAAGCGTTTCGCGAACTCCATGACTTGCCATAGATCCGATTTCGCTTCGCCTACCGTACCAACTTGTTGATACCAGGCTTGAGTACGGCGTTCTGCGTTACCGTAAGCGCCTTCTTTCTCAATCCACATTGCGGTAGGAAGTACTAAGTCGGCCGCTTGCGCAGTCGCTGTTGGGTATGGGTCAGACACTACAATGAAGTTTTCTGGGTTACGGTAACCAGGAAGACGCTCAGTGTTAATGTTCGGACCTGCCTGCATGTTGTTGTTACATTGAACCCAGTAACAGTTCAATACACCGTCATTTAGCATTCGGTCTTGAAGAACCGCGTGGAAGCCTGGTTTTGGTGGAATCGTACCTTCAGGCAGTTTCCAGATCTTCTCTGCGATTTCACGGTGTTTAGGGTTTGCTACTACCATGTCTGCTGGCAGACGGTGAGCAAAGGTACCCACTTCACGCGCAGTACCACAAGCTGATGGTTGACCAGTCAATGAGAATGGGCTGTTACCCGGAGTCGCGATTTTACCGGTTAGCAAGTGGATGTTGTAAACCAGGTTATTCATCCATACGCCGCGAGTATGCTGGTTCATACCCATAGTCCAAAGTGACATCACTTTTGTGTTTGGATCCGCGTATTGCTTCGCAAGTTCGATCAGTTTCTCTTTTTCTACACCAGAGATTTCCGATGCTTTCTCAACGGTGTACGGAGCAACAGACTTTTTGTACTCTTCAAAAGAGATAGCAGTCAGTTTGCCTGAGTTTGGATTTTTGGCGGCTTTTTGTAACGGATCGTCATCACGTAAGCCGTAACCAATATCGGTGTCTGCTTGAGTGAAGTTGGTGTGCTTGTTAACGAAGTCCCAGTTTACCGCGTCATTTTCGATGATGTAGTTGGCGATGAAGTTAGCGATCGCAAGGTCAGACTGAGGATTGAAAATGTAGCCATGGTCCGCCAGCTCAAATGAACGGTGGTAGTAGGTAGAAAGGACGTTAACTCGAACATGAGGGTGGCTCAGGCGACGGTCAGTAATACGTGTCCACAGTACAGGGTGCATTTCTGCCATGTTAGAACCCCAAAGAACGAATGCATCTGCGTTCTCGAAGTCGTCGTAACATCCCATCGGCTCATCAATACCAAAGGCGCGCATGAAGCCAACTACCGCAGAAGCCATACAGTGACGTGCGTTCGGGTCGATGTTATTTGAACGGAAGCCTGCTTTCATCATTTTTGCTGCAGCGTAGCCTTCCATTACGGTCCATTGACCAGAACCGAACATACCGACACTAGTTGGGCCTTTTTTCTCTAGCGATGCTTTCCACTTCTCAGCCATCGTATCGAAAGCGACATCCCAAGAAACTGGCGTAAACTCGCCATCTTTGTGGTATTTGCCATCTTTCATGCGCAGCAATGGCTGTGTCAGACGGTCTTGACCGTACATGATTTTAGACAGGAAATAGCCTTTGATGCAGTTCAGGCCTTTGTTTACCGGCGCTTCTGGGTCACCTTGTGTAGCGACCACTTTGCCATTTTGCGTACCAACTAGAACAGAACAACCTGTACCACAAAAACGACAAGGCGCTTTGTCCCATGTGATTTTGCTCTGGTCAGAGCTGGCAATCAGGTTTGCGGCAGAGGCTGGTAATGTAATACCTGCTACAGCAGCAGCCGATGCAGCCGCGTTTGCTTTCACAAACGCACGTCTTGTCATTTTCATACTTCACCCTCAATTTGGGAATGTTGTGTTCCAGTGTCTTGGTTATCTGTTTGTTCAAGTTCAGTCTCAATTTGGTGGTAAACCAAGACGGTACTTAAGACATTCGGTAAATTATTAATCGCATCGATAGTATCGGTAATGAATCCCTGGTTTTCGGTCTCCAGCACCACAACGATTTTGCCTTCTGGACTGTCACCGTATATCTCGGCGTTTTCATACGCTTCGATCTGGGCCTTGATCTCATCCAGATGCTCAGGCAGTACGTGTACTACCAAACTTGAAATATGCACTTCATTTAGAGACATATCGTTCTCTCAGTTATTGCCTTTCTATGTGTACGGATCAGGCTGTTATATTGCTCACATTGATGGATGAAGTAGGGCACACAGAGACACATGCGCCACATCCGTTACATTCATCAAGGTTTAAATTTGGTTGCGCTACTTTCCCAAGCTCCAATTTGAACTGAATCGCCATTGGGTCGCACATATCACCGCAGCTGCGGCATTCAACGTTTTGTTTTGCTAAACAGTTGTCATTTATTTGTGCTTTTGCCTGCCAAGGTTGCTCTGTTTCTGCTAAAAATAGTGGTTCGGGACAGGCATCTGCGCATTGATAGCAAAACGTACATTCATCAATGCTAAAGTCGACCGAAGGGAAGCTGCCGTCACTTTTAGTTATAATTTTAGTTTCGCAGACATCGATACACTTACCGCATCGAGTACAACCATCTGTAAACTGCTCAGGTTGTGATAACCAAGGTAAGCGTACTGCATCATTGGTGTGCGTTTTTCTTGCAAAGAGTCTTCTTCTTGAAAGGTTTACCACTTAACCACCTCAATGCGGATGTTCATCTTAAAATTTGGTACTCAAATAAGCTTAGCCCACAATTTTCATTAATAAACTGTCATTAACGCTAACGAAATTGTAGTTTTTGACATATTCGTATAAATACCTCCAAGGGGTTAATTGGGGGGTAATATTGTTTTAGATCAATTAATTCTGTCGCGAGTGATCACATATTGAGGACGCTGAAGCGTCACGGGCTCACTGCATAAGCCAGTCGGACAATAAAGTAAGGAATTCAGATTGTTTAAAAATGTGAAAAAGTCGGTAACTGGGACGATTGCATCTGCAATGCTGATCATTCTGCTGTTATCGATTGCTACCACTGGATTCGCTATTTTCACGCTCGCGTCTAGCCTTAACGATGCTGAAGCGGTGAACGTTGCAGGGTCAATGCGCATGCAGAGTTATCGGTTGGCTAATGATATTCAAATCCAGTCGCTAGATTACTCGGATCATATTGAAACTTTTGAGCGTTCGATTTATTCACCTTCGATGAAAGCGTTGCAAAACTGGTCAGTACCTGAAGACATTACCCAAGACTATTACGGATTAATTGCTCGATGGCATGAACTCAAATTAGTTCTGAAGCGAGAGGATCCGAGCGACTATCAAATGTTGGTTGCGGGGTTCGTTGCGCAGATTGATGCGTTTGTGTTTAAGCTGCAAAGCTTTTCAGAACAAAAGTTGATCAACTTAGCGTGGGTCGGTGGCCTTGGTCTTGGCGGGATTCTGTGCGCAAGTGTCTTTGTGGTTCTCTTTGTCCGCCGCGAAGTGGTTAAACCGTTGCGATCTTTGGTCGTCGCGAGTGAGCGGATTAAAAACCGCACCTTTGATATTTCGCTTGAAGTTCAAAGCAATAATGAAATGGGCATACTAACACGTACTTTTAACCGTATGGCTACCGATCTTGGCAAACTCTACCGAGGGTTAGAAAAAGCGGTTGACGAAAAAACTCGTAAATTGCAGCAGGCGAACCAGTCTCTCGAAGTGCTTTATGATTCATCAAAAGAACTGACGGCTTCACGAATCGGCCAGGATAATTTTCAGGCTATTTTACAGCACCTTGCTAGTCTGGAAGGTATTAAGGCGGTTAAGCTCGAGATCGAGCAGGTGGGGGAGCCAAATTGGATTCTTGCCGAGGGGGAAGAGTGCTGCCATGACTGCGATGAAGCGTGCCACGCAGATCCGCTCGTACTTGATGGAGAGCACTTAGGGTACTTGTATTGGAAGGCAGGGCTGCCTTGCCCAAATGAAACGCTAATTGAAAACTTTGTACAGATTCTTTCCCGAGCAGTTTATTACAATCGAGCTCAGCGACAAGCGGAACAAATATTGTTGATGGAAGAGCGGGCTACCATCGCGCGTGAACTGCATGACTCACTGGCTCAGGCTCTCTCTTACCTGAAAATTCAAGTCGCTTTGCTTAAGAGAAGCGTGAAAAATTTGCCGGATGAAAAGGCAATATCACAAGCGAATCAGGTGATTGCTGAGCTGGATACGGGGTTATCGGCTGCGTATACTCAGTTAAGAGAGCTACTCACAACCTTCCGATTAACAATAAAGGAGGGGAGTTTTGGGCAGGCATTACAAGAAATGGTTGCTACATTAAATGAACAAACGGCGACTAAGATATCCTTAAACAACCGTCTTTCTTCAACAGAATTAGATGCGCATCAACAGGTGCATTTACTGCAATTGATCAGAGAAGCAACCCTGAATGCGATAAAGCATGCACAGGCGGATAATATTGTTATTCAGTGCCTAGATTGTGACGGCAAGATCACCGTAACAATAGAAGATGACGGAGTAGGTTTTGATCATCAAGACCAAAAAATTAATCATTACGGTATGAGTATCATGCAAGAGCGAGCAACAAGACTGCATGCAGATCTTTATGTAGTCGCGTCGAAAAACAATGGTTGTACCGTAACACTAGAATTCCAACATAGTAAGGAAGTAAACATTGACAGCGTGTAAAGTAATGCTGGTGGATGACCATCCACTAATGCGACGTGGTATTCAACAACTTTTAAGTTTCGAGCCAGAGTTTGAAGTTGTTGCAGAAGCGAGTAACGGCGCGGACGCTGTTGCTAAAGCGCATGAATTGGAACTGGATTTAGTGCTTCTTGACCTCAATATGAAGGGAATGTCTGGTTTGGATACGCTGAAAGCCTTGCGAGCTGACGGGTGTGAAGCGCGCATTGTTATTTTAACGGTCTCGGATAGCCCGGCGGATATTGATGCGATTGTTCGCACTGGTGCCGATGGGTACTTGCTTAAAGATACTGAGCCAGATGAGCTAGTAGAGCTTTTGAAGCAGGCTCATAGTGGTGACAAAACATACAGTCAGGAAGTAGCAAAGTATCTTAGTGAGCGCGGCGAGCAAGAAGACGTATTTGATGCGTTAACCGAACGTGAAAGCCAAATACTCAAAGAAGTGGCGAAAGGGTTTCGAAACAAACAAATTGCAGACCGTCTATTCATCTCAGAGTCGACAGTCAAAGTGCATATGAAGAGTTTGCTCAAAAAACTAAAAGTCCCTTCTCGCACAGCGGCTACTGTTCTCTATTTAGAACGTTTTGGCGATAGCAAGTAGCAATGATCAAACCCGCCTCTATTATGCATAGAGGTGGATTTTCAATAATCTGGGCGAATAGAGTACAAGTCGCTAATATGCTTCCCACATCCTAAATAAAATTCATAAGCCGAGTCTTTGTTCTCGGCGTCAACCATCATGCGGAACATTCTTCCCTGTTCAAAATATAGAATTTCATATTCTACACAGTTATCAAGTTGCTCAACGGCAGCCATACTTAGCCTCCATAAACTATCCTAGAATTATTCAAGCAAATTATATGCCGTTTAGGGAGCGCTATTCGATTTGTTTTTTAGCCAACCAATACGCTCTAATTCACTTTTTTGCGGATAGTAGTGATCAAAAAGTTCTTTTCAAACTCTATATTCTATTAGGGTGACAACAAATATTTGTCACATCAAGGTAAGTTTGCCGCAATATTAAGTGATACCACTGATTATAGAGGGTAAACAAAAGAAAAGGGAATTCGGTAAGTGATTAAATTACATGACGTATCTAATAAAGTACTTCGGTACAGCCTTATATTGATTTCCATTTTTGTCCTGGCTGGTTGTACTAAAAAGTTTTTCTATAACAATTTAGATTGGTTTGTCCTCGAATATCTGGACGATTATGTCACACTCAACCAAGAGCAAGAAAGTTTGCTAGAAGAGCGGTTGTTATTCTTAGCAGAGTGGCACAAGCAAGAAGAGCTGCCTCGTTATGTCGACCATTTAAAGGAAATGGAAACCATGACAGAGGAAGATATTACGTTAAATTACTTACAGCAAAGCCGAGAAAGATTCCGAGAGCATTATAACCGCATTATTAGTAAGGTCGCGCCCGAATTGTTCTCATTGAGCTTGTTATTAACGCCGCAGCAGCAAGGTGAGTTTTTACTTAACGTACGAAAGGACTATAAGAAGAGAAACGCTAAATATGCGGATAAGACAGAAAAGGAAGTGAGAAAGATTGTTTTTGAAAATACGGAAGAGTGGGTGACAGAATGGATAGGAGAGCTAAATGATGATCAACAACGCTATGTGACGCAATTTTCTAATCAAGTTATTCTCAATAGCCCTTTATGGCGTAATTATCGAGCATCAATATATCAAGAGCTCCAATATATGTTCGACAATAAATCCAACAGTGTTATTTATCAGAAAGTGTTCATGCAATTAATGTTTGAGCCAGAAAGTTTTTATAGTGACCAACTATCTCAAAATATGGATCACAATCTCGCGCTGGTGGACCAACTCACCCTTTCGCTCTCTAAGTCCATGACGGAAAAGCAGTGGAACCATTTTCGCGGCGAGGTTGCTCAGTGGCGTGAGTTAGCACAGGAGCTTCTCGATTGAACGGTAGGATTAGCTCTGTTTTTAAATAGAAAATGATTCAAAGCAAGTTCTTATTCTACGTTGGGCGTAACATGCTAAGAAGCCTAGAGTAATGAGAATAATTATGAAGCATTTAGTTGAAAGATTTCTTCACTACGTCACGTTCAATACCAAATCAAACCCCAAAGTGACGACCTGTCCAAGTAGTCCGGGGCAGCTCGTTTTTGCACAACATTTAAAACAGGAAATGATTAACCTCGGCTTAAATGATGTTGTTTTAACGGACCATGGTTACCTTATGGCGAGGTTACCTTCTAATGTGAATTACGATGTGCCCGCTATCGGTTTTATCGCGCATATGGATACTGCGCCAGATGCGTCCGGTAAAAATGTTTCGCCTCAGTTTGTGGAAGACTATCAGGGGGGCGATATTGCGCTGGGGCTCGGTGACGAAGTGTTATCACCTGTTCAATACCCTGATTTGCATCAGCTTCATGGTCACAACCTAATCACGACCAATGGCAAGACCCTTTTGGGCGCAGATAATAAAGCAGGCATCGCGGAGATATTATCGGCCATTGCGATGCTGATTGAAAACCCTGATATTCCTCACGGCGATATTTGCATTGGATTCACGCCCGATGAAGAGATCGGTCGGGGTGCTGATAAATTCGATGTTGAAAAGTTTGGTGCACAATGGGCTTACACCGTTGATGGTGGTCCTCAAGGTGAACTTGAATATGAGAATTTCAATGCAGCGACCGCTGACGTTGTTTTTCACGGAGTCAGCGTTCACCCCGGAACCGCAAAAGGAAAGATGGTCAACGCGATGAACCTGGCGGCCAAATTTCAGGTTCAGATGCCGGAAAATCAAACGCCCGAAACCACAGAAGGTTATGAAGGCTTCTACCACCTTAAATCAGGCAGCCTTGGCATTGCTCATAGTGAGCTGAGCTATATTATTCGTGATTTTGAGCGAGAAGGTTTAGAAAGTCGTAAAGCTTTTATGCGTCAGCTCGTCGATGAGATGAACGCCGGTCTGAAACATGGTTGTGTAGAAATCAAAATCACAGACAGTTACTACAACATGCGTGAGATGGTCGAGCCTTATCCGCATATTATCGACCTTGCAAAGCAAGCGATGGAAGCATGTGATGTTGAGCCTCTGATTAAACCAATACGAGGCGGAACCGATGGGGCTCGTTTGTCGTTTATGGGGCTACCCTGCCCAAATATCTTTACTGGCGGATTTAACTTTCATGGTATCCATGAATTCGTGTCAGTAGAAATGATGGAAAAATCGGTATTGGTGATCGCCAAAATTGCAGAGCTGACGGCGAAGAAATACCAAAAGTGATAGTAACTGCCGCGAACAAATAGAAACAGCCCAGACGATATCTGGGCTGTTTTGTTTTTAGTGTTACTTTAAATGAAGGTTAACGAACGTCTGTTCCTTCAATTTCGATTTCTTCTAACGGCAGCCAGTCCACTTCTACGCCAGCTTGATCGAACATATCTTGACTCACCTGAATCTTATCTCCCCAGCGAGACAGAAAATCTTCTGATTGCTCTGGGCAATGTACGCGTGAGATGCCAGTCTGAATAATTTTTGCCGCGCAGTTAGGGCACGGAAAATGCGTGACCCAAATGTCACAGCCGTCTAAATCACGCTTAGAAAACAGAATAGCGTTTTCTTCTGCATGCAGTGTTTTTAAGTATTTGAGTTCTCGCTCATCGGTATCCACGCTGTCGGAAACCCCGTGTGGATAGCCGTTAAAGCCAACAGAAACGATACGGTTTTGCTTAGTAATTACTGCACCTACTTGTGTGGAGGGATCTTTACTCCAAGACGCCACCAACTCGGCCATTTGGTAAAAACGTTTCGCCCATTTAGAAATCATGTACATCCTCTCGATCGAAGGCTTTGAAATATCGAAATGATAACTCATTTTGTTGTAAAAAATAGTCAAAAAACGAGTGCTGACGCTTAATTGCTCACTTTTCATCGTTCTGTCAGGTAAGGGAGTCTGGTCGACAGGCTCTAGATGTTGGTGAAGGAGGAGAGAAAAGTAGTCATACACTGCGTTGATGTTTGATGGATTTTCATACTTCAGGATTAATAAAGATCATAAAAAAATTTCCATCGCATCACGTTAATTTTACTTGGTTTCATTTAATTACAATTAGAAACGATTTGCATAATTTATGTAGGAGAATTCGCACTCTACAGACGGTAAGGTTGAAGGGTTTTTTAATAATATCCTGTTCCATAAAAATGGTAAATACATGCAAAAGAAAACACTTGTCGCACTAATAGCGGCCACTACTATCCTTGCAGGATGCGGAGAAGTGAAAAATACCCAGGGAGGGAGTCAGGCTCCTCTCGTTGTGACACAGGATGTCATTGTTATCGACTATCAACCAAGCAAGTCGTATATCGGCCGAATTGAAGCGGTAGAAGATACCAATATTACCGCTCAAGTCTCAGGCTATCTGAAAGCGCGTCATTTTGACGAAGGGCAAATGGTAGAAAAAGGCCAGTTGCTTTATACCATCGAGCCTTCTTCTTTTGAAGCTCAGGTAGCAAGTGCGAAAGCAGCATTGGCGCAGGCTAAAGCGGCACTTAAGAAAGCAGAACTTGATCACCAACGCGGGAAAAACTTGCTTCCTCGCGGCAGTATTTCTCAGTCAGAGTTTGACGCTCTGACTGCGGCGCTATTAGGTGCCAGAGCGGAACTTGAAGCAGCTAACGCCCAGTTGAAATTAGCGGAGGTTAACCTCTCTTATACCCAGATTCGTGCACCATTTAGCGGCCGTATTAGTGATACCAAAGTAAGTACTGGTGATTTGGTTTCTCCATCATCAGGGGTGTTGACCACATTAGTTAGCCTTGATCCCGTTCACACCTCATTCAGTGTCAGTGAGCGCGAACGTCTGGCGATGGGTATGGACAAAGTAAAAGGGGATGGCTCCGCGGAATCCAGTAATGTAGAAGTACAGCTAGAGCTGGAAAATGGAGAATTCTTTGAGCACTTAGGGCAACTCGATTTCTTGGGTAACCGCATTAACACCCAAACTGGCACGATTGCGATGCGAGCGATTGTCACCAACCCTGATCATAAGCTATTGCCGGGTCAGCACATCAAAGTGAACTTGCGCGATAAGAACACAAAAGATGTGATTGTCGTGCCACGTCGCGCGGTACAAACGGATCTGGAGGGAGACTTTGTAATGATCACCACCGAAGGTAATGTGGCTGAGCGACGTAACGTTGTGCTGGGGCCGCAAGTAGAGCAAGGGATCATTATTCGTGATGGTCTGGATCAAAACGATTCGGTGATCACACAGGGCTTACAGCGTGTTCGCAATGGCGTAGAAGTGAGTATTCAAACTCCGACTGAAGATAAGCAGTAGGGGGCAGAATGCTAAGTCGTTTCTTTATACAAAGACCTAAGTTTGCTCTGGTCATTTCCATTATTTTGACCTTGGTGGGGGCTATCTCATTAGCCATCCTGCCAGTTGCAGAATACCCACAAATCAGCCCACCTTCAGTTAGCGTGTCGGCGTACTACACCGGAGCAAGTGCTGAAGTTGTCGAACAAGCGATTGCCGACCCGATAGAAACCTCGGTGAACGGTGTAGAAGACATGATTTACATGTCTTCGAAAAGTGCCAACGATGGCTCTTACAGTTTGAACGTTACTTTCGATGTTGGAACCGATCCCGACATGGCGCAAGTTAACGTTCAGAATCGAGTGTCGCAGATTGAATCCAAATTACCACAAGAAGTACGCATGGTAGGCGTGACGGTTAAAAAGCGTTCGCCTGATCTTCTGATGGTGCTGAACTTCTATTCTCCAGACGGCAAGTATGACGACCAGTTCTTGATCAACTACATTAACTTGAATGTAAAAGATCAGCTTGCGCGAGCTAAAGGGATCAGTGAAGTTAACGTGATTGGCGGCGGTGAATACGCGATGCGAGTCTGGTTGGACCCTGAAAAAATGGCCAATCTCAAGCTGACAACATCAGATGTGTATTCTGCGTTGGCCGAGCAAAACGTTCAGGTCGCGGCTGGTCGAGTAGGCGCCGCGCCATACAATAACCCGCAAGAAGTACAGTTCAACCTAGTGACAAAAGGCCGTTTGGAGAGTGTTAGCGAGTTTGAAAATGTCGTACTTCGTGCCAATTCCGATGGTTCAACCGTTTACTTAAAAGATGTCGCACGAGTAGAACTGGGTAAAAAGTTCTACGACGGTAATGGTCAGTTCCGTGGTCAAGACGCGTCTATCGTTGCGTTGTCCCTTCAGTCAGATGCCAATGCGCTGGAAAGTGGCCAAGCGGTAATGGAACTGCTTGAGCGTTTGAGTAAAGACTTCCCAGAGGGTATGGCGTACGAAACCAGTTATGACACAACGGTGTTTGTTTCTGAGTCAATTAAGGGGGTCGTCAAAACACTGATAGAAGCGATTTTATTGGTTATCGCTGTTACGTATCTGTTCTTAGGCAGTGCGCGTGCCACGTTGATTCCGGTGGTCGCGATTCCTGTGTCGCTGATCGGTACGTTTGCCATCATGCAAGTAACAGGCTTTACCATTAATACGGTTACTCTGTTTGGTTTGATTCTTGCGATTGGTATCGTGGTGGATGACGCTATCTTGGTTATCGAAAACGTGGATACAACCATGGCGAAGGATCCAACCATTTCACCGCGTAAAGCCACTCTGCTTGCGATGAAAGAGGTAACTGGGCCAATCATTACCTCAACCTTAGTGCTTCTTGCCGTGTTCCTTCCGGTGGCAATGCTTCCGGGCATTACTGGCATCATGTATCGTCAGTTCGCGCTGACTATCTGTATCTCGGTAGTGATTTCATCGATTAATGCGTTAACGCTTTCTCCAGCGTTATGTTCATTGGTGCTAAAGCAAGGTGGTGGCAATACCGCAAACTGGTTCCAGGCCTTTAACCGTGGTCTAGAGCGTGTGACCCAAGGCTATGGTCAGGTTGCAGTCTTCCTGGTGAAGAAATCACTGTTGCTCGTGACTTTCTTTGTTGTTGCAGTTGCGGCGGTATCTTTCTTTGCCAAGACAACATCCACAGCATTTGTTCCTCAGGAAGATAAAGGGATCTTGCTGGTGAATGTTCAACTACCAGATTCTGCGTCATTGTCTCGTACTGAAGAAGTAACGCGTGAGCTGATGCAAATGGTCGAACAGGAACCTGGTGTTGACGGGGTGACTGTCGCAAACGGTTATTCATTCATGACGGGAGCTGCTGCTTCAAATGGCGCTTCGATGTTCATTAAATTGCACGACTGGGAGACGCGAAACGCCTTAGACGGAGACCACTCTGCCAATAGCATTGCTAACCGTATCAACGGTCTTGCTGCGATGAAATTACCACAGGCAGTAGTGTTTGCGATGGGGCCTCCTGCGGTTCCGGGTATGGGAGCAGCGTCGGGCTTTGAATTTGTGTTGGAAGATACCTTGGGACGCAGCCGTACCGACTTGTCCATGGTGATGGGTGAGATGATTCAGGCGGCAAACCAAGCGCCGGAAATTGCTTATACCTTCAGTACATTCCGTGCCAACGTGCCGCATTACTACGTTGATATTGATCGTGAAAAGGCGCAGCAACTCGGTATTTCACTGTCTTCAATCTTCCAGACACTGCAAGGCAACTTAGGCAGTTTGTATGTGAATGACTTCACCATGTTTGGTAAGAACTTCCGAGTGACCATGCAAGCGGACAGCCAACATCGTAGTAGTATGCAGGACTTAGAACGTTTCCACGTGCGTACGGCTGGTGGAGATATGGTTCCGCTAAGCACACTGGTTAGTTATGAGCAGGTGTTTGAGCCAGATGTTGCATGGCGCTACAACATGTACCGCAGCGCGATTATTCAAGGCCAACCAGCACCGGGTTATTCGAGTGGTGACGCGATCGCAGCCATGGAGCGTGTCGCGGCAGAGGTTCTGCCTCAAGGTTACACCTATGAGTGGACGGGTATGGCTTATCAGGAAGTGCTGGCTGGCAATCAGGCTATCTATGCTTTTGCATTGGCACTGATCTTCATTTACCTGTTCATGGTGGCACAGTATGAGAGCTGGAGTATCCCGCTGGCTATTATTCTCGTCGTGCCAGTTGCAACACTCGGTTCTTTCCTCGCACTGAACTTAACTGGAACGCCGTTGAACTTGTATGCGCAGATTGGTCTGGTTCTGCTGATAGCCTTAGCCGCGAAGAACGCGATCTTGATTGTGGAGTTCGCTAAACAAGAACGCGAAGAAAAAGATGCGGACATCGAGAGTGCGGCGGTGAAGGGTGGTACATTGCGCTTCAGAGCGGTAAACATGACGTCGTGGTCATTTATCTTGGGTATTTTCCCATTGATTTTTGCGGCTGGCGCCGGGCATGTGAGTCAGAACTCTTTGGGCATTTCCCTGATTGGCGGCCTGTTATGTGTGCTTCTTGCGGGTACATTCCTGATCCCGGGTTTCTATGCTCTGGTTCAGAAACAGCGTGAGAAGGTGCATGGCGGCAATACTAAAATGGTCCCTCTTGATGATGAGTAGTGATGATCAAATGTTGGTCATCGCCCTTTAAATGAAAAAGCCCGAAGTGTCATGCACTTCGGGCTTTTTATTTGGAACTATCTTAGCGGATTAGGCGACACGAGTTTTAAACTCTGCAACGGCATCATCCATATCATGCGCTTGAGCAGAGACGGAATCTACTTCCAGCAAACACTCTTTTGCTGATTGCATATTATTTTCTGAGATCACATTGAGCTCATTGATTGAGTCGCTAACCTGATTCATCACAATACCTTGCTCCTCAATCGCAGAAGCAATACGCTCCGAGTTCCCCTGAATCGTATGCATGTCAGTGATAATTTGTTGCAGGCTAGCGTCCAGCTGCTCAGAGGCACTCAGCGTTTGTTGCCCTTGATCGTTACACTGGTCGATATCGGACACGACGGCCGACATTTGCACCTGAATATCGGTGACCACTCGCGTTATTTCTTCAGTAGATTGATGCGTACGACTGGCCAGTGCTCGAACTTCATCAGCAACCACGGCGAAACCGCGACCTTGCTCACCAGCACGCGCAGCTTCGATAGCTGCATTAAGCGCCAGCAGGTTAGTTTGGTCTGCGATTTCCTGAATGATATTTACCGCGCCTCCAATCTTATCAACATGCTGATTTAAGGAGCTGATAGATTGCTGGCTGTTAGATAAAATGCCACTCAGCTGGCCAATATTCGTCACAGTGGCTTCGACGACTGTACGTCCTTGCTCTGCATTGTTGGCGGCTTGATGAACGCCTTCTACAGCAACAGACGTACTTTCCGATATTTCACCGATGGTCGCGACCATCTGTTGAACTGCTGTCGCCATAGAGGCGGTGTGATCGGTTTGAGTGTGAAATTGCTCCATGACGCCTTCAAGTTCACGGTGCATATTGTCGGTGCTTGCGGTCAGTTGCATCGACTTCTCTTGCGTGTTCTGAATTAAACGCTCAAGTTTTTCCAGCAGATCATTAAGGTGATGGCTGATATCAAACAATTCATCTTTACCCGCTAGATCGGAGCGTATTGATATATCGTTGCTCTCGCTGATGGTCTTTATTGTTGTTAATAGGCTACTTACGCGAACGTTAATTGATCGAGATATTTGCCAGATAAGCACAAATAGAACGATCAGTACCAGAGCCGTAATGACTTGCTTAATGGTGCTCATACTCTCTTCGCGCTGAGTGGCTGCAGAATCAATCATCGACGAGAAAGTATCGAACTGCGTTTCTACTGCATGAGAGAGTGCTCGAGTCTCACCAAGTAATCCTTTGTTGTAAGCGACCCCAATGATTTGTTTCTGATTGGCAAGTTGCTTTGCAACCTTCAGCAGTTCCGGTGCATCAATACCACCTAGCGAGTTAGGTTCGAATTGACCTGCCTTTACCGCGTTATCAAAATGAATAAGTGCCAGAATCTGCTGGTGGTCGGCAAGTTTTTTCGAATCGAGCAATAGCGGTTCATATCGCCCTAAAAGTCCACTTTCACTGTTAAGACCATATTGTTGAGAAGCGGAAGCCAGAGTCTGAAATCCTCTTTGGTAAGCCAGCAAGTCGGTTCTTAGCTGGTGACTTGATGGGAGGTCATAATGCGTCAGTATTTCAGCAAGTTCCTCTTCAAGTTGGATAAATAGGTCAACATTGTCGTTAAATTTTTCTAAGTATTTTAAATCGCTACGAAGAAGAAAGTCTTTCTCATTACGTCGCAAATTTAATAAGCGAATTTCCAAATCACCCACATGCTTAATGGCGTGGTTAAGTTCATTACTCTGGTTGGCGAAATGAGATGAGGTACCCAAAAGGGTCACAATGCCTAAAATGGCGATAGCTCCTAGGAAGTAGAGTTTTTGCCGAATAGTCATATTGTTTTTTCCTGAAAAATTGCTCGGGCGTATTGAGCTGCCGGTGAGGTGAGGATGAAATTTTTACTTTGTTATCTGCTTTTGCTTAATACTGTACTTTCTTACGTTGCTGCTTTTTAGTGCCCTGCTTGTTTTTACTGTCAAGGCGACGACGTTGTGAAGCGCGGGTCGGTTTAGTGTTAATGCGCTTCTTCTTTTGTATAGCAGCAGATTCAATCAGTTCTTGCAGCCGATTCAGTGCGTCTTCTTTATTTTGTTCCTGCGTGCGAAACTGTTGTGCCTTAATAATAATCACGCCATCTTTTGTGATACGGTTGTCTGAAAGCTCGAGTAATCGCTCTTTGTAAAACTCCGGTAAAGTTGAGTGACGTATGTCAAAGCGCAAATGAATTGCAGTCGCTACTTTATTAACGTTCTGCCCACCATTTCCTTGAGCTCTTATTGGGGATAACTGGATTTCCCATTCCTGAAGTGTGACGGAGTTCGAAATTTTGAGCATGATAAGAGAATGCCGATAGGGACGATTGAAAGAGCTGATAAATTAACATTACAGATGTAAGAATAGAAGAAAAGACATGAGCACGATTGATTTCAGGCCATATCAGGGGTTCATCTTCGATATGGATGGTACCTTGCTTGATACGATGCCGGCCCATCTTGCTGCTTGGCAAGCAACCGCCGACCGGTTCGATTTTCCATTTTGTCAGGATTGGTTCCATAGTTTAGGTGGTATGCCGAGCTTTAAGATTGTCATTGAATTAAATAACAAACATGGGTTATCACTTGACCCTAAGCAAGTTTCTAAGTTTAAGATGGAAACCTTCGCGGCGATGGAATTGCACGGTGAGATTATCCCTTGTACTAACGTCGTGTTAGAAGAGTATCGCGGTTTTAAAAAAATCGCAGTAGGGACGGGGAGCCAACGCGACAGTGCGATGCGTTTACTCAGTCATGCGGGTCTGTTAGACAAGCTGGATACAGTCGTTACTGCTACAGATGTTGAAAATCATAAGCCGTTTCCAGACACATTTCTTATGGCGGCAGAACAACTCGGTTTAGAAGCGTCAGGTTGCCTAGTTTTTGAAGATACGGAGTTGGGTAAGCGAGCTGCACATGCGGCAGGGATGGATTGTGTCATGGTCGACGGTGATGAGCTGGTATTCTTCGCTAAACCGTAAATAAATGAGAAGCTTAACCGAGAGCCATTTGTAAATTGTGTGATTGCCATTAAAAAGGGGTGCGTTTGCACCCCTTTTGTCAATCAATATACTGATATCACTGAGCTTATGGTTGAACCATTTCGATTACTTCGTACTCGAATTCTGGAACCACAACTTCAACACGACGGTTTAGAGCGCGACCTTCTTTAGTGCTGTTGTCAGCTACTGGGTTTTCTTCACCCATGCCAGACACAGTCAGACGGCCTGCATCAATACCTGCTGCTGTTAGGTAATCAGCAACCGCTTGAGCACGACGCTCAGACAGTTTTTGGTTGTACGCTGCTGGACCTGAGCTATCAGTGTAACCTGTAATCTCTACGTTAGCTTGAGGGTATTCGTTCAAGTGTTCAACGAAGTTGTCAAGACGTCCAGTCGCTTCAGGTGTAAGTGTTGCACTATCAAACTCAAACGTACCTGAACCGTACTCTTCTTTGTGAGTTTTCATAACTGCAACTGGTTCTGGCTCTGGCTCTGGCTCAACTACGGCCGCTACTACAGGAGCAGCTGCGAATGTGTAGTTAACACCAACAGAGAAGAAGTTCGCATCCATATCGTCCCATACGTCATCAGACATATCTTGGTAACGTTGGTACTCAGCGCGTAGGCTTAGGTTTCGGTTTAGAGCGTATTCAGCACCTAGCGAGCCTGTTGGAACGAAATCTTTTTCGTCACCAGACATCATGTAAGCACCACCGATCTTAGCAAACAGGTTAAAATCGTCTGAAAGAGGTAGGTTTAACTTAGGTGCAAGAGTCATTGCCCACAGGTCGCCATCGATAGTATTAGCGCCTGCAGCTGTCTTGAAGTTAGCTTCGTAGTTACCTAGGAAGTCTACACCGTATTCAAGATCAAAATATTCATTAAAGCCATAGCCAACGTGCATTCCGGCCGCGAATGCTTCATCATCACAAGGGCTGTTTAGATAGCAAGCATCATCGAGTGTACTCATGCCCACTTTGCCCCCGATATACATTTCAGCTTGCGCAGTGTTCAAAAGAGCGCTACCACCAGCTACCACCGCTGCTACTGCAATTGCTACTTTGTTCATAATGTTTCCTTGTATTGATTGCATATTAATTTATACGTCGTGTTATCAAAATTAAAGAAAAAACCAGTTATTATAGGAAATTAGTTTATTAGTTAATTCATTTCATATCAAGCAACAAAATATAAGAACTAGCTATACTTTTCTGTATTCAATACCTCACAAACTTCTGATATTTCTTACATTGTAGTAAAGATTTTCAAAGGTATAAGAAAATATATGATAATTTTGAACTTTTTTCCGTAAATAAAAATTTACACTGTGTTTGATATTTAACACTGGTAGATTGTTTGCATTTATTTGCAAAAAGTGATTGAAAGTCTATGGCTAAGCCGATAAGTTACTTGCATCGAAAGTCAAAAATGAACCACAGCCCTTGTTGCTGCTTGCTTTATGAACAATATTGCAATGCTCTTAGTTAGCAAAAAGCTGGGTCATTAACAACAACCAGGATGTAGAAGTAATGTTTCAAACTGATGATGTAAGAATAAATAGAGTAAAAGAACTGTTGCCACCTGTTGCAGTTTTAGAGAAATTTCCAACCACTGAAACCGCTGCTTCAACTACTTTTGATTGTCGTAATGCTATTCATAACATCTTGGAAGGAAAAGACGACAGACTGCTTGTTATCGTGGGTCCATGTTCGATCCATGATCCGCAAGCTGCTGTTGAATACGGTAAAAAGCTGAAAGTACTTCGCGACGAGCTAGGTGAGCAGTTAGAAGTTGTGATGCGAGTCTACTTTGAAAAGCCACGTACGACCGTAGGTTGGAAAGGACTTATTAACGACCCGTACCTAAATGACACATACAAACTGAACGATGGTTTGCGTATCGGACGTAAACTGCTTCTTGACCTCACTGATATGGGATTACCAACAGCCAGTGAGTTCCTCGACATGATTACGCCTCAATACGTTGCTGATCTTATTAGCTGGGGCGCGATCGGCGCACGTACGACAGAATCACAGGTACACCGCGAGTTAGCATCAGGTTTGTCCTGTCCGGTTGGCTTTAAAAATGGTACAGACGGAAACATCAAGATTGCAACTGACGCAATTCGTTCGGCAAGTGCGTCTCACCACTTCTTATCGGTAACCAAATACGGCCACTCTGCGATTGTTGAAACCGCAGGTAACCCAGATTGTCACATTATTCTGCGCGGTGGTAAGGAACCAAACTACAGCGCGGCTCATGTTACCCAAATTAAAGATGAGCTAGATGCAGCAGGTCTGCCTAAGAAAGTGATGATCGACTTCAGCCACGCTAACAGCTCTAAGCAGTTCAAGCGTCAGATGCTGGTATCGGATGATGTATCAGAGCAGATTGCTGGTGGAGAAGATGCTATTTTTGGTGTGATGATTGAATCGCATCTGGTAGAAGGTCGCCAAGATCTTGTTGATGGTAAGGCTGCAACTTATGGTCAGTCTATCACTGATGCATGTATCGGCTGGGAAGACACTGAAGTTGTGTTACGTCAGCTTTCAGATGCAGTGAAAGCGCGTCGCAATAAGTAACACTCCTTAACCTTATATACTTATAAAGAGCCAGAGGTCGATGCCTCTGGCTCTTTTTATTTTTTCCTGACAGACATACCGATCTGAATACACTGCAGTTTGGTTATTCCCGCGTAAAAACTGCTTAGCGCCTGTGTTTTCTTAACGGCTTGGCTTGTCCTTTGAGTGCATGCAATTGCGTAAATTTCTCTGTGTTTACTCTTAAGAAAAGTGAGGACTTGCCGTTAAAGAGTTACCCGTAGAGGGTCGTGAATCAAATACTTCGTAATAGCTCAACAAATTATTACCGAATGATAACTAAAAATGTGAGAAGCATTGTCTATGTCAGTCAATTCAAATAGCAAAACTCAGGAGACTCTGGTCGGAGAGTTTGAGGAACTGGTATCAACTACGAATTTGAAAGGTGTTATCACTTACTGTAACGACGCATTTTGTCGTGTTGCAGAATATACAAATGAAGAGTTGATCGGCCAAAATCATAACATCGTGCGTCATAACGATATGCCAAAAGGGGCGTTTGGTGACATGTGGGCCCGTCTTAAGCAAGGTAAGGCGTGGCGTGGCATGGTCAAAAACAGTACTAAATCTGGTGGATATTATTGGGTTGATGCTTATGTCACGCCAATATATGAACATAATCAGGTCGTAGGCTACCAGTCTGTGCGTGTTAAGCCAAAACGTGAATGGGTTGATATTGCTGCTAAAGCTTATAAGAGTATGAAAGCGGCAGAGAAATCTGGTCGAACTTGGTCTTTAAAGATCAATGAATCGTTACGCTACGCTATTTTGCTTGGTGCACTGAGCGCACCAGCTGCTGCTTACGCTCTGTCTGCTGAAGGCCCTTTAGCTTGGATCGCCAGTCTCTTGCCTGCTGGTGTGTTAGCCCTGCTATTTCGCCAAGAATTGATTGATACTCCTCAACAACTTAAAAAATTACAGAAGCAGTATGACAGTGTTAGTAGGCTCATATACTCGGGTGATAGCGCGTTCTCTATAGCGGATTTCCATATCAAAATGCTGTCAGCACGTATTCGAACAGTGCTGGGGCGTATGACAGACTCCGCTTTACCGTTACAAGAGTGCGCCGAAGATCTTAGCCAGACAACGGCTGAAGTGCATGATGCGCTCAATCAGCAAAATATCGATATCCATAGAGTCCGCGATGCCATGCAAGAGGTTGAAATCTCAGCAAACTCTGCTTCATCCACAACCAATGATGCACATTTATTGATTGATGACACGCTAAAATCGTGTTTGATGGCAAAAGAGACCATCATTCAGACCCACAGTAATTTGACCCAGCTGAGTTTACAAGCTGAGCAAGCCACTGAAACGACGTATAAATTAAGTGATCAGGCACAAAAAGTGAGTCACTTGATGGAAGAAATCGGTGGCATCGCTGATCAAACCAATTTGCTGGCATTAAATGCGGCGATTGAAGCAGCAAGAGCGGGTGAGCAAGGTCGTGGCTTTGCCGTAGTAGCGGATGAAGTAAGAGCACTTTCTGGCCGTACTTCTAATGCAACCGAGCAAATACAGGCGTCCATCTCTACCATGTTGTCGACCATACATAGCTGGCAACAAGACATTTTGGCGAATAAAGAGCAGACGGATACGTGTTCTGAAGTTGCAAAACAAAGTACGGTACGTCTATCGGAAGTCGAACAGATGATGCAGACCATGAGCGGCTTAATGGTTGATGTGGCTCAGACCGCGGATAATCAGTTAAAACTGGCGAGTGACGTGAACTTGCATATCCAGTCTATCGCCTCGACGGCGGAGCAAAACCTGGCGGCGACTCATTCTGTGGAGAAAAACAGCCTGCAGCTAAAAGAGCAGGTCAAAGATTTCTATCAACTGGCGCTTCGATTTGAAGATAAGCCGTCGTAAGAATTCTCGTTTATTCAGACAATAAAAAGCCCCGCTGTATTAGCGGGGCTCTGTTTTTATAACAATTGCTTGAAAGCTAATCTTTGATTAAGCAAGCAATTCTTTCGCTGTGTTTACTACGTTTTCTGTAGTGAAACCGAACATCTTGAACAGTTCGCCTGCTGGTGCAGATTCACCGAAGGTAGTCATACCGATGATCTTGCCGCCGAAGCCTACATACTTGTACCAGAAGTCTGCGATGCCCGCTTCGATAGCGATACGCGCTGTCACGTCTGATGGCAGTACTGCTTCACGGTAAGCTGCGTCTTGTTTGTCGAATGCATCTGTTGATGGCATTGAAACAACACGTACTTGCTTGCCTTCTGCAGTTAGTTGCGCTGCTGCTTCAACCGCTAGCTCAACTTCTGAACCTGTTGCGATAAGGATAAGCTCTGGCTTGCCTTCGCAATCTTTCAGGATGTAAGCACCTTTCGCGATGTCTGCAACTTGCTCTGCAGTACGCTCTTGTTGTGCTAGATTCTGACGAGAGAAGATAAGTGCTGTTGGTGCATCTTTACGCTCGATAGCCAGTTTCCAAGCCACTGCTGATTCAACCTGGTCACATGGACGCCATGTGCTCATGTTTGGAGTCAGACGTAGAGAAGCCATTTGCTCAACTGGTTGGTGAGTTGGGCCATCTTCGCCAAGACCGATAGAGTCGTGCGTGTAAACCTGGATGTTCTGAACTTTCATCAGAGCAGCCATACGCATTGCGTTACGCGCGTATTCCATGAACATTAGGAACGTTGCGCCGTAAGGAACGAAACCGCCGTGTAGTGCGATACCGTTCATGATTGCAGTCATACCGAACTCACGCACACCGTAGTGGATGTAGTTACCTGAGAAGTCATTCGCTTCAAGAGACTTAGAGCCAGACCACATAGTCAGGTTAGAAGGTGCAAGGTCAGCAGAGCCGCCCATGAATTCAGGTAGTAGAGCACCAAACGCTTCTAGCGCATTTTGAGATGCTTTACGTGACGCGATGTTTGCTGGGTTTGATTGAAGATCAGCAATGATTTGGTTCGCTTTCTCTTCCCACTCTGCAGGCAGTTCACCGTTTACGCGGCGTTTAAATTCAGCTGCCAGCTCAGGGTATGCTGCTTCATAAGCTGCAAATTTCTCGTCCCACGCTGCTTCCTTAGCTGCGCCTGTTTCTTTCGCTGACCATTCTGCGTAGATTTCCTGCGGAATTTCAAAAGGACCGTACTCCCAACCTAGTTCTTTACGTGTTGCTGCGATTTCTTCTGCACCTAGAGGCGCGCCGTGACAGTCGTGTGAGCCTGACTTGTTAGGAGAACCGAAACCGATGATAGTTTTAGTACAGATTAGTGTCGGACGAGGGTCTGCTTTAGCTGCGATAATTGCTGCGTTGATTGCTTCAGGATCGTGACCGTCTACCGCTGGGATTACGTGCCAGCCGTACGCTTCGAAACGCTTAGGTGTATCGTCAGAGAACCAGCCTTCAACGTGACCATCGATAGAGATGCCGTTGTCATCCCAGAACGCGATCAGTTTGCCAAGACCTAGAGTGCCCGCCAAAGAACATGCTTCGTGCGAGATACCTTCCATCAGACAGCCGTCACCCATGAATGCATAAGTGAAGTGGTCAACGATGTCGTGGCCTTCTTTGTTGAACTGTGCAGCAAGTGCTTTTTCAGCCATTGCCATACCAACTGCGTTAGTGATGCCTTGGCCTAGAGGACCTGTTGTTGTCTCGATACCTGGCGCGTAGCCGTACTCTGGGTGACCTGGAGTCTTAGAGTGAAGCTGACGGAAGTTTTTCAGATCGTCGATAGATAGCTCGTAACCGCTCAAGTGCAGTAGAGAGTAGATCAGCATTGAGCCGTGGCCGTTTGAAAGTACAAAACGGTCGCGGTCTGCCCATTCAGGGTTAGATGGGTTGTGGTTTAGGTGAGAGCGCCAAAGAACTTCAGCGATGTCAGCCATACCCATAGGTGCACCTGGGTGGCCAGAGTTAGCTTGTTGAACACCATCCATGCTTAGTGCGCGGATTGCATTGGCAAGATGTTTACGATCCATAATAGTTACCGAATAAATTTAATTCTAGGAAAGGAAAATTAAGAGGGGAACGCAAACGTTCCCCTTTTGTGATTCTGTGTAATTACAGCTTAGCTGCGATCATGTCTTCAAGTTTACCTTGGTCAATCGCGAAGTTACGGATACCTTCCGCAAGCTTCTCTACTGCCATTGGGTCTTGGTTGTGATCCCATAGGAACTCTGAATGAGTCATTGGCGCTGGGCGCTCTTGAGTGCCTTTAGAGTCAACTAGCTTCTCAACCACTTCGCCTTCAGCCGCTTCTAGTTCAGCAAGTAGAGCTGGAGCGATAGTTAGACGGTCACAGCCTGCTAGTTCTAGGATTTCACCGATGTTACGGAAGCTTGCTCCCATTACTACTGTGTTGTAGCCGTACTCTTTGTAGTAGTTGTAGATCTTAGATACAGATAGTACGCCTGGATCTTCTGAAGCTTCGAAGTCACGACCTTCCTTCGCTTTGTACCAGTCCATGATACGACCAACGAATGGAGAGATTAGGAATACGCCAGCTTCAGCACATGCACGAGCCTGAGCGAAAGAGAATAGAAGAGTTAGGTTACAGTTGATGCCTTCTTTCTCTAGGATTTCAGCAGCGCGGATACCTTCCCAAGTAGAAGCCAGTTTGATAAGGATGCGGTCGTTAGCGATGCCAGCATCGTTGTACATTTTAACTAGCTGACGTGCTTTTGCTACGCTGCCTTCCATATCGTAAGAAAGACGTGCGTCAACTTCTGTAGAGATACGGCCAGGGATAGTTTTCAGGATTTCTTTACCGATGTTTACAGCAAGCATGTCACAAGTGTCTTGAACTTGTTGAGCTTTGTCGTCGCTCTGTGATTTTGCATACTCAATTGAAGCATCGATTAGAGGAGCGTACTCAGCAATTTGAGCGGCTTTCAGAATCAGAGAAGGGTTAGTTGTTGCGTCTTCTGGCTGGTATTTTTTGATTGCATCGATTTCACCAGTGTCAGCGACTACAGTCGTCAGTTTACGAAGTTGCTCTAATTTGTTGCTCATTCCGATCATCCTATTTCATTGGGCTCATACTTTGCTGTCAGTATGAAAAGTGCATTTGCAAGCGCGTTAGCCAGCGGAAGTAGAAATCTGTTCTGCTCACTAACTTTTAACTTTTCAGCGTTTGAACATTTGTTGTGAACATTTGCTCTAACTCTGAGTAAATGATGCCTCCATAATTATCTGATCTGTGCTAAAAGTCAATTGTTGATCTGGGGGGAAAGTGACATTCATCAATTATTTTTTCCCGCCTTGGCCCACTATTATCGAGATAAACGTTTGCCCATATAGCACATGGCTTATAAGGGCATTAACGAAGCCCTATTTTAATCTGAGAATTTGTTTTTGTGATGAGCAAATGTTGAAGTGAAGGGCGGGTGTGACATATGCTACGCTCGTGAGCGCTTGTAATGGCGTTGAGTATTTGCTCGAGTGAAGGGCACAGATAAAATACAAATCAGGTTGAATATGAGTAAATCTATTAACGATGTATCTGATGAAAGTACCGATCTTCTGACTGAGATTTCGGTTGCTTACTACCAAGATGGGGCAACACAAGAAGAGATCTCGAAAAAGTTTGCTGTTTCCCGCGCGAAAGTGGGACGTATGCTAAAGCAAGCAAGAGATGAAGGCATCGTGGAGATCACAGTTAAATATCACCCGGTATTTAGCGCTAAGATTGAGCAAAGGCTGATCGAACGTTTTGGCGTGAAGCGCGCCTTGGTGGCTTTAGATCAGCCAAGCGAAGAGCAGCAAAGGTTACAAGTCGCTGGGCTGGTATCTAAATACATGGCGAGCACGCTACAAAATGGTACTGTAGTGACGGTGGGTCAGGGGCGCAATGTGTCTGCAGTCGCGCATCACGTAGGCGTTATCCCTCAAAGAGACGTTAAGTTTGTTTGTGGTATCGGCGGTATTCACCCACGTGGAGGCATGTTTAACGCTGACCATATTTGCCGTCAGTTCGCCAAAAGCTACGGCGGCACATCAGAAACGCTATATGCACCAGCCTATGCAGAAAACCGGGAGCAGAAACTTGCTTTCATGCAAAACGCGACGGTTAAGCAGACTCTGGACCTCGCACGTAAAGCCGATGTGGCTCTGGTTGGAATCGGCGACATGAGTGAAAACAGCTATATGGTCGATCTCGGTTGGTTTACCGCAGAAGAAGTCGTGCAGTCGCGAATGATGCAAGGTGTCGTTGGAGATTTCGCGGGGTACGATTTTTTCGATATTAATGGCGTATCCGCAAAGACGGTGATGAGCGACCGTATTATCGGTCTTGGCATTGATGAATTCCGCTCCGTTTCTGAAGTGATCGCTATTGCTGCCGAGAACAGTAAACCTTTGGCATTACTCGGAGCTTTAAGAACTGGCGCGATTGACGTTATTGCCACTAGCGTGAGTAATGCATTAACGGTACTCAACCTAGATGAGCAAATGAACGGCAAAACAGTATCGGATATTTAGTACGAATAATTTGCGATTAATGCAATACGGTTGCGAGTGTTTAGAAATCACTCGCAGCCTGATTTCCTTCCTAAGTTTAAAGTATTCCTCGCGGCTCATTGGAACCCGATTAGCTCGGAGTAAATTATGAACAAGACACTTTTTTATTCGTTGATGATGGTTTTATATTCACTTGTGCTATTTAAATAAATCGGAATTTACGGTTCGTTCTAGTGATCGTTAAAATGATAATTCAATGATAATTCATTGATTTTAAATATGACTTATTCAATTCTATCACCTTGCTTATCGCCTTTCTGATCACATAATTCTTGTTGCAGTGTGCATTTTTAATGATTGCAAATTGAAGCAAAGTATATAAATATTAGCCCGCACTCGCAGTTCTCCATGGTTGGAAGAAGAACAATTTTCATTGTTTTGTTGCGAATTCAGTCAGGTTAGTCGTCGTGTTCTCCCACGCATTCTGGCTGCGATAAAGTACAGGGAAAGTTTCAATCCGTTTCTGAGTGGCACACAAATAGCGCACAAAGCTCTCATTTCATCTCATTCTCGTTTGCTATTTCTCCCTGAGCACACCATAACTTTATGAAGTATATCCAAATGACTTCAAGAAACAGGGTCAGAGCGTTGCCGTTTCTGCAACTCAGAGATCTCAGGTTATTTGGCTATAACAATCAATCTAAAAGAACAAGGAGCATTTATGTACCAAGCACTAAGGAATGGGCTAGTGGCACTTGCTGTCGTATTTTCAGCATCAACGATGGCGGAAAATTACACTATTGGTACCGGTAGTCAAAGTGGTACTTATTACCCGCTAGGTGGCATGTTGGCTAAGATTTGGAGCGAGAACTTACCGGATTTTAATATGCGCGCAGAAGTGACTGCGGCCTCTGTTGAAAACACCATTAAAGTTTCTACCAACAAACAGCTTGCTGGTATTGCTCAAGGCAACGTTGTGCTGCAAGCGTATGAAGGCACGAAACCGTTCCCTCGTAAGATGGACGTTGCGGTGTTGTTTGCACTTTATCCAAATGCTGTGCAGTTCATTGTTCCAGCTAACTCAGACATTAAATCGGTTGCTGATCTAAAAGGTAAGCGCGTTTCTCTTGGTGCTCCGGGCTCAGGTACTCGCGTTAGTGCAATCAATATCCTAAACACATTGGGTGTGACAGAAGACGACATCAAAGCTCAGTCTCTGAACTACACTGCGACCACTAGTGCTATCGCGAACAACCAGATTGATGCTGGTGTCATCGTTGGTAGTGTCGGTGTTGGTGCAATCACTGAACTGGCTCTGACTCGCGACATTCGTGTACTAAGTTTCAGCGATGAAGAGCTGAAGAAAATTGCGGCAGATCACCCTTCTTATCTAGAGCTTGACGTGCCTGCAGATGCCTACAACAAAGTGCCTGCATTTAAGGTGCCAGCGGTTTGGAACGTTTTGGTTGTGAATAAAAACATGAGCGAAGATATGGCTTATGAACTGACAAAAACGACGTTTGAGCACATCGATGAGATTCGTCAGGTATTGGGCGTAACTAAGTTCACCACCATCGAAAATATGACCAAACTGGACGGTGTTCCTCTACACCCAGGTTCTGAGAAGTACTTTCAGGAACAAACCAAGTAAATCGTATTAAAGAAGTAAAACCAATCCACTGCGGCACTTGTCAGTTTTCAATTTGAACGCATGCTCAAGCGCTTAAGTGGATTGAGATAAAGTTACATGGAGTAAGTGATGAGTAAGATTCATCCGAGTAACCAGAAAATTACCGACGTGATACTTTCGATAGCCGCCGTTGCGGCTATTGCTTTATCTGTCTTTCAAGTTTGGCAGGGGATTGTCGCCAGCCTATCGGCGCCAGTATTTCGCCCAGTTCACGTCAGTTGGGTCTTAGCGATTGCATTCTTGGTTTACCCGACCTTCAAGTCCCGACATTCTCTACCTGTTTACCTGACAGGACGAGTGATTGATTTTGTTCTCGTTGCGCTAACATGCTGGGCTTCCACCACTATTGCCATGTTTGACTACGATGACATCAGTTTCCTGCTTGATGGTTTAGGCTCGGTGGAACAAGCGGCGGGCGTTGTTTTAATCGTAATGCTGCTTGAAGCGACAAGGCGTACTGTCGGGCTGGTGATGGTAGTGATCGCAGCACTGTTTTTAGCCTATGCGATGTTTGGTGATGTGTTACCCGATAACGTCGCGAGCAAAGGGTTCTCTGTAGAAGAGATTGTTCGCTTCCACATCTATTCGACCAATGGTGTTTATGGTGCACCACTAGCGATTGCAGCTGGTGTGGTGTTCATGTTTGTTCTGTTTGGCGCGTTCTTGCAGGTGACTGGTGCTGGCCAGTTTTTTATCGATATGGCATTTGCATTGGCAGGTAAATATCGAGGTGGTCCGGCTAAAGCGAGTGTGGTTGCTTCAGCGGCTCTCGGATCCATTTCTGGGTCAGCAATCGCAAACACCGTAACCACAGGTGCGTTAACCATACCGATGATGAAAAAGCTCGGTTATAAGCCAGAGCAAGCGGCGGGCATCGAAGCGGCTGCATCGACTGGTGGGCAGATCATGCCACCGGTAATGGGGGCGGGGGCGTTTGTCATGGCGCAGTTTACCGGTATCCCATACAGCGATATTTTATTGGTCTCTATCGCTCCGGCTATTTTGTACTTTGCCTGTACCTTGCTCTATGTGCACCTGATGGCCTGTAAGCTAGGTCTTCAGGGGATGACGGTAACTGAGCAGATTTCTAAAGTGTTGAAAGATGGCTGGCACTATTTACTGCCGCTTGTTCTGATCACCGCACTGCTAATGATGAGCTACTCTCCAGTGTTGGTTGGGTGTTTTCGGGTGTGTGGCAATCCTGTTAGCGGCGATGACGCGTAAGCATAGTCGAATCAGTCTCAAACTGTTTATTGAAGGCTTGAGAGAAGGTGCGTTTCTGGCTATCCCTATTTCTGTCGCCTGTGCAACCGCTGGTATCGTGGTGGGTGTCGTTGGTCAGACAGGGATTGGTCTGCAGTTTACGCAGTTCCTGATCGCAATGTCGGGTGGCCACTTATGGTCGGTATTAGCCTTGATTGCGGTTGCTGCCGTGGTTCTCGGAATGGGGTTACCTGTAACGGCGGCCTACATCGTTCTGTCAATTATGGCGGTTCCTGCCCTGATGGACTTTGGCCTGGGAGTACTAACCGCGCACATGATTGTCTTCTGGTTATCGCAAACTTCAAATGTGACGCCGCCAATTGCGCTGGCTGCATTTGCGGGGGCGGGGATTGCGAATGCATCACCTATGCGTTCTGCGGTGCAGGCATTTAAACTTGCTCAGGGCTTTTTCCTCATTCCGGCAATGATGGCCTTTTCTGGCCTGATCTGGATTGAAGGTGAACCGATGCACTTTGTGATTGGAGTGATTTCGACAATCAGCCTTTTTGTCGCCTTTGCGGGTGGTATCGAAGGGCGTCTGTTCTCGCCATTACAATACTGGCAACGTGGTGTTTTACTGGCGATGGCTTTAGGTGTGCTGTTTATGTCAGACATTTACCGATTGGTAGCGCTCGCTGTGATCGTCGTGATCTGTATGATCAACTATCGTCAGCCGGACAAACCGGCTTCTCAGGCATCATGATGAGAAAGTAGTGATATTACTTGTATCTAAATGAAGAAAAACCGCCGTCATTTGAGGGCGGTTTTTGTTTTCACTGTTATGCAGTTTCGTGACTCGTTTGTTTGCTAAATTTCAATTGGCAAGTGAAGGCTTGAACCCCACTCCGTCCACGAACCATCGTACACAGACACATTTCGCAGGCCTAATTGATGCGCGGCTAACAACAAAATACAGGCAGTAACGCCTGAACCACAGCTGAATATAAGGCGTTGGTCATCTTGAATCGTAAGATCACTAAAAACTTGCTCTAATTCCGAAACGGGTTTGATGTGACCATCCGTCATCAGCTCCTGAAATGGTAAACAGATTGAGGTTGGAATGCGTCCGCTGCGAAGGCCAGCACGTGGTTCCGGTACTTCGCCTAAAAAGCGCGCTTTAGAACGTGCATCAATGATATTTGCGCTTTGATTTTTTGAGTGTTCGAGTACGGTTTGCGCGTCTAAGAACGCCTCTTCAAACAGAGCCCCGGTAAATGTACCTAATTCAGAAGGTGCTGAGAGTGAATCTACGATAGGGAAGCCGCTGTCTATCCACGCAGGTAATCCGCCATTGAGGACTTTTACGTTATCGTGTCCCATCGCTTTGAACATCCACCATGCTCTAGGTGATGCAAGCGTTCCAGAGTTATCGTAGACGACGATAAGATCATCTTTATGCAGGCCAAGCTGTTGTGCGCTGGTATTAAATCCATCTTCAGTCGGCATCATATGTGGCAGCGTGGAATCGGGTAGACAAAAGTCGTTGTCATAGTCAAAACGCAGTGAGCCAGGAATCCATTTATCGGTGATCTTCTTTCCCTCAGAAGGGATTTGGAAGCTTATGCTTGCGTCCAATATTTTCACATTGGGTTGGCCTAACAGGGCACTTAATTCCTTCGCGTCAATCAATGTTTGCATCGTTAAATCCTTATTATTAATACCCATATGATCTGGAGACACGCTAATCGCAACGAACAAATGAGAATGACTGTTCAATGGTTGTTTCTGTGGCTTGACTTAATGTTACCGTCGAACCGACAGGGCATACCACTGATGTTGGAACAGAAACGCGTTGTTGGCCAGTCTCGGGTGAGTTGATCGTCAGGTAGCGACGCTGACCATCTAAAGATTGTGTTAGCGTGTTATTTATTACGGTTGCCGTCACGGTTCTCTCTGTGTTTGGAGCGGTTAACCAGAGAAGCAGTAAAACGGCAGTCAAGCTGATTAAAACCAAAATGTATTTTTGGGGATTGTCCAAGATTGAGTTCCGTATGTTCAAGCCTGAGTAATCTTACTGTTTTACAGGAAAATAAATGTCTGTTCAAAGTTGGATGCCGCTTTGCGCAAAAATCGCTTTCGTCCCATAGCAAAAAGCTCAACGATAGGTTGAGCTTTTGAATGTTATCTCGCTAATTACAAACCGGGCAGGTTGGCATTTTCATTAAATTCATCTCTCGCCAGGACATACTTAGCGCGTCAAGTATAAGTATTTTGCCTTTTATTGGCCGACCGTAATTGGCGATCACTTTAATCGCTTCCATCGCTTGCACTGCGCCGACAATGCCAACCACTGGTGCCATTACCCCAGCCTCCACACAGCTTAAAGCATCACTGCCAAACAGGGCACTTAAGCACTGATAACAGGGTTGTGCTGGATCATCGTACGTGAATACGCTTACCTGACCTTCCATACGGATCGCTGCACCGGAGATTAACGGCGTTTTCGTTGCGAAGCACAGACGGTTAAGCTGGTTACGCGTCTCTACGTTATCCGATGCATCCACAACAAGCGTATGTTGTTCAATCAGGGATTGCATTTCTGCATCATCAAGACGCTTGGCAATGGCATCAATGGCGATGTGAGGGTTAAGCTCTCGTAGCGCATCGCGGGCTGAATCAACCTTGTTACGACCGATATCGACATCGTGATGCAGTACCTGACGCTGAAGGTTAGACAGCTCGACAATGTCATCATCAACTAATGTCAGCTTACCAACACCCGCAGTCGCAAGGTATTGACTTGACGCACAGCCCAGCCCGCCAGCACCAAGAATCAGGACTGAGCTCTGCTTAAGTGCTTCCTGCCCGTCAAAATCAAACTGACGCAGAATGATCTGGCGGTTGTAGCGCAGCATTTCTTGATCAGAAAGAATATCCACGGTGCAATCCTAGTAAAGTGTTGAGTTGAATAGTTGAATGTTTACCGTCTCACCGATTTCAACTCGGCCACGTTCGCGCTCCAGCACAACAAAGCAATTGGCTAAACTCATTGAGCGAAATGCACCAGAGCTTTGGTTTCCTGTTGTTTCTACAACGAACGTACCGTTTTCTAACGAATAAATCCCGCGCTGGTAATCGGCACGTCCCGGTACTTTCTTGAAAGCGGTCTTAGTGATCGCAGGGATGGATAATGGCTCTTTCCACTCTGTATGCCCGGCTAATTTAGCCAGCATTGGTTGAACCAAAACATACATCGTCATCATTGAAGACACCGGGTTGCCCGGAAGACCGCAAAACCAAGCTATGGAAAGTTTGCCAAAAGCAAAAGGTTTACCCGGTTTAATCGCCAGTTTCCAGAAGCCGATTTCGCCCAGCTCTTCAAGAATATCTTTGGTGTAATCGGCTTCACCTACACTCACGCCACCCGATGTGACAACCACATCCGCCAGTGTTTGCGCTTGTTCAAATGTCGCTTTAAGAGTTTCTGGACAATCAGGGACGATGCCAAGGTCTACTGGCTCGCAACCAAAGTTTTCGATCAGAGGTTTAATACCGTAACGGTTGCTGTCGTAGATTTGACCCGCTTCAAGCGACTCACCTAATGGTTTTAGCTCGTCACCGGTAGAGAAAAAGGCCACTTTTGGTTTACGCACGACAGTCACATGACTCACACCTAAAGAGGCGATCATTGGAATATCGCGAGGTGTCAGGCGTGCGCCTTTGGCGAGTACGATATCACCTTGCTGGATGTCGTCACCTGTAGGACGGATGTTGTTCTGAGGCTCTACATCGGTTTGGTTAAACTGGATCCCAGAATCCGTTACTTCCGTGTTTTCTTGCATGATGACGGCATCACAGCCTTGCGGTATTTGTGCGCCCGTCATGATGCGAACACACGTGCCTTGCGGCCATTCGCCTTCAAATGGCTGGCCTGCAAATGACTTTCCGGCTAAAGGCAACGTTGATGACGCTTGCAGATCTTGAATACGGATTGCATAACCATCCATTGCGGAGTTGTCGAACGGAGGTACGTGAATTGGAGATAAAATGTCTTCGGCAAGTACATAACCCAATGCTTCAGCGAGTGGCAGAGACAAAGTCGTTTGGATTGGTTTGATTTGCGATAGCATCTTCTCCATCGCTTCTTCAATTGGCATCAAGCCAGGTGCGTCGCAGCAGCCCATTGAGATAGTCCTATATTCTTATGTTTTGAGGCAACTTTATCATAAAGTGACAAAGCCCACCGATAAAATATGGATGTAATTATTCAAAAATCCGAGTATCCTTGTCACCCATCCAAAAGGGGTAAAAAGTCCTCGTGGAGTCGAGAAAACCGCTCAGTCTATTTTTGTTATGTGTTTTGGATATAAATCACTAAACTGAGCGACCGAAGCGCAAACGGAATGAATCAACGAGAAATGTGTTTCAATCTGAGAGCGGCAGTTATGAAAGAGGAAGTGTAATGTCAGGTCTTAGCGAGTCAGCGAAGTTAGTAAAAGAAGCGCTAGAGCAACGTGGATTAGAAACGCCAATGCGTCCTAATAACGTAAGCCGTGAAGAGAAAAAGGAAAAGATCGAGTACCACATGCGTGAGATCTTAGGCCTCCTTCAGCTTGACCTTACGGATGATAGCCTAGAAGAAACACCGCATCGCATTGCAAAAATGTACGTGGACGAAATTTTCTCTGGTCTGGATTATTCGAACTTCCCGAAAATCACTGTTATCGAAAATAAGATGAACGTGAGTGAAATGGTTCGTGTGAAAGACATCACTGTGACCAGCACTTGTGAGCACCACCTTGTGACAATAGATGGTAAAGCCGCTGTAGCGTATATTCCTCGTGGCAAAATCATTGGCCTGTCGAAGATTAACCGAATTGTACGCTTCTTTGCTCAGCGTCCACAGGTTCAGGAACGTATGACACAGCAGATTCTTATCGCGTTACAAACGCTTCTTGAGTCTGACGATGTGGCTGTGACGATTGACGCGACGCACTACTGCGTGAAATCACGTGGTGTTATGGACGCAACCAGTGAAACGACGACCACTGCGTTGGGAGGCATCTTCAAGAGCAACCCAGCGACACGTGCCGAATTTCTGCACGGTTTACGATAAATCGAATTGAAGAAAAAAGGATGGCCGATGCCATCCTTTTTTTATGCTTGTTTGGAGCGGGATCTGACAATTTCTGGCCAGTACATTTTCACATAGCCTGCCGACACCCAAACGACCAATACCGTAGCAATACTCAGCTCTAAAAAGCCAAAGTCATGCAGCCAATTCCATTGCGGGTGTGATTCTGCAAAAAATGTGGTTAATCGGTGCATGGCAATTGCACTGATAACCGACGGGAATGTGACCGCGGCTATAGACGGTTGGAACTTCAATCGCAGTAGTCGGAAATAACACAGGTAAATCAGCAAGGTCATTGTGATGGCGATACCCGCTAACGCTCCTGTGAGGATTGGGTCTGGCTCAGGGAAGTTCACTAAATATGCCGCGAGAGATAAATTAACTGGTGCTGCCATAATCGCAAGTGTAGGGCGTGCCTTTCTTGGTAGAGAGCCGAAGAAAACTAAGCGGTATAGCACTAGGGGTAGCATAAAGAAATAAATGCCGATACAAATAAGCGCGACGGTTTCTGAGAATACGTTGTGTCCGAACTGGGAACCAGCAAGCGAGCTACTGATGATCCCAACAGGATAAAGGAACCAGCTCGGAACAATATTCGACATTTTAAAGTTAGTGAGCTGAAAACCGAAAAAGAGCATCATCATTGAAAAATGAAGCAAAAGTGCTAGAAACCACACTGGATAAGCAATAATAGGTGAAACAGAGGCAAGGTAGTCAGTCAGGATCAGCAGCGCCATACTCATCGGAGCCATTAAACTCCCGCTCAATGGATTGCGAATATCGACCATGAACAAGCGAGGATTGGTTGCATATTTGATCAGCACCGGAGCAAGTAATAACGCGCCAAGTAACGAGAGAAATGGTCGAATCGGTTCTCCGATAGCTGGAACGTAAAGCGCCCAAGCTTGACCTAAACCAATAATACCAAGTGCCAACGCTGCCTGAGAGGGCGGGACACTATAAAACTGTACAAGTCTTCTCCAGTTCAAATCTACTCCGAAATGATTCTATTCGTATGAAACATTAATACCAGCCTGGCTTTCTGAAAAGGGTTTACCTGAAAAAATATCTCAGTGTCTATTTTTTGCTCAGGTTAAACAAAGCCAAATGTCATGGAACAATTGCTCTATCAGGCGCGAATACTAGCAAGTTTTATTGGTAGTTACTCATAAAGGTATAGGGGAACGATCATAGAATGGCAATTTTGTGAGTTTGGTATCGAATATTTGGTAAAAGATGCAAAAGTAGCAGGTAATCGGCTCCAAACAACCCTTCCGGATAAAAGATTATTTGGAGCGAAATGGGGACTAAACGCTTAAGACGCTTGATTTTCTGGTAGATCTTGTTGACGTAGCTTGTCATTTTTAAGCGTACGACGAAGTAACTGACTGTATATCGGTTGTCCGCCTAGTAACTGGGCAATAATTACTGCGCCCAGACAGGTAATGATGAGCGGTAAAATAAGGTAGTAGTTATTGGTCATCTCGATAACCAG
This sequence comes from Allocatenococcus thiocycli, assembly GCF_921292965.1. NCBI lineage: Bacteria > Pseudomonadati > Pseudomonadota > Gammaproteobacteria > Vibrionales > Vibrionaceae > Allocatenococcus > Allocatenococcus thiocycli. The sequence continues at coordinate 70,312 of NZ_CAKLCK010000008.1, forward strand.
CAGAATGCCTGTGATTGGAGCACGTACTGTCGCTGCAAATAAAGCGCCCATGCCTGCGATCGCAAACATGCCCGGTTCAATATCTAGGGCTGGTAGCAGCACTTCTGCACTAGCACCAAATGCATAACCAAATAAGGTACCCAAAGCGAGCATTGGCGCGAAAATACCGCCAGGCGCACCAGAGCCAAAACAAAGTAATGTTGTTACAACACGGCCAACAAACAGCAGCACTAACAGTGTGATGGAGTAGTTCCCGTTGGTTACGTCGGGGATGAGTGCGATGCCGCCACCCGTCAATTGTGGCACGTATAAAAGCAGTAAACCGAATACACCACCTAGAATCGATCCTGTAATAAGGTAACGCTTACGATCGTTTTTGTGGATAGCCACAAAGCTATCTTGAGCGATGGTGATAAGTTTATTGAAGATAACGCCGAATACACCAAACAAAGCCCCTAGTAGTAGGAACAGCCAAAGAGATTGTAAGGCTGGTGGCTGATACTGAGGCATGGTGATCACTGCATCTTGGCCATTAATCGCCCGAAACACAATGTTAGCCATGATGGCGGAGATGATCACCGCACGAATGGAAATCAATGAATAGCGAAATTGAGGGCGCATCTCTTCAACGACAAACATGATGCCTGCTAACGGCGCGTTAAACGCCGCGGCCAAGCCACCTGCCGCGCCTGAAGCGAGCAGAGAGTGCCTTGTGTCGTCATCTTTTACGCGGAAAATATCTGTCACCATTCGACCGACAGCACCACCCATTTGTACCGTTGGACCTTCACGGCCTAATACCATGCCTGACCCTAGCGCACCCATACCACCGAAAAACTTCACCGGTAGCACGCGCCACCAACGGACTGGACGAATATTGTCCATCGCGCCTTCTATTTCAGGGATGCCGGAACCTGCAGCCTCGGGAGCAAAACGGTGAACAAGGAAGTAACCAACAAAAGCCAACATGGCGCTAATAAGTACGGCTGCCAGCCACAGTGGTAACATGCTACCAATTTCACTTTTTAGCCATTCGGTACGAGTTTCAGAAACGAGGTGGACGGCATGTTCGAAGTAAGTTCCGACAACGCCAGCAAGTATGCCTACGATAGCGGCCATTAACAAAACCGATATTGGTGTCGACCCTCGAGAGATAAACTGGTTAATCGCATCTTTCGGCACGTGCGCTAACACAGACTTCACAATTCTCTCTCTCTTGGTCATTCACGGTTTCTCCTGCTTCTGTTTGATGGGACGGAGGAAATTATACGCCCGGAAGAGTCTAGACCTAATCGGCAAAGTTGCAATTTAGCTTTCCACTATTGGTAGCTCAAAGATTCTGACTCGATAGTATTCGCAAATATTGTGCTATTGATCTCATATCTCACGTTGTTTTTTTACAGAGAAAGCTTGTTTTCTGAGAAAAATGAACCATGCTTTAAGTGTAAAGCAACATGACTGCTTCAGAAGGAGGGATGTGACGTTTTACTCACAATTTGGATGGATTCAAACCCTACGGTAATTCCTCGTTTTAAGTTTGGGATGCATCTGTAGACTTCCCGATTCGCACACTCACGATTGAGTAACGAGGTAGAGGCGCACTTGAAATGTGCGCCTTCTTAATGTCTGTCATCTTGAATTTTTAGAGTTTATTTATTGCACCCTGCTTGATAATTTTTCATTCCACGTTAATGTTTTGCCAACTGTTGCTGCCTTGATAAAACCCAATGCGTTTCTTAACCCTTTTCTTAATTTCCTTTTGTAGTGCTTTATTGCCGCAGTCCACCTTGGCGATGGATAATCATTGGTGGCACAGCGTATTGTCTGATCAACCCTTGGATCAGGTAAAAAGCACCATTCAAAAAGGTGGCCTTTGGTATCGGTGTGATACCGAATGGAACGATTCGGAACCGTCTGTTGATACGCTTTGTTTAGACGAATTTAGCTACTACCACCAGCATTTGTACGGTGAAATTATTTTACGTCAGGAAACGGCAGAATTTGTTTTTTTGGCGCAATTCCAATGGCAGAGCTGGAACGACCTAATTCTTAACTTAAGAAAAGATGGCTTGGTAATAAAAAGTATCCATTTTGATGATCAAGAAATGGATGTGCTTAGCTCGCTGAAAAATAAGTCAGCAGACGATGTAGATAAAGAAGTCATCTTAATGATGAATCGTTACCCACCAGAAGCCAATCGGAGAATTCAGTGGGTAAGATCAAGTGAGTTTCAATCAGCGTCTCCAAGTTTGGCGGTGTCGCTGATTAGTGATGGTGAAATGATCACGCTTCGAGTTACGCGCTTTTAGGCTCGTGCTGATTTTTGTTCTCATGATGTAATGAGAGAAACGTTGCCATCGCAGACTCATCTAAAAAGCCATCTGCTTTTTTATGTGAGCGCAGATATTGGTAACCAGCGATAAGTTTACGATGTATCTCTTGCTCATCTTCTGGCAGTGTTTCGTTCATCACGTGTTGAAAAGCGACTTTATACGCCTCCAAATCCACCACTTCAGCGCGGCGATAAAGGTACCCGCACCCTGTAGCCAACCATTCAAGAGAGCAGTTTGCTCGCATCGCAATTTGGTTCGCTTTTGTTAGGCTCGGTTCACTACCTTTTAAATATTTTCTAATCAAGGCTTCTGACACTTCAACACGGCGTGCAAACCCGCTGATGCTTTCTTCGCCAATTAAAGTCGATAATCGTTGGGCAAAAGACATATTTCGTACTCCAGTTCGAATTGCGAAAGTTTACCCGTTGAGACAGCGCGAAAACAAGACTAGGATGAAAACAGATTAAATAAAGGAGAGAACCAATGGTTGCAAAAGTAGTGACTGCACCAAGTGGCCCAGAATTTTCAGAACTGGTTCAAGGATATTGGCGCGCTGTAGATTGGGGAATGACGGCTCAAGAGCGTTTGACCTTCCTTAAGCAACATGTGGAGCTAGGTATTACGACGGTTGATCACGCCGACATTTATGGTAACTACGAGTGTGAAGCGCTGTTTGGTGAAGCATTAACGTTGGACAAAAGCGTTCGTGAACACATTCAGATCGTAACCAAGTGTGATATCAACTTATGTGGTGATAAAACGCCAGAGCGTAAAATCAACCATTACGACACGAGTTCTGCGCACATTTACCAATCGGTGAACAACTCACTTGAGCGTTTAAATGTCGACGAAATCGACGTTCTGCTTATTCACCGCCCAGACGTTTTGATGGACGCTGACGAAGTGGCAGAAGCATTTTCAGAGCTGCATAAAGTGGGTAAAGTGAAACACTTTGGTGTCTCAAACTTTACGCCGCGTCAGTTCGAGTTGTTGCAATCGCGTTTGGGCAAACCACTCGTGACAAACCAAGTGGAAATCAACCCACTTAACTTTGAGGTTGCGCACGATGGTACGTTGGATCAGATGCAAATGTTGCGCACTCGTCCAATGGCTTGGTCTTGCTTAGGTGGTGGCTCTATTTTCAGCGGCGATAGTGAACAGGCGATTCGTGTACGTAATGAGCTAGAAGCCATTCGTGAGGAAGTCGGTGCGGCCAGTATTGATCAGGTGATTTACGCTTGGGTTCGTCGCCTGCCTTCTAATCCAATCCCAATTATTGGCTCTGGTAAGATTGAGCGCGTTCAAACGGCTGTTGATGCATTAAACATCGAGTTGACTCGTGAACAGTGGTATCGCGTTTGGGTTGCATCTAAAGGACACGGTGTGCCATAGAGCGCCCTCACAGCATCAATAATTGTATTAGGCATCCACATTGGGTGCCTTTTTTGTATACTTATTTTGTGTGCTTGTGACGAAGAATGTGGTTATGGACTTTAATCTTGCTTTAAAACTTTATACAGCAGAACAAGTCAAAAATGGTGAAGTGATTGCTGCGCAGATGGCTGGCGTTTCAATGTATAGCTTGATGCAACGAGCTGGGATGGCCGTTTACGAGCAATTTCTGCATCTCTACCCCAGAGCAAAGAATGTATTGGTCGTTTGCGGTAAAGGCAATAATGGTGGAGATGGTTATGTTTTTGCTTCTCTCGCTAAGCAAGCCCAACTCAATGTGAAGGTATTTCAGCTTGGAGATACTTCTTCGCTTACTGGCGATGCTCGCTGTGCTTACGAAGATTGGCAAACCGTTGATGGCCAAAACAGCAGCTGGGATGACTGGAACACCGCATTACTTGAAGCGGATGTCATCATCGACGCAATACTGGGGACAGGGTTGAGCGGTGAAGTGAGAAAAGAGTATCGCCGCTATATTGAGCAAATTAACCAAATTCGGTGTCCGGTTATTTCGGTCGACATTCCCTCAGGATTATGCGCTAACACTGGCTCTGTGTTAGGTGATGCCATATACGCAAACCACACGGTTACTTTTATCGGTGTCAAACAAGGTTTAGTGACGGCCCAGGCGAGAAGTCATGTGGGTGAATTGCACTTTCGTGGCTTGGGCGTCAATGTAGAGTTTGACTCTATAGAAGAGGAGAGTGCGTTAGGTATCGATCACCAGGTCATCCCTCGACTTTTACCTCCACAAAAACCAACCGCTCACAAAGGCGATAACGGTAAATTGCTTTGTGTCGGTGGCAATCTTGGAATGTCTGGTGCGATTCGCTTCTGTGCTTCGGCTGCTGTGCGCAGTGGGTCGGGACTGACTGCAGGGATAACCCATCCAACGAGCCTAATGCCACTGCAAATCGCTTGCCCGGAAGTGATGAGCCAAAGTATTACCGCTGATGAGTTGCGGAATACCGAAAATGAACTCACTAAGCGAATTAGATGGGCTGATGCGTTAGTTTTTGGCCCTGGGTTTGGCGACGATGAGTGGGCATACCAAGCGTATCAATATTTGTCACAGCCGCATAAACCCAAAGTCGTCGATGCCGACGGGTTGAATATACTGGCGATGCTCAGTCAGCGTTACGATGGCACGTTGGTGTGTGACAACCAACGAGTGATGACACCTCACCCGGGAGAAGCCGCGCGTTTGTTAAATGTGACCACGCAAGACGTTGAACGTGACCGGTATTCAGCCGCTAGGCAGTTGCACGAACGATTTGGTGGCGTGGTGGTACTGAAAGGCGCTGGGACGCTCATTTATGATGGCATACGAATGTATGTCTGTCTGGCTGGTAATTCGGGGATGGCAAGCGGAGGAATGGGAGATGTGCTCTCCGGTGTTATTGGTGCGTTGCTGGCGAAAGGTATACCAATCTCTATCGCTGCCAGATTAGGCGTTATGATCCATAGCCACGCGGCGGATATCAATGTGAGCCAATATGGAGAGCGAGGGTTGTTAGCCAGTGATGTCGTAGAAACGCTTCGCGTTGCCATGAATCCATGAAATTTTGGTCCGATTTTGTGAAAATCTTTGTATTTCAAGCTGCCGATTACGCTGTTACTTGCGTGGAATTTGATGGATTTGAGATATGAAACGTCTGAATCTGGTCACTGAGACGCAACGGTTTGCGCAATCGATTTAGAATTGCGTTATCTTAACTTGTTGAATTTGTTAAATAAGAAAAAGATTTGATGGTTTTAGAGGTGTTTTTGATATGCGATTTTCAAGATGGTAACACAAAAAAATTTCAAATATCAGACTTGTAGGAAATAAATCACAGCCTATAATGCTGAAAACCGGAGCGTCTGCCAACGCTCCGGTTTTTTTTGTGTCCGAAGAACAGTGAACTCGTCTGCCAACGACTTCACTACGCACTCTGAGATGACACATAGACATATGAATCAAGGAATTACACAATGCGTATCGAACAAGAACTTAAGTTAGGTTTCAAAGATGTACTGTTTCGCCCGAAACGTTCTACCCTTAAAAGCCGTTCTCAAGTAAATTTAACCCGCGATTTTACATTCAAGCATAGTGGTCGTCAATGGTCTGGTGTGCCTGTAATTGCAGCGAACATGGACTCGGTTGGTAGCTTTGAAATGGCTACTGCGTTAGCTGAGCATGGTGTAATGACAGCAGTGCACAAGCACTACACAGTGGAAGATTGGGCGGAGTTTGCGAAATCAGCAGACAAAGCAACGCTGAACAACGTGATGGTGTCTACCGGTACGTCGGATGCAGACTTCCAAAAAACCAAAGACATCATGGCACTTTCTGATGAGTTCATTTTCATCTGCGTTGATATCGCCAATGGTTACTCAGAGCACCTCGTTGAGTATGTAGAACGCGTACGCGCAGAATTCCCAGACAAAGTTATCTCTGCTGGTAACGTTGTTACTGGTGACATGTGTGAAGAGCTAATTCTTGCTGGCGCAGACATCGTTAAAGTGGGTATTGGCCCAGGTTCAGTCTGTACGACACGCGTTAAAACCGGTGTTGGTTACCCGCAGCTTTCTGCAATCATCGAATGTGGTGATGCGGCGCACGGTCTTGGCGGTATGATCATCGGTGATGGTGGTTGTTCTTGCGCGGGTGACGTTTCTAAAGCATTCGGTGGCGGTGCAGACTTCGTTATGCTTGGTGGTATGCTGGCTGGTCACGAAGAGTCAGGCGGTGAAGTTATCGAGAAAGATGGCAAAACCTTCATGAAATTCTATGGCATGTCTTCTCAGTCGGCTATGGACAAGCACTCAGGTGGTGTGGCTAAGTACCGTGCAGCTGAAGGTAAAACCGTACTATTGCCATACCGTGGTAGTGTTCACGGCACTATCCAAGACATCCTTGGTGGCGTGCGCTCAACCTGTACATACGTAGGCGCAGCAAAGCTTAAAGAGCTAACGAAGCGTACGACTTTCATCCGCGTGCAAGAGCAAGAGAACAACGTATTCGGTAAAGAGTAAATCGACTGAATATCGGAAAAATCGAAGAGTTAAGAGCCGTATTTTACGGCTCTTTTTTTGCCCTAAATTTGCCTAGTGGCGACGAAGTGGCGACAGAGCTCTAAAAATTTTGTGGCGACAGGCTATAAATTGCTAAGAGGGTTACGGGTAATAGCTTCAGATAAATGGTCGGGAGCGAAGTGTGCGTATCGCATTGTCATCGAGATATCAGCGTGGCCTAGTACATCGCGCAGAACCAGAATGTTGCCGCCGTTCATCATAAAATGGCTGCCTTTTAATTGTGCCGCTTCGTTCCAACGCGCACCAGTGGATAAACACAGCTTAACAATTTCGAGCATGTCAGTTCGTTCGTGTTGGCCTACGAGTGAAAGTAAATCGCGGATTTGTTCTGTAGTGAGGAAAGCCATATTACGTTCTGATTCTTTAAATTGTAAATCTTCATAAGAATAATTTGGTCAACAGGCTGTTGACTAAATTCCACTGCCCAATATCGTTTAAGACAATGTAGACTGAAACCTTTTTAAAGGTGTTAAATAGGAAGTTTACTTCATGCGTAAATCAGATAAGAAGGTAGAGAATCTAATTAGAGATGTGTTGACCGAAGTTTGTGAAGATACGTTAAAAGGCTACGATGGTTTTCTTTGGGTGACTCATACGGTCAAATTCTCTTCTTTTCCACAAAGCTTAGAAATAGTCTGCGTATTTGAAACGAATCAAGATAGAGCAAACTTTTTAGCGGGAGAGGGGCACCAGCATGTCTCAACAACTATCCAAAAGGCGTTTAATAAGGTAGGGGTGCAATTAAAGAATGTAGGTAAGCAAATCAGTTACGATGCACAGCAAAAGCGTGAGTACAGGTGAATTAGGGCTGGAGTGGGCATCTAAGGCTTTATTTACGAGTTTTGATATAAAGCCTGAAGACTAAGCCTACCTTCTTAGTCAGGACGACTAATTCATGTTCACTTAAATCCAGGGCTATGCCTGAGCCTCCTTGGACAAACTCACCTTTGCCCCAAAGCTTCTCAGGACTGTTCTGATGCTGAATTTCTAAGGTTGCAGTTTGACCTAATTCAAGTTATCCGAATGGCTGTCTGCATATCAACCTTAGAAGTCTTGGAGTTTTCCGCTAAAGAGGATTGCTGGTAATTACGGTGCAGTCTAGTTGGCTGAAATAGTCTTTTGCGACGGTATTGTTTGGAGAGCAGATTAAATAATCAACATCTTCAGACGTCATAAATGGGTACGGGGCTAATGCCTCAATTTTGTCCTCAGTACACAACGTAACAATAGCTCCAGCTTTAGACGCTGCATGGCGTTTGAATTCACCATCCTGATAGTGAATAGCGCTGAACCCCGCTTCTGATGACCAACCACAAATCCCCATAAAACAGAGATCAAATCGAAATTTGCTTAATGCTTCTACGGCTGTAATGTCTATGGCACCGCCAACTGCATAATTAAGCTCACCACCGATAAGAATGGTGCGAATATGTTGTCTTTCCAGTAGTCGGGTAGCTATCGCAGGGCTATTAGTCACGACAGTTAAGCCTATATCGTTAGGCAACAGGCTTGCGAGCAACATGTGAGTGCTGCTGGCATCTAAGAAAATGACTTGTTCGGCTTTGATAATGGTTAATGCTGCTAGCGCTAGAGCTTGTTTTTCGCTATTTCTGTTTCCTAGGCGTTGCTCTTGTGTCCCTGTCGGTGGTACGAGAGACAGTACTCCACCATGAATTCGTTTACACAATCCTTCATTGGCAAGAAAACGTAAATCTCGACGAATAGTGGCTTCGGTTGTTCCAAGTTGCACGGCTAAATCGGTCGCCATTACTTTGTTATGAGATTCCAGTAAATTCAGGATTAACTGATGACGTTCTTCTGGTGAAAATTTTTCCATTATCATTTTCTATTCATGAGCTAAGGCAATCATTATAAACAAACACGCTTTATGTTCATATCTGTTCGTTTACACTTGTCGAATTTCGAGATTTAAGTGGTTACGCCTTTCGTCACGCCCACTTAAAGAGACCGATTATGATTTTCTTTGGAGTGCTAGGAACTGTAAAATCGTGTGCATTACACCATCCTCATCATTCGAACGGGTAATATAGTTTGCCGCCTCTTTCGTTTCCTCAAAAGCATTACGCATAGCAAAGCTAAAATGAGCACGTTCCATCAGCTCAATATCATTGAATCCATCCCCAAATACCATGGTTTCAGCTTCCGTCGCTCCGACGATGGATTGTAGCCTTTCAACGGTGGTTCCTTTGTGAACGCCTGCATTCGCAATATCGATCCATGCGGCTTCCGAAACAACGATATAGGCTTGTTCGTCAAAGTGAGAAAGCTGAGGACGGATTGTTGGGCACTGTTTATTCTCATCATAAACAGTGATCTTAACGAAGTCAGAATCAATATCTTCATATGAATCGACCAGTTTTACCTCGGCATAAGAACGTCTCACTAAGGTGCGTAAATGCTCGGGTGTATCTCGTTTGATGGCTGCAAATTCAGGAGTACATGCAATCACAATATGTGAACCTTCGATAGATTCTAATTGCTGAATGATATTAAGACCTAACGTATTGTTGAGAAGAGATTGATAAATAAATTCTCCCTTGTGTTTGATACGAGTAGCACTGTCTCCGAGTATCCAAAAATCTTTGCTTTGCTCACCAAATAGTTCTTCAACACGTTCAACTTGCTTGCCAGTGCAAGGGGCAAATGTCACACCATGCTCCTGCATGCAGGTGACCACCTCCTGAAACAATTCACGGTTGTAATCCCCATGACTGTTTAGAAAAGTGCCATCCATATCAGTGATAATCAGTTTAATCATTATTGCATTTCCCATTAATTTAATCGGCTTTACCTAAACAATAAAAACACAAATGAACATTAATATCAATATTTGAACATTTATTTTGCCCTAAAGCGTTCATTTGTGTTTGCTTTTGTGTATGCTTCCTTCCGAGCAATACTTGATGGTTTGACAAACTAAAGATAGTCAATTTGTATGGAGAGTTGTGCAATGGTAACGATGCAGGACGTTGCAAATTATGCGGGAGTTTCTAAAGCAAGTGTATCAAGAGTGGTGAACGGCTTCGCGGTTTCTCCTAAAGTGGCTCAAAAAGTAACAGCTGCATTGGAGGAACTTGGCTATCGTCCCAATGTGCTCGCAAGAGCACTTACAACAAAAAAGAATTCAGTGATAGGAGTTATCATTTCTGAGAGCCTGAATAATGCGCCTGTTGTTACAGAGTTTCTTTCTCAGCTCTTGGAGAGAATGAGTCAATTGAATAAACCACTGATAATGTTGAATGACAAACATGAACACTTCTCTCGTTTGAAAGCCTTTCAGACATTGATAGAGCAGAGGTGTGAAGGGATTGTTCACGTGTCCACTGGCAATAATCCTTACCTGGATTCCTCATTATTTGAGTCACAACTCTGTGGCGATATTCCAATGGTTGTTATTCAAAGTAGAAAAGAACCAACCAGTTCTCGTCTTCCCAGTGACGAAAATTTGCTTGTGAGTACTACCGATGACGGCGTTATAGTGAATTCGATAAAACGGCAATCTTTGTCCATAAGTGAAAGTATTAATCGCATCACCTCAGTTTTTTCAATTTAGGCAAGGTAATGATTTGTGAGTGAATTTCAGAAAATGCTCTCTGGAGAGCTATATAATCCAAGTGATAACAATTTGAGTCTAATGCGTGCCCGGGCGAGGAAATTGATTGATAAATTTAATCATTCTTCCTTTGAGGAAGAAGAAAGCCGTTTGAAGCTACTGACAAGCTTACTGGGCAAAGCGGGTGACAATATCTCGATTCATCAAAACTTTTATTGCGACTACGGCTGCAATATCTATGTTGGCTCCAATTTTTTCGCCAATTACGATTGCGTCATTCTGGACTGTGCCGAAGTACACTTTGGCGATAACTGCCTGCTGGGGCCCCAAGTGGGGATCTATACCGCGACACATCCACTCGACCCAATTGAGCGAGCTAGTGGGCTAGAGTCTGCAAAGCCGATTCACATAGGAAATGATTGCTGGATAGGTGGGCATGCGACGATAAACCCTGGTGTCACTTTGGGCAACAATGTGGTTGTTGCCTCCGGAAGTGTGGTCACTAAGAGTTTTGGTGACAATCTGGTCATTGGTGGTAATCCCGCTCGCATTATTCGCGAACTTCAATGTTCATCGGTCACTACACCAGAAGCGAAGGAAGCGAAATAATGAAAACATATCCATATGTTGGTGACGTGGTATTGAATGAAGCTCAGATTCAGGAAGGAGTAAAACAGGTTGCTCAAAAGCTTCATCAACGATTCGATGATGCTGTCGTGATTACCGTTGTCCCTGGAGGAATATTATTTACGGCTGACCTTGTCCGCCAGTTATCTTTTGATATCAGTATGGACTATATATCTTGCCCGCATACCCCCGGAGATAGAAACAATCGTTCCAAAATTGAGTATCATCAGAACATCAATATTAAGGGAAGAGATGTCATTTTGATTGATGATGCGATTGAATCCGGAGGGACAATGAAACGCCTGACTGAGCATTTAATCAACAATTTTGATATTAAGTCTTTATCAATAGCAACACTGTTTGTGAAACCCAGTCGAGTAGATATTCCAGTTCCTCAATACTTTGCTTATGAAATGAAAAGTGATGAACTGCTGGTAGGCTATGGTCTACCTTGGCAAGATAAGTCCCGAAACCTACCTTTCATATCTAAAGTGATTTAATTTCTACCAAACACAAAAGGCTTTTCTTTATCTCTGAAAAGCCTATGCCCCTTTATTCTTTAGATATAGCACCTTCTAATATAGGGGCAGTTGAACCTTCCCTTACTTTTCTTTATCCAGTAATTCAGTAGGACTTAAATCTACTTGCAACGTTCTTCTACGCTTGTAACAAATGGACTGACAATGAAATGAAAGCTCCTTTCTTTTAGCTTTTCCTCAATGCTCTATATGCGTCATCAATTCTAAAAATACTAAAAGTTCTGTATTTATTGGGATTGAACTTGAATTTCCAAGGGTAAACACACGGGATATAAGCGTATCCATAACGTAATGTTATTAATTCTCGGTCAAAAACGTTGTTTGTTGCTTTGTTAAGGTTTGGTTACTGTTTGGTGGTGTTTTAGATCAACTATTCATTGTTGATTTAACGACTTCTGGATTAATTAAACAAAGGCGAAACTCATGAAATTTATTGGCATATATACACCGGTTATCACACCTTTTAGTAACGATGGCAGCATTGACTTTGAGGCTTATTCAAACCAAATCAAATATTTAGTAAACGCAGGTGTTCAGGGGCTTGTAATTGGCGGAACGACAGGCGAGTACTATGTAGAATCACTGGATGAGCGTATTAAGCTTTTACAAGTAGCAAAAGAATTGGCTTCAAATGACGTTCATGTTGTGTTTGGTACAGGCTCAATTAACCCAGAAGACTCTATTATCTTGGCGGAAGCAGCAGCAAAGTACCAAGCGGACGCTATTTTAGTCGCGACTCCTCCATACTCACTTCTGACTCAAGAAGAACTGGCCATTCACGCTCTCAATGTGGATAAAGCTGCCAATCTACCAGTTATGCTCTACAACTATCCAGACCGCATGGGCGTAAACATGGAGAAAGAATTCTTCGATATTGTTTTCTCTAAGTCTTCGAATTTTGTCTCTATTAAAGAAAGCTCAGGTGATATTAACCGTCTACACATGTTGGTTAGTGATTACCCTGAGTTGCAGGTATCATGTGGTATGGATGATCAAGCGTTGGAGTTCTTCGCATGGGGATGCCAAAGCTGGGTATGTGCAGGTTCAAACTTCTTACCCGGTGAACACCTAGCAATGTATGAAGCGTGTGTCGTTGAAAAAGATTTTGTAAAAGGACGCAAGATAATGGCCGCAATGATGCCATTGATGAGTGTTCTAGAGCAGGGCGGAAAGTTCATTCAGTGTGTTAAGCAAGGCGTAGAAATTGATGGTCGTGTTGCAGGTCAGGTACGCGCTCCACTTCAAGGTTTGACGGAAGCAGAAAAAAGCCAGCTCGCTGACGTGGTAAGTACTCTCAAAACAGCTATTTCTTCACTTTAATAGAAACTGAGCATCAAGGAGGATGAATATGTCAGAATTACTTACCCCTAGAGATTATCTTGATATCGCTAAACGATTGTCAGTACCGACACAGAGTTTTATTGATGGTAAATATTGTGCTGCTGTTTCAGGCAGAACCTATACCACGTCTAATCCAGCAACCGGTGAAGTCATCGCTCAGGTATCATCATGTGACGAAGTCGATGTAAACAAAGCGGTTTCGGCGGCAAAAAGAGCCTTTGATGATGGTGGGTGGAGTCTCTTACATCCCCAAGAACGCAAGTCAATTCTAAAAGAATTTACCAAACTGGTAGCTGAACACGCCTCAGAACTCGCGGTTATGGAATGCTTGGACTCGGGTAAGCCGATTCAAGACTGTGTCACTATAGATGTTCCTGAGTTTATCCACACTTTGGATTGGCACGCAGAAGCTATCGATAAAATTTACGACCAAACTGCACCTGTTGGTTCAGATGCTATGGCTATGATTGTTCGTGAGCCAATTGGTGTTGTAGGGGCTGTTTTACCGTGGAACTTCCCTTTATTAATGCTCGGATGGAAGATCGCTCCGGCCTTAGCTGCTGGCTGTTCAATAGTCGTTAAACCAGCAGAGCAAACGTCATTGACAGCAATTCGTATTGCTGAGCTTGCTCACCAGGCAGGTATTCCTAGTGGTGTCTTTAGTGTAGTGACAGGATCTGGCGCTGATGTCGGTGAGCCACTTGGACGCCACCCTGATGTAGATATGATAACTTTTACAGGATCAACGGTAACCGGGCGACGTTTTCTACAATATTCCGCTGAGTCAAACTTGAAAAAAGTGGTTCTAGAACTCGGTGGCAAGAATCCTTGTATTGTTCTTGATGACGCAGAAAACTTAGAAAAAGTAGCACAGCATGTATGCGCAGCGGCATTTTGGAACATGGGTGAAAATTGCTCCGCTGCATCTCGCTTAATAGTTCAGTCTAACGTTAAGCAAGAGCTGTTGGACTATATCCTTAAAGAAGTTGAACAATGGAAAATGGGGTCGCCTATTCATCCAGAAAACCAATTGGGAGCCATGATTGATAGCCGCCACTTTGACAAAGTGATGAGTTATTTAGAAATGGGCAAGCAGAAAGGTTATACCATTCTAACCGGTGGCAATAGCCACGATGGCGTGTTTATCGAGCCCACTATTTTTGATGGTGTAAGTAATCTAGATGATATAGCACAAGAGGAAATATTTGGCCCAATCTTATCTGTTATAACCGTAGATTCCGTTGAAGAGGCGATAAAAGTCGCCAACGAGACCAGCTATGGTTTAGCTGCTTCAGTGTTTACTTCCAATAGTGGTCGTGCATTACGTGCTGCACGTTCGATCAAAGCTGGTACCGTAACCGTAAACTGCTTTGGTGAAGGTGATATTACCACCCCGTTTGGCGGTTATAAGCAATCTGGGTTTGGTGGCAGAGACAACTCTTTGCACGCTCATGATCAATATACAGAACTGAAAACCATTTGGGTTGATCTGACCCACGACCTGTAATTGTCTATTAATCCCTTAAACAGAGTTTGCTCAGTGGCCGCAGTTCGTGGTCACTGAGCAAGGGTTTGTAAAGCTAGCATGCGAAAAGGATATACGTATGCAAAAAAATGTTAATGTAAAAAAATTGCCAACGGATATGGGTGAAGCGGCTTGGAATTCAATTTTGGGAAAACAAGCTTCCTACTCTTCGATTGACAAAAACCATTGCTATGACTGGGTCATTGTTGGAGGAGGCTTCGCTGGACTCGCGGCGGCTCGTCGACTCAGTCAGTTACTGGGTACTAGCGAACGCATCGCGGTTTTGGAAGCAAATCGTTTAGCTCATGGGCCTGCGGGACGAAACAGCGGGTTCATGATTGATTTACCACACGAACTGAACTCGGAAACCTACTCTGGCGGAATGACCGATGATCTTAGGAAAATTAAATTAAACCGAGTTGCGATCGATTTCGCTAAAGAACTTGCAGCGGAATACGAATTTGACAAAAAGATATTTGATCAGTGTGGAAAGGTAACGGCAGCATGCACTGAAAAAGGACAAAAGCACATAAGTGCTTATACAAAACACCTTGATGCGTTAAACGAAAAATATGAGCGCTTATCTGACACTGATTTAAAAAAATGGACTGGTACAGATTTCTATTCTCAGGGGTTATTCACGCCTGGCGCTGTGATGATTCAACCTGCCGCTTTTATTCATCAAAGTGCTGCTGCGTTACAGGGCAAAGTGGATATTTATGAGAACAGTCCGGTTCTCGAAATGACACTGGGTGACATGCATGTATTAAAAACACCTAAAGGCAATGTTTCTGCAAAACATGTCATACTTGCTGTCAATGGTCATATTCAATCGTTTGGTTTTTATCCTCGCCAATTATTGCATGTTTTCACCTATGCTTCGATGACTCGAAAACTCACTTCTAAAGAAGTATCCCAGTTGGGGGGCGCCTCGGACTGGGGGGTTCTACCAGCTGACCCATTAGGCACGACTGTTCGACGGATTTCTGATTACCAGGGCTCTGGGGATCGTATTATTATCCGAAATCAGGCTACATTGAATCAGTCGATTGTCGCGTCAAAGAGTAATATGGAACGCGCTCAACTATTACAAGATACGTCATTCAAAAACCGATTTCCGATGCTGAAAGGCGTCGATATGGAATACCGTTGGGGCGGCAGACTATGTTTATCGTTGAATTCGGTTCCGGCTTTTGGTGAAGTAGAACCCCGAGTGTTTTCTGCGAGTTGTCAAAATGGTCTGGGCACAGTTCACGGAACGTTATCTGGCATGATGGCAGCAGAACTAGCGGTATTAAAAAGCTCACCTAATCTTCAAGAGTTTATACAACATGAAATGCCTAAAAAGTTACCTCCTGAGCCATTCCTTTCTTTGGGAGCAAATATGACAATGCGATGGAAAGAGTTTTTAGCTGGCAAGGAGTTATAGGAACTACTTAATAGGTACAAACAGAACTTCGCATATTTTCCTAAATTTAATTATTCTATTTGCCAATCACCTACTTCGGTAGGTGATATTAATTTCACATCTGGAGAAGTCATACTTATGCTTGGCAGTATGCCTATTCGATAGACGGTGTACGTGAGTGGTTATTCAAACAACATAAATAGTACTGAAAGCAAGCTGATATTTTAAATTTAGCAATAAAAAGTATATATAAAATTATACTTCCCGTACCGAAGCAGGCTTTTCAATGGAAGAAAAGCCAGGCAGCATCGTGCGTTGTTTTGATGTTATTCGCTAAATTGACGTTGAATATCTTCACATGCCTTCAGCCAGGCCTTAAAGCCCCCTTCAGCTTGAATAATCTCCTGAGCTGTAAGAGTAAATGTGCCAGGTGTCGCAATCGAATTATTAATATCGCTGAGGCTTTGCTCAAGCTTATAATCGGCTAATCCCGTTGCCCCTCGTAATGTATGAGTCACAAGCGCTCTCGACTGCTCAACTGTCAATCCTTTACTCTGAAACCACGCACTTAATTCCGCCATAAAACCAAACACAACCCCGTTCATAACAGCTGCAACACCTGCAAGGTCATAGTCTGCTTCAGAATCAAACACCATTAACTTTCCTATCGGATTAAGTATCGACTGCGCGGTAGAATTTTGAGGAAACAAAGGCACGACGCCTTCACCAACCTCTACCGATGCTAAAGGTTGTGTTCTGACAACGGTTGTATTGGGTAGTAGAGCTTGCAATCGTTGCAGTGAAATTCCCGCTATGCATGAAATAAGCAAATGATCTGAGGTAGGGACTATTTCAGCGACTAAATTTTTCAACTGGTCAGGACGTACCGCGAGTAAAACAACCTTACATTCATCTATAACATCCTGATTACTCAAGGCTATATCACAACCATAGGAGGATTGGAGAAACTTTGCTCGCTCCTGATTGCGAGGTGATAACACTATCCTTCGCTTGTCCCCAGCACGACGAAGTGCTGCCACCGTATAGCTAGCAAGATGTCCTACGCCTAAAATGCCCAACGATTCAGCCATGTATCCCTCCATGTTTTGTTCGGTATCCAAAATTTTATCAATAGATTATTCAAAGAGAATGATGAAATAAAAATATTTTTCAATGAGTAACCCTGCATTTGCGTAACACTAAACTATCGGCGCTAGCGGGTAATCAATTGCTATCCATATAAGAAGTAATTTTAGAGATGTCATAAATGAAAATGGCAGGCTGTTTAATAACCTGCCATTTTCATTGTGACTAATCAATGTAGCCGAAAAGTCTCGGTAAATACAAGGCGAGAGGTGACCAGTAAGTGGTAATAAGCATGACCGGCAGTGCCGCAAAAAACATAAAGCCTAACGCTGGCTTAATCACCTGTGACATCCCCACGTTACCAATACGGCAAGTCATAAAGAGGATAGGCGCCATAGGCGGACTATTACAACCAATGACCACACTTGTACCTACAATTGCAGCGAAATGTACTGGATCAACACCGATATGTACCATAACAGGAAGCAACAAAGGACTGATTATCGCGACAACACTGACATCATCCATAATCATCCCAAGCAAGATTAGAAAGATATTGACGACCAGGAGGATCATGAGCTTATCTTTGAATAGATCCATCAGGACTTCAGTTAGCTCCTGAGGCACCCTTTCAAATGTGAAGATTCTGCTCGCAACAAATGAGAACACCAGTATGACCATAATCACACCCGTCGTTGAAGCTGCTTCAATAAAACAACGCCCCATCTCTTTCCAGTTGAGTTCTCGATATACGAACATCCCTACTGGGATAGAGTAAACAACAGCAATCGCCGCCGCTTCTGTTGGTGTGAATACCCCCCCATAAATTCCCCCCAATATGATGATAGGCAAGATTAAAGCGGGAAGCGCTTTCCATCCGGTCTGGCGGATATGTTTAACACGAGAATTAAACGGTAGTTTTTCAGCGGCCGGATCTGGGTGATTTCTCATTTTCAACCAGTTCATGATGCACAGCATGACAATTAAAAGGATACCGGGTCCAATCGTTGCCAAGAAACACGCAGCCACCGACTGTCGCGTTACAACCGCATAAAGAATCATGGTTATACTGGGGGGGATAAGTAGCCCGAGAAGAGATGATATACCTAGCAGAGCACTTGTATATTCAGGTTTATAACCATGCTTTTTCATCGGCTCAATCATTATGGTGCCTATGGATGCAACCGCAGCAGATGCGGTGCCTGATATAGCACCGAATATACCGCATGCTACAACCATGGAGGTACCCATCCCACTACGTGAGTTGCCGACTAAGGCTTCTACAAAATTGACCAACCGTAATGCCAAGCCACCCGCCTGCATAAGATATCCAGTCATGATAAACAGGGGGAGCGCTAAAAGAATAAGTGAGTTAACTGACCAGAATCCTGTCGTCATCAGTGATGACACGTCCACGTCGTATATTATTGAAAGAACAAGCGTCATCGCAGCAAACGAAAACACCACCGGTACACCGATCATCATAAGTATGACGACGGCAGCAATTGCGACTAATGCGCCCATAAAAACACCTTTAATCCCTTATGGTCATTTTTATTCTTTAAAGTTAAATTGATTTTCTACTCAGCATCTTTTCAAGATCGACAAAGAAATCTCGGATCAGATAGAAAATGAATAGAACACTCGCAACAAACAGACTGCTTTGAGAGATATACCAAGGCAGATGAAAGACGGTCGTCGACTGTCCTTTTCGAATCGCCCAATCCAGCAAATCATAAGCCCATATTGAGAAAATGATGGCCATAGCCAGGGAAATCGCCGTTGCTAAAAGATGGAAGAAATTAATAATTGACGTTTTTTTGCATATCACCTGGACGAAATCAGCGGTCAGGTGTGAACGTTCACGGGAAGCTAAAACAGCACCAAGCATATAAAGCCACATGGCACACATCAGAACAATCTCTTCTAATCCGAAGACTGGCTGGTCCAACAATGCACGCGTTATCACTCCATAGGACATCATGATTGCTACAGAAGCGCTGAGGATAATAACGATGGGTTTCATTAATAATGCTATCGCTACATCTAGCTTCGATATCAATGAGAGCATGCCACTCATAAACTACTCCTTGGGTTAGAAATAAGATAGTCGGCGTAAAGAGCCGACTATCTACTCTCGAAATTGAGGAACAAAATATTCAAACGATTATTCAGGAACCGAAGCGTTCGCTCGAATTTTATCCATCAACTCTTTACCAAGCGCTTCTTCTGCGACAGGCCATACATCTGCTCTTACTAATTTAACCCACTCGGACATCTCTTCAGTTGTCGGTTCTATATACTCCATACCAGCTTCCTGAGAAGCCTTGATCCATTTTTCGTCTTCAGCTTTAGCGTCGACAAACTGCTTATCAATCACGGTTTGAGCAGCATTAGCCACGATTTGCTTGTCCTCTGTATCCAACTCTTCCCAGGTATCGTTATTCATCAGTAGGGCATAAGAGGAGAAGTTATGTCTTGAATGAACGTAGTAATCAAGCTGATCACGGAAGTACTGGTAATCCCAATAGATGACATTGCTTGAGTCACCATCGACGACGCCAGTTTGGATAGCGGTGTAGACTTCGGCCCAATCGATCGGGACAGCTTGGAAGCCCATCGCTTTCATCGTCTGCGGTAAAGGAAACACCGGCTGAGAGCGTACTTTCATGCCTTCGGCAGACTTGTAACTGGTCGCATACTTACCTTTGGTCGCAATCCCCCCAAATCCTTCTGGGTAAGGACCAAAATAGTGTAAACCGATATCAGCATAAACAGGGCCCAAGATATTCTTCAACCAACCATCTTCGCCATATGCTTTAAGTGCATCTTCCCAGCCCAATGTGAGGTAAGGAATATAGTTCACAGCTAGACGTTCGTCGTAAGAAGTTTGTGGCCAAGTCAGCATCATCTGAATATTGCCTTTAACCAGCTGGTCAAAAAGTTCTTGCTGACCGCCAAGTTCACCTTGGTAGAAAATGTTAACCTTCATTCGGCCTTCGGACTGCTCTTCAATCTGCTGCGCCCACATTTGCATTGACTTACCTGAAGCAGAATCCCGGTCACCTGATTCAAGGGCAAGATTAAACTTGTAACTTTGATCACTCGCAATTGCATCTACAACACCTGTTAAGGAAAGCGCTGTGGATATAGCAATCAGTTGCGTTGTTTTCAGTAGCTTATTCACTTTGATTTGCATACTTCTACTCCATTTTGTTTACTAATATTTCGCATCCGTGCGTACAAGCTCGAGAAATACTTAATCTGCAAAGCACTCATACTGTTATTTAAATGTCTTCCAATTTACCAACCTCTATCTTTCAACCTTGCTTTTAGATGCAAGGTACAATAGATATTTGTTGTTAAACTGTTAATACATTATATTAACGTTACAAAAGCACACTCAAATGTTATATTTTTAGTGCTTACGATAACTTGTAGTTATTAATTGAAATTGTTTTATGTCACACAGCACCAATGCAGGAAAGAGGGAGTAGAAGTAATAAGTGCTAGAAGCCAGCGCGATAGGCTTTGTCAATAAATGGTTCAAACTGGCTAGCAAAACTCGCATCTGTGTAGCTAATAGTCAGCTTGAGCTGAGAGATGAATCATCATGAGCTGATTGAGAAAGCTATCAGAACATTACGTATCAGAACTCCAGCCCTAAAACGTAATGTTGAGATTAATCTAGATAAGGTAACAATAGGCTTGAAGTACTTTTAACCTTTAAAGTTAAAAAACTACACTGATGGAGGCAAATATCCGAAGGCTAACTCTGACAAAATCCAATCTCTAAAAGCTATCAACGCCGGTTCGGTAGATTTTTCTTCGCTGTACGCTAGGTAGTGGCATTTCTCTTTGTATCTCGCTTCTAAATCGCCAATCTTTACAAGCTTTCCTTGTTCGATCAATTTGTACACTAAGTGATGCCAGCCCAAACAGATGCCGTGCCCTTGAGTAGCCATATTAATCAATAAATTGTAATCGTTTGAGGTAAAGCTATAACCATTTTTTAATTGAAATGGTTGCTGCACCTCTGCAAACCAGACTTCCCAATCAACGTGCTCCGCTAACTGTGCCCTCCCAAAAGGACTTAAATTCAATAGCATTGATTCATCTAGAGACTCAGGGGGCTGAATATCAGGGTGACTCTTCAAGTACTCTGGTGAACATACTGGATAAATAATGTCATGAAAAAGAGGTTTCGATATATAGCCATTAGGAGATGTAGAAGACTTACTTATAAAGAAATCTGGATGGGCATCCGGTTCCAAACTCAAGATACTGTTGGTTGTTATTATATTTACATTAATATCTGGGTGTAGTGACATGAATTTAGGCAGGTGTAAGGAAAGCCAACACGTTGAAAATGCGGGCGAGCAACAAAGCGTCACTTCCTTCCTTTGCACATTTTGATTCTCAATTCGTTGTGCAACTTGTGCAATATTAACAAATGATAAGTAAGCAGCATCATAGAATATATTTCCGGCTTCTGTTAACTCAATAGATCTCCCGACTCTATTAAATAACTTAACTCCTAAAGCATCTTCTAATTCTCTAATTTGACGGCTTATCGCTGCTTGAGTAACACATAGCGATTCTGCAGCAGACGTGAAACTTTGATATTTTGCGGCTGCCACAAACGATTTTATTGCTCTCAATGAAGGTATTTTCATTAGGATTTTGTCTGGTTCTACATGCTTTGCCATATCCTCTAGTATCTCCCTACACCAATAAGATTGAGCACTAACTTCCTTTTACATATTACCAACAAACCATATATCTCTTCATAGGACAACGCAATAGTTTAGATACCGCCATCGCTAGCAAAGAGAGCATTGCTAAAGCGGTTCGAGGGCGCTGATAAGCGCCAAGCATGATAAAAAACGGTGTTTAGGACGAACTTACAGTAAATCTATTACTTCAAGTTATGCTTTGTGCGTACTAAATGTTTCTCGCGTAGAAATCTACATTTCATTAACATGATTTACGAAGTTATACGTTAGAAGGTCAGAAGTAACAAAGAAATAAAATAATCACTATATAAAAATATTATTTCAGTACATGTTAACCAATAAAAATTATATTTATATAACTTAAAAAGTTTAACGCCAATTAAAGAACGAAGTTTGTTTTCAGAAAATAAGTAGAGATATTCATGAACGCTAAATAAGGAAGTTACATCAATATGTGTAGGAGAACACAATGAATATAGAAACGTTTGTCAACCATATAAATAGCGCAATTTGGGCTATGCCCATTATTTTATTGCTGCTGTTTGTTAGCCTAGCTTATATGATAGCAATGCGTTTTGGAACATTGACTAAACCTAGATTACAGCTTCGATTACTCCGAAGTGGAGGTGAATCCAAGGATGGTATATCACCGTTTGAAACATTTTGCTCAGTTGCTGCTTACCGTATCGCCGTCGGAAATATAGGCGGAGTATGTGTAGCCATTATGTATGGTGGTCCTGGCGCTGTATTATGGATGCTCATCACCTCGCTAATCACTTCCGCACTAGCGTTTGCAGAGAATAGCCTGGGTCAAGTTTACAAAGTTCGACAAGATGGACAATATCGCGGGGGACCTTACAACTATATTGAGAGTGGTTTAGGCTGGAAACCCGTTGCTGTACTATTTGCTGTTCTTGCAGTAATCGGTGTACCACTGTTCGTAAGTGGTGCTGGTGCGAATAACATTGGAATGGCTTTTGAGAATAGTATGGGTATTAGCCCGGTTATTTCAGGTGCGATCGTCTCGGCCTTACTGTTCCTTGTGATTTCAGGTGGTATTCGTCGTATTGCAAAGTTTTCAACGCTTATTGTGCCAGTCATGGCTGCTTTCTATTTTATTATCACTTTAATCGTCTTAGGTGCTAATTTACATGCTATTCCTGACACACTAAAACTGATTTTATCTAGTGCACTTGGAAATGACGCCGCTTTTGGGGGATTGTTTGGAAGTGCATTGGTTTATGGGGTAAAGCGAGCTGTTAACTCTAGTGGTGCAGGGATGGGTGAAACTCCGGCTACAGCTGCTACGGCTGAATGTAAACATCCAGCCGAGCAAGGTATGATTAATGCGTTTACCGTATATATTGATGTTGCAGTGTGCTTATGTACTGCTTTCCTCATTCTCATAACAGACTGTTTTAATGTGATTGGTAGTAGCGACTACCTTTACATAGGGCAGGGTTCACAAGTTATGGCCGAACAAGCGGCTGCCAATAGCGTTGGCGTAGTATGGGTTCAAGAAGCAGTAAACTCAGTAATGCCAGACTTTGGGGGAATCATTGTTGCCGTCTCTCTACTTTTCTTTGTATTTTCTACTTCTATTGCTTACTACTATGAAGGTGAATCGGGACTGGCCTATTTAGCTCGTAACCTAAGCAACAGTGTTCGTGAAAAGATGATTTGGGTATTACGAGTATTGATGTGTGTAATGTTTTTTATGTGGTTCAACGTAACAGCTGGAATGGCATGGGCCGTAAGTGAAATTGGACTTGGTGCGATGATTTGGCTAAATGGTATCGTCCTCATCTTTTTATTCCCGCAAGTTATCAAGGTGTACAATGACTACATAGCCCAACTAAAATCAGGTAAAGAACCTCATTTTAACCCTCAAGCTGTAGGGATAAAAAATGCGGATCTATGGCTAGAAATTAATAAGTCACAGATTGAAAAACCTCAGAGTAATCGTGATCTAGAATTCGGTAACAGAGAAATAACGAAAGGTTCGGTACTACAACAAGCCGCAAAATAAACTCCTCTACTGTAAAGCCAAAGCCAACGTAAAGGTAATTACGTTGGCTTTGGCCACTAACATTCTGACCTATATAAATAGTTAATTGAAGTCGTTCATATTATCAGCCCTATTATTTCTTTCGAGTAATTCCTATGTCACAGCACAATAATCAATGTCAAATCACCAACAATCAGCAAAAGCAATTTCATATAGGTTTTGTAATACAACCAAATTTTTCTTTGATGGCGTTTACAGCGGCCATTGATTCATTAATTACCGCTAACTTAGTGCATGAACAAACTTTGTATAATATTCATACATTTGGTGTTGATTCTCGCAAAGTCTTAAGTGACATCGGTATTGAAATCGTGACGGACTCAACTATTGAATCACTAAATTTACATAATCGAGGAACACTCGACTGGCTATTCGTATGTGGTGGATACCGATGCGATACAAGCTGTGTTGATATTTTGCAATCTTGCTTAGGTTCAGTGGATAACCAGAGAGTAAGGTTGGGGAGTATTTGGAATGGAACTATTGCACTGGCGCATGCTGACGCTTTAAGTAACAAGACCGTATCAGCAGTTCATCCAAGCAGTCATAATTTTATTCGAACTAATTTTCCCGAGCTTCAACTGTCCTCGCATACGTTTGAAGTGGATGAATATCGCGCCAGTTGTGCAGGACCTAATAGCGCAATGGAGATGATGTTAAATATTATTGAAAGTCATTATGGTAAGCCTCTTGTTCGGGCTGTAAGAGAAATTTTAAGTTGTGACCAAGCATCGGAAGGCCGTCAGGAAGTTCGTTCCCGTTTAGGGCACGAAGTGATAGACAAAGAGATACCAGACACGTTGAAAGAAGCGGTATCGTTAATGGTATCAAATGTAGAAGAGCCTTTGACTCCAGATGAATTAGCTACATGTCTTTCAATATCAAGAAGGCAACTTGAGAGGTTGTTTCAACTTCACCTAGATACATCTCCATCACGTTATTACATCCGCTTTCGTTTAGCTCGTGCACATTATTTATTGGAAAACAGTCGTGAATCAATTATTCAAGTTGCGTTAAGTTGTGGTTTTGTAAGTAGTAGCCATTTCAGTAACTGCTTTAAAGATTATTTCAGCTATACGCCAACACAGCTTCGTCAACGGATCAGAAATTAAATAAAGATACATAAGGTATTGAATATACGATTTTTTAGGAAATACCTGTGTTGATAAAGCGCTTGTAATACCCCAACATAAATTGCTAATCGAAAGCAAAAGATGTTGATTGTGATTTCATCCTACATTCGGGTACGACTAGGCTGACTATCAGTGAAAAAATAAAATACAAAACAGCGTTTAGTCATTGTGACCTTCTTCCCTCAATCTAGTCTTCATCAAGCCTTAGAAATTAATCACTTGTTTAAATATTGATTAATTTATGTCATATCGGTTAGTTAGCGAACTCTCTATAATTAATCATACGTTTAATAATGAGAGTTAACTTGTGACAGATACCAGCAGGAAAGCAGGTCGTCCCAGCGATAGCATTGATGCTAGACAAAAGCTTATCGACCACGCCCGTGAACTCTTTACTGTTATGGCTTACGACAAGGTGTCAACCCGCATGATAGCAAACAAGGCGGATGTCAATGTCGCCATGATCCGATATTACTTTGGCAGTAAGGAAGGCTTATTTGAAACTATGCTGCGAGAAACACTCAAGCCGATGAAAAAACAAATGGAACTCATGGTGAAAGAGAGTTCGCAGAAAAACTTTCTCGACATTATGCGAACCTACTATCGTGAAATGTTTAAAGCCCCTCAGTTTCCACGCTTGGTATTTCAGGTTATGCATATGAGTAACTCTGGTACACAGCGTAAGCTACTTGAAAAGGTCTTCACCGATATTAGTCAACCGATGCAAATGGTGATGTTTGATAGACTTATCGAGAATAACATCTTGAAACCTGATGTCGATCCTAAGCTATGCAGGGTGTCTTTTATCAGCTTAATGGTGTTCCCTTTTATCGCCCCTCAGTCGCTCCTTGCCATTCACGGGATAGACCTTTCTGAAGAGTTCCTTAATCAATTGTTAGAGCACAACATAAATCTGATGACAAATGGCATGTTACTACTTAACGACCTTCAGGAACAAAATCTATGAGAATTAATAAGAAATTACTGTTCTTTCCGGCGCTTGCCATAGGGGTAGTCACGTTAGTGCTTGCCATAAAACTCAAGCCCGATTTGCCTATTAAGCCAGCAAGTGATCGTGCACGTTTGGTTGATACTGTCCCGTTACAACTCCGAGCAATGGCGCCACAAGCGATTGGTTATGGCAAAATTACGCCCAAGGTCGAATGGAAAGCCATCGCTGAGGTGGCGGGCAAAATCGTCTACCGTCATCCCAAACTCGAAAAAGGTCAGATTCTTCAAGCAGGAACAGAAATACTGCGTATTGACCCACTCGATTACGAACTAAAATTAGTCCAAGCTCAGGCGGATCTAAAATCTGCACAAACTTCTCTCGCCAAGCTAAACCAAGAAGAACAAAACTTAGAGGCGACGCTAAAAATTGAGCGCAATCGTTCAGTAATCGCTAACAAAGAGCTAGCGCGTAAACAAAATCTACGTGCAAAAGGGCTCACCTCCCAATCGGATGTGGATCAGCAAGAGCAAAGTGCGCTTTCACAACGCAAGCTGGTTCTCGATATTGAAAATCAAATCGGTCTGATGCCCGCCGAAAAACGAGTCGCTGAAGCTTTGGTCAAAGTTGACCTGTCTAAAGTGGAAGAAGCGCAACGTTCACTGGAAAAAACCATCATTACTTTGCCCAATGATCTGCGTATTGCTCAAGTTGATATAGAGCAAAATCAGGTCGTTAATCTGCAGCAAACCATGGTAACCGCACATGGCATGGACGTGATGGAAGTCGAGGCTCAACTCTCTATCCATGATATGCACACGCTCGCCTCAAGTATTGGTGAGTTTAATCGTGATGCATCAGGTATCCCCCAACCAGATATGACCTTTATTGACGCAAGCATTGAACTGAGCAGCGGTAATATGAAAGCGACTTGGCCTGCGAAAGTGAGCCGTATCAGCGAAACCGTTGATCCAAATCAGGCTACTGCGGGTGTTATTCTTGAAATTCAACAAGATTACCGCCATCTGAACCCAAGATCGCAACCACCACTTGTCAACGGCATGTTTGTAAGAGCCTTTATCGAAGGACAACAAAACCCAAGTTGGGTGATCCCAGAACGTGCATTGCACGGCGATAAAATCTATCTCATGGGTGAGGACAATAAATTGGAGATTAAGCCCGTGTCGGTGCTCTATCGTCGCGACAACCAAGTAGTGGTTAAGGGGGCGTTAGAGCAGGGGCAAAAGCTAATTCTCAACGATCTGCTACCAGCGATTAACGGGATGCTTCTCAAAGAGGTTGAAAGAGGTCAAGAGGCGTCACCACAATGATTCGATTCTTCTCTAAACACCCGACAGCCGCAAACCTACTTATGCTTAGCCTGTTGGTTATGGGTATTACATCACTCTTCAACATTAAGCGGGAAACCTTCCCAGAATTCGACCCTCCTTACATAATGGCAGGTGTCGTCTACCCCGGCGCGTCTCCGCAAGAAGTGGAAGAGAGTATCTGTGTTCGAATGGAAGATGCGGTTGATGGACTTGCTAATATCGAAGAGACCCAATGTGAAGCCATTGAGGGATCGGCAAGACTGATCCTCAAACTTAACGAGAAAGCTGATATCGGGCGAATGTTGGTCGATGTGCAAACTCAAATCAACTCGATCAATGATTTTCCTCAGGAGATTGAGTCTCCTGTGGTACAGGAATTGGACTGGAACGAACCTGTTGTTGACGTCGCCATTACCGCAGATACAAGCTGGCCGGAACTGAAAGCCTACGCAGAACAGCTTAAGAGAACATTAAAACTCGACTATAACGTATCTCTGGTTGATGTGGCGGGATTTTCTGACCATCAGTTTCGTGTAGAGTTAGACTCGCAAGCCATGCGTCAACTTGGCTTGAGTGTCGGTGATATTGCCACTCAAATTGGTCGCCAGAATATTAAATTGCCAAGTGGTAATGTTGAAACACCAGACAAGAACTTTCTGATCCGTTTCGATGAAAGACGTATTTCACCGCAGCAACTTGAATCGATCGTCGTTGGTTCTGGACCAAACGGTTCACAGATTCGACTTAAAGACATCGCAACCATTACCGACCGCTTTGAATTAGATGAACAGAAGGTTCTCTTTGATGGTCACCCTTCAGCTCTACTTAAAGTCAGTAAGAACAAAGAAGATGATGCGCTTCGAATCAAGGAGCGTGTCGCTCAGTTCGTAGAGCATCAACAAGCGATCGCCCCAGACGGCGTCAAACTAGAACTCACCAATGATCTCTCTTCTGTACTGTGGGATCGTTTAACCATGATGGTTCGCAATGGCTGGCAGGGTATCGTGCTTGTGTTCGCCACCATGTGGTTGTTCTTTAGCCTTCGCTATTCATTCTGGGTTGCAGCGGGCTTACCCGTTGCTTTCCTTGGCGGACTATTCCTGATGGTGCAGCTCGGGCTTTCAATCAATATTATGTCATTGGTCGGTCTGCTTATGGCGATCGGTATTATGATGGACGATGCGATTGTTATTGCTGAATCCATCGCCGCTCATCTAGATAGAGGAGAAGATGTCGATAATGCCGTCATCAAAGGGGTGAAAAAAGTGTTACCCGGCGTTGTCTCTTCTTTCCTTACAACGGTATGTATTTTTGGTAGCTTGCTGTTTTTGCAAGGCGAAATGGGAGCCGTGCTCAAAGCCGTTCCACAAGTGCTGATTCTCGTTCTGACGTTGAGTTTAGTTGAGGCTTTTCTTATTCTTCCCAACCACTTATCGCATTCACTGCATAAAGAGAAGAATGAAAAACCCCCAGCGAAATTTAAAAAGAAACTCCTCGATGGCTTTGAGAACTTTCGCAATAAAACCTTAGTCAACGCAGTGGAGAAAGTGGTTGAATTTCGTTATGCCTTCCTCGGTGCTGTCTTAGCCTTATTGTTTATCTCAGTAGCAACGTTGGCTGGAGGCTTACTCAAGTTTCAACCCTTCCCGGAGCTCGATGGTGATATCGCCGAAGCGCGTATCATTCTGCCACCGGGCTCATCACTTTCTCAAACCGAGGCCGTGGTTGATAAGATCGTTGCGTCTGCGCAAAAGTTAGACAAAGAATGGACGCAAAATGTCGAAAACGGTGTGCCACTTATTGAACATATTACTAGCCAGTTTAATGCCAATGCTGACGCTAATGAATCGGGGCCACATATCGCCACCGTTCGACTTGATCTACTCGGTGCAGAAAGTCGCAATACCGTCATAGATGATTTCATCGCCGCTTGGCGCCAAGATGTTGGTGAACTGGCCGATCCCATTTCCTTGGTCTTTAAACAGCCAACGATGGGGCCAGGTGGACGCGCGATTGAAATCCGCGCCAAACATGATGATCTAGAGGCGCTCAAATCCGCCTCAATCGATATCCAGCAATATCTCAACGAATTCGATGGCATACACGGCGTGCTTGACGATATGCGAATGGGTAAAGAAGAGGTGTTAGTCAAACTTCGTCCGGGCGCAGAAACTTATGGTATCAACGGACAATTGGTTGCTAACCAGCTGCGTGCAGCCTTTTTTGGTCAGACCGCGGATGAGATTCAGGTCGGAGTAGAAAATATCTCGATTGAAGTGCGTCTCGATAAAGTTCAAGCGGGCGACTTACAACAACTGGCAAACTTCCCGATCATCATGTCGGATGGCAGTCAGATACCACTTGCAACCATTGCGACGTTAGATTTTCAACGCAACTATGTTCGAATTCAGCGTATTGATGGTTTAAGAACCATTAGCGTATTTGGTGATGTCGATAATACCAAAGCTAACTCAACAGCGATCATCGCTCAATTCCAACGTGATGAAGCGCCAAAACTGGTGGCGAAATACCCGGGGTTACGTTTTGATTTTGAAGGGGAAGCCAAGGATGCCGCTGAAACGGGCGCGTCAATGGGCAAAGGTTTCCTACTTGGCCTGTTCGGCGTGTTTGCCATACTCAGTTATCAGTTCCGCAGCTATCTGGAGCCCGTCGTAGTCATGCTAGCTATCCCACTTGCCTTCATCGGCGTAGTTTGGGGGCACATATTGCTCGGTCACTCACTTAGCATGCCAAGTATGATGGGCTTTGTCTCTCTAGCTGGCATCGTGGTCAACGATTCTATATTGCTCGTGCAGTATATTCGCCATCACGTCGATGAAGGAGACAGCGTTCATGACTCTGTGGTGAAAGCGAGTCGCGAACGATTCAGAGCGGTGTTTTTGACCTCAATGACCACGGCTGCAGGTTTACTACCTTTACTGACAGAAACCAGTTTGCAAGCTCAGGTCATTCAGCCTTTGGTTATCTCGATTGTGTTCGGTATCTTTGCCTCAACCTTACTGGTGTTATTTATGATCCCTGCGGCTTACTCTGTTCTCGCCGACTTCGGACTGGTGCATAAACACGAGGAAATTTAATTAAACAAAGTGGGTCCTATCAATCCACTACTCGTTATATGAGAATTTTCAGAGGCATCGTTGTCTGTGGCGCTTAGTTAAAAACTACGTCATGCGATGTCACTTGGTTGGTAGTATTTCGGTTGTTGGGATTGTTTCGTAGCAACCAGATTTAAAAAATTACTCGATTAAAGGCAAGCTATGCAAGATTATATATTTCCATATATACACAGTATTTTAACGGTTTTCGGAATTCTCGTATTTTTGTTTGCAGTAAAAACCAATCGGTACTAAGAACATTAGTAGGCGTCCAGTTCTTTTTTGTTGTTATCCACACATGGGAAGAGTTAAAGTTTCCGGGTGGATTTACCGAGATGATGCAAGAAACCATAGGGTTCACATTAGCTAATCAAAACTTTGGAGAATTGGTTCTGGCGATAGCAATAATACTGTTGTTTATTGCAGCACTCATTTTTCCGAAAAATGGGTTCCTTTTGATGATCCCAATGCTTTTAGGCTTATTGGAAGTCATTGGGCATACCGCTGCAATTTGGATGTTTAACCGCCCATTTCCCTATACTACGGGTCTAGCAACCGCCGCCTTACTTATGTTTCCGTTATCTGTTTACGGTATTCGGTATGGGATAAAGAATAACTTGGTGAAACCGACAGACTTTGTGTTTTCTATCATGAGCATGTTTGCGATTTTGATGGTCAGTCAAATGATTGTTGTAGAGTCATCAGCTATGAATTATTTAGACTTTTTGCAGAACGTTAAAAGCACGTTGTAAGGAATAAGAGAAGCTATTCAGACTTTTCAATACTAAAAGTTATTAATAGGTTGCTAAATTAGCAAAGTCACTGACACACAAAGTGCCCAGAACCTTTATGGCGGGCAGTTCTAAATCAATCTTGGCTGACTTTGGCTGTGACGTTTTGTCTTTCTGGCGTAGCTCATACATTTTTGAACGCTAAGTCTTTAGAGAAAGCTGCATATGCTCTTAAAATTAAGATTGAGGTTCAAGGAGCCAAAGGAGTAATCAATCGGATTACGAAAAAGATATTGAGAAAGAGAAGTTTGTTATTATTTGCTCAGGATGTCGTGGCTAAAGAGCCCTACGAACGTATTTCACGCTAAGAATGATTTGATTTTTTATCTTTAAGCTAAACTATTTTCCAACGTTTAGTTGCCCGTCGGTAATTACTAACATCGAAGAACTGCATTTTCTTTGCAATTTGAACATCATCCAACTTCTTCATTTCTTGCAGATAAATGGCGTGTTGGCGATTTACCTCTCCCAAAAGTGAGCGGTAGGTACTACCGTGATTTTTGAGTCTTCTTTTCAGGGTCGCAGGGCTCATACTCATCATTTCAGACATATCATTGAGAGATGGAACCTGCTGCTGATCTTGTCGAAGTTGATCACGGATATAACTCAGCAAACCACAAGGTCGTAGGGATGCTGTTTGTTCAGCCACCTTGTAAAGTGTTGAAGATCGATGCGATATGGTTAATTCCAGACATTCTTTGGGAAGGTGCATTGAAGCCATTGACTGCCTGAATTCCACTTTGCCCCAGTAAACATCGTACTGTTCCTGCCAGCATGGTGCGCTCCAGTCGACTTTTGTAGACCAGGGGAGATTTTGATCTGCGCGCCAATTGGTGACAGAAATAATAGATGTAAAGACATACTCAATTAACCACCGACGGTAAGTGATGCGCGCCCCGGAACTCAATGAACTGGCTTCACCAAAAGGATCTTCTTCAAATAAATAGAGACCTGTTTCATCCACGCGTTCCCGAAGTTTGAGCAGCGGAAAGTAAATCTCAGAATAAGCCACGAAATTTCCAATCAATTCTCTGACCGTTGCTGCATGGACGATAAGGTGACTCGAATCTGAAAAAGCGCCGGGAATAAGCTGTTGTCCAGACAGAAAACTCAAGTCGGGAAACTGCTCCAGTTTGGTCATATTATGAATCAGGCGAGCAAGTTGGGTGGGGCTCACCATTAAATCACGCTCAATCAAGTCTTGGTAAAAGATGCCTGTATTTCGTAGCGCGTAGTGCATATTGACCCCTCTGTTGCTGAGCAGATCAAGCAACAAAGCGATATGGTGTCTTGCAGGCACTACTTTATCATTTCGCTCAGTCCATTGCGGTACCAGAGCATGACTTGCTTTCACGCTGATACCTTTAGATGCTTTGTACGTGGTTAAAGGGTTTCATGGAGTCCTGAATCAGTTTTTGAGCGGACTGCGGTGTATGGGCAGGTTCATGGCTTTGGGTCAGGCTCCATTGCCAATCAAGTTCAATGAAACCGCCGGAATCCAGATAGAAGACAAAACTATTCAGTAACCCTTCTAAATGCCGGGCGAATTGTGATGCCTCACTTTCATTACAATTTTCCATCAGAATCAGATAACGGTATGCAGCGCAATGACACACTAAGTCATGACTTCGGGCGGTGATAAATAACAGTTCTGAAATTGAGATGGTTAACCGGCTTACTTCATTAAGCGATAAGGAGTGAATGAGTTGGCGCTCATTGACTAAATGAATCGCTAACAGAAAAGTGGGCTCGTTATACGTGGGGATCTGCTTGGTTCGGGTTAGCGCCTGGTACAGATGTCGAACATCAGGAAGGCGATAATGCTCAGCATGAATGGGTGTTCTTGGATTGAGCTTGCGTCGTTGAGAAATATAATTATTGATGACCAAAAGCTCTTTGCGCCATTGCCAGAAAGCGTAAGTCACTATGCCTAAGCCAATCAGCATGCATTCCATTAAGTTGCCGACAATCGTATAAGACTCAAGCCTGATAAATTCGTCGATAAAATCTTGAGATAGGGACAGCAAAATACAGATAAAGCCAAACGAAAAATAGTTGGTAATCTTTCCCGGAGTTCGGGTTGAGAGGATTACGAGCACCCACACCAGCACCATAATGGTCGAAGAGCCTTCGCCGACAATGTCTAGCCAGTCTAACTGAGATTGCGGTTTTACATACCCATTGACGTAGTTAAAAGCGAACAGAGCAGTGAGAGACATAACCAGTATCACTAGCCAAAATCGGTGGCAGCGGAGTCCGTAAAAGATATCGAAGAGTCGGTAATTGAATTGTGTAATTAGGTTTTTTATTTTCATTAGAGAGTGTGCAGGTCAGTAAAATACGCCTTTTAGGCGTGCAGATTGATAAAAGTCCAAAAAGCTCAGGTGACCTATCTTCTCATATCAATGTGACAAATTATTGATAGAAGCAGTACGACATTACGTAGTGTTATTCTTAGTCCGAAAAGCTCATTATTTCAGGTGGACTTATATAACCCATTGATATTAAATTATAATTTTATTTTTTGTCATAAATCTTTCACGCTTTCCTCCTAGATTCTCTCCTGACTTAAATACATGGAGAGAAAAATGCGTCGTTCAATACTGAGTTCACTCATCGTTGCTGCACTGCTAAGTGGCTGTGACTTGGAAGATACCGAAACCGTTTATGTCGAAGCTCCGAGTGCTGGTGCAATAGAAGCTGAGTTGTTAACAACATCAGCAACTTCTAACACTAGTTACGACGACATCGGTGATTCAGCCTACTGGATTAATAGTGACAACCGTGAAAACAGCCTATTGTTTGTCACGCTGGAAGGTGATGGACTTGCTGTCTATAACCCCTCGGGCATAGAGATAGAAAAGCTAGAAGGGCAGGAGATCACTGGCGCGGATATCCGATACGATATCAGCGATGATAACGGTGAATCGGTCGATTTGCTCGCGCTGGCACTACCCGATGACAACAGTTTTGGCTTTTATTCGATTGGTTACGATGATGGTGTAGTTCTTGACGAGGTTGGTACGCTTTCGACAGAGTATTCTGCCGAAGGAGTTTGTCTGCATAAAAATACAACCAATGGCGAGCTGTTGCTCACGGGCGTTACTGAAGACGGTGTGGCACTGCAGTACAAATTAAAGTACGAAAATGGCGAGATCAAAAGTGTTCTGACCGATGATAATGGCACACCTATCGCAGTACGTGAGCTCGATGTGGGTGGTGAGTTAAGTGCTTGTATTGTCGATGATGAAACCGCGACCTTGTACGTTGCCGAACAAGATGTTGGCGTGTGGGCTTATGGTGCGGATCCTGAAGATATTAACTCTCGACGCATGGTCGATGGTATTGAGTCTCTGGGTAACCTGCAAGAAATAGAAGCTTTAGACCTTCTGTACATGGCTGACGGTAATGGTTATCTGGTTGTAGGTGATGAAGGCAAAGGAATGATGCTATATCGACGTGATGACTGGCAACTTGCTGCCAATATTCATCTAGACGGCGTTGCTGAGATTAAATCGCTTAGCATTGCAGATGACGGTCTTTGGGTAGCGAATTCAGAAGCCGATGAGCCGGTTTACGAGAAGCTAAGCTATGAAACGCTTAATCAAGCAAATTCGATGAGCAATACTCAAATCTCTCAGGTACTGAGCCCAGAAAACCTAAGCTCGACGGGTATTGCATTGGTTAAAGTGATCAGTGAAACCGACCCTGTGGACGATGATGGTGATGCGGCGGACGATCCCGCGTTTTGGTTCAATGACAGTGCACCGGAAAACAGCCTGATTATTGCGACCAATAAGCAGGGTGGTTTAATGGCTTACGACCTGAATGGTGCAGAACTTCAATATCTCAATGAAGGGGAGCCAAATAATGTCGATATTATCCAGTCTGTGACAGATACAAATGGTGACAGCTTTGCATTAGCAGCGGCGAGTAATCGTGAATTTAACACCATCGCGCTGTACAAAATCCAAGAAGCGACGGAGAGCCAGAATCCGATTGTGACGCCGGATGCAATAGGTGAGAACACACATCAAGAGGTGGCTCAGCTAAAATCTGAACTTAACGAAGTATATGGTTTGTGTACTTATCAGTCTTCAGACGGTACGCCATATGTCTTTATTAACGGCAAGAGCGGGGACATTGAACAGTGGCGTCTGACAGTTCAGGAAGCTGGCATTGAAGGTCGTATTGTTCGTCGACTCAAAGTCGATAGCCAACCAGAAGGCTGTGTTGTCGATGCTACAACAGCAACCTTATACGTAGGAGAGGAAGACGTTGGAGTGTGGAAGTTCTCGGCCGATGAATCTGCGGCAACTGACGGTGAGATGATCATTGAAGTGGATGGAAAGCAACTCGTTGCCGACGCTGAAGGTATCACTATTTACAATAACGGAACGGTTAACTATTTGATTGTGTCGAGCCAGGGCAATCACACTTACGCGGTATACAATATTGATGAAGCTTATCAATACGCGGGTAGTTTCGCGCTGGTGGCAGATGACGAGAATGGTTTGGATGGAGCTAGCGAGACGGATGGGATTCACGCAGTTTCAAGCTCGATAGGTGATCGATTCCCTACCGGATTTTTCATTGCTCAGGATGGCTTCAACGTCAATGCTAATTATGAGTATGAAAATCAGAACTTCAAGATTGCGGACTGGAATGCAATTCAGTCTGCACTTGAAAAGTGATTTTTAACAAAATCGGATTTAACGTTTGTGCTAGCCATACTTTATGGCTAGCAATTCTTGCTTTTGGTCACGTTGTCGTTAGCACTAAGGAAAAATCAATTGGTGCGTGAGAAAAGATACGAGTAATGAAAAGTTAGATAAGTCCATAGTTACTCAAGAAAAGCGTCAAGAGCTTGAGTAGGCTGGCGCGTATTTGGATCCCATGCACCTAAAGTATAACCTTGCCAACTATATGCCTGTGGCTCCCAGTAGAAAATCCCAATGCCTTTACCTTGATTAACACTACGTACTTTTTGGATCATATCGGCAACGATAGTCTTTGCTTGAGGCTCATCCCAAGGCACACCAATTTCAGTGATCATCACTTCCGTTCCGTAGCGCTCGACCATATCATTGAGATTAGAGAGGCATTGATTGTTTGCTTCTTGCCAAGTAAGGCCAGTAGCATTCTTGGGATAGGAAGATGCGCCAATAACATCCCACCAAGCACTGTTGGATTGTAAGTCATCAAGAATCCACCGGAAATTAGCATTGTCGTGACAGTTGGCTAAATGGACGATGACCTTAGCGTCTGGGAATACTTCTTTGGCTGCGTTGCGTCCGCTATTAAACAACCATGCATAGTTACGCATGTTGCTTGAAGCCATTCCTTCATTCCATAGCATTCCGTTGTTGGTTTCATTACCGACTTGAATCCATTTTGGTGTGATACCTGCAGCTTTTAAGGTGTTGAGTGAGTCTCTAGTGTAAGACCATACTTGTCCCATTAAATCTTCGAAGCTCAGTTGTTGCCATGCTGCGGGTTTCCACTGGTTACCTGGATCGGCCCAAGTGTC
This sequence comes from Allocatenococcus thiocycli, assembly GCF_921292965.1. Classification (NCBI taxonomy): domain Bacteria; kingdom Pseudomonadati; phylum Pseudomonadota; class Gammaproteobacteria; order Vibrionales; family Vibrionaceae; genus Allocatenococcus; species Allocatenococcus thiocycli. The sequence continues at coordinate 106,929 of NZ_CAKLCK010000008.1, forward strand.
GCTATAGTGGAAGTCAATCATCACATCCATATTCGCGTCTTTGGCCCACTGAGCTTTGACAATTACATCATTCAGTGAGCTGTAATAACCATCACTGGGGTTAACCCAGACACGAAGACGCACTGCGTTCATGCCATGGTCTCGTAATATTGAAAGGACATCTTGTCGATAGCCCCAATCGTTGTAGAACTCGTAGCCACTGTCTTCCATCTGAGTTATCCAACTAATATCCGCACCTTTAATAAAAGCGTGAGAATAGTTTGAGGCCACTAATGAGCCGAAGATAGCTAGTGTTTTTAGAGTATTGTTCATCGTTTCACCGTTTTTATATATTCACGTTTTGATTATTTTTAAACGTAAATAATATAGCAACGGATTTTAGTGTTGAGGTGGTATATAAAAGTGTTAGTGATTACTTTTATAAGGTGATTTACGTAGTTGTGATTTTGGATAAATTATCTAAGTAAATTTACTTAGATAATTGTGATTATGATCCATCTATAAATTTATTAAGTCAATTTTATCATCCGTGATGTATTGAAGAATCATAAATTAGCTCGCAGTTAGTTAATTTTAAAACTGTCTCGCCATATGAATTCATGACCAAATAAAACAGTCTTGTTATATTTCCGACCACTCATTTTTTCAATAAACATATCTATTGCGACTTCTCCCATTTCAAACGGGAACAGTCGCATTGTAGTAAGGCTTGGACTCATATGTCGGGCTGACGAGATATCATTGGTTCCGATAACTTGTATGTCCCCTGGAATAGTTAACCCCGCCTCATAAATGGCTCGATAAACACCAACAGCCACCATGTCTGTCGCGGCGTAGACCACGTCGGGAAGTTCATTGAGTTGTAGCATTTCTTTCATTGCTTGATACCCCGACTCGATGCAATACTCTTTACTCACTTTACATAGCGCATCGTGGTACAAGCCTTTTTCTTTGGTGACTTTACGAAAAGTATGTAAGCGCTCCTCGTTATTGCCAATAAAAGCAGGTCGTTTACAACGGCTTTTTAAGACATTTTGCATAACGTCATTGGACAAGGCTAACCGGTCAATTAACACTGCATCGGTTTTGCTACCTAAAGGATTTGAGTCAACAAATATAATATTGTGGTTAGCTTGATATAAGGTATCTACAACATGTTTGGAGAAATGTCCGACTGCAATGACGGCCGGAGCGTTTTCTATTAGATTTATATTGGTATCAATCTGGTCTAAATGTAGTGTTCTTAAATCGACGCCTTTTTCTAAGCAACGATTTTGAATGCCAGCACGAATAGAAGTGAAATACGGGTCATCTATTTCCTGTGTCGGAGTCAAAAAGTTCAACATAACAACATCACGTACGCCAGTTGGCTCATTCGTTTTGGTTACTTCATGATGAACAAACTGTTTTTTACTGCGTTTAGGGGATTGATAGCCAAGAGACTCTACTGCCTCCAAAATGGCCCGTTTTTTGTCTTCACTTACAGACAAAGTAGGGTCGTCGTTAAGAAAGCGAGAAATAGTGGAAGTAGAAATCTTCGCTCTTTGTGCAATGTCTTTAAGTGTAGCCAAAAGATTACCCTATATTGTTTTTATCGGACAGCTCTATCATGCCAAAGAGCATTTTGAATGCTCTTTGGCGTTAAAACGTTAATGCGTTGATTGTACAGAATCAAATGTAATGACGTTTCCATCAGGTTCAAAAATGTGTAAATGGGAAGGTGATGTAAATAGCGGAATTGACTCACCAGACTGTACTTGTGTGTCCCCATGATGAAGGTATTTGAAGTCATCCACGCCGCCACATTGGCCAAAGATGTAAGTCATGCCTCCCAGTCTCTCGACCACTTCACATTGGAATGCAAGTGTGATCATATCTGGATTTGTCGTGAGGTGTTCTGGTCTAATACCTAACGTTAGATTTTTACCTATTTCAACCTGAGCTGTTTTTATCGGTAAAGTGATTGAATGACCCACATCCAGACTCACTGTTAAGCTCGTTTCATCCCAAGCTTCAACGGTACAAGGAAGAAAATTCATTTTAGGCGAGCCAATAAATCCGGCAACAAATCTGTTAACAGGGTTATGGTAGAGATCCATTGGTGAGCCAACTTGCTCAACTTTACCATCACGAAGCACGACGATTTTATCTGCTAATGTCATGGCTTCGACTTGGTCGTGCGTTACGTAGATCATGGTTGACTTAAGTTCTTGATGTAGCTTTGCAATATGTAGACGCATATCCACACGTAATTCTGCATCAAGGTTTGATAGAGGCTCATCGAATAAAAACACTTTAGGATCTCTCACGATAGCACGACCGATAGCAACGCGCTGACGTTGGCCTCCTGACAGTTGGGCTGGTTTACGATCGAGCAGATGTTCTAACTGCAGAGCTTTACCGACCAACTGCACTTTTTTATCTCGTTCTTCTTTAGGTACTTTGTTTACTTTTAGTGAGTAACCCATATTTTCTGCAACAGTCATATGTGGGTATAGCGCATAAGACTGGAACACCATCGCCACCCCTCGTTCTGATGGTGGAGTGTCGTTAACGACATTGCCCGAAATAGATATTGCTCCATCACTGATGTCTTCCAGACCGGCAATCATACGCAAGAGCGTTGATTTGCCACAGCCCGATGGGCCAACAAACACCACAAACTCACCTTCTTCTATTGACAAGTTTACGTTGTGAATGGTTTGGGTATCGTCAAAACGTTTTACGACATTGGATAATTGGATCGAAGACATTTTAAATTCCTCTTAAATGATAATAAATAAAGTGTGTGATCTAATTCGTCTTTTATTTAGTAAATTTTATTTTTACTTGTTTGTTTTATCACAATAACTGCTAGCTAAAGTGATTAAAATCACACCAATGAATAACCTGTATGGAAAAAATAACACAAAGGAGCATATTTGCACCATAAATTTTATTTTTTACCAAAAACGAAAGGCGTGAAATTTTATGGATAATAATAAATTTAGTAAAAAACTATCTGCTCTCGCAGTTACTGCTCTATTTTGTTCGCCGATGGCGTTGGCGCAGCAGTCCTTATTAGTCTGGGAAGACATTCAAAAGTCTTTTGGTAATGAAGAAGCGGTCGCAGCGTTTGAAAAACAACACGATGTGAAAGTGAACGTGCTTGAAATGCCATATGGCGGTCAGGTCGAATCGCTACGAATGGACGGTCCGGCGGGCACTGGTCCTGACGTCGTCTTGATTCCACATGATCAGATTGGTGGGGCGGTTATCCAAGGTTTACTTGCTCCAGTTCAGGTCGATAAAGTCGTTACCGATACATTTAGTCAATCTTCTATTAACGCATTGACTTACAATGGCGTGCTATACGGCTTGCCAAAATCCGTTGAAACCGTATTTATGGTTTACAACAAAGATCTTATTTCTGAACTGCCAGAAACGATGGACGAAATATTTGAGCTATCTAAGAAGTTTCGCGAAGAAAATAAATACGGTTTGCTGGCTAAATGGGATGAGCTTTATTACACCTACGGAATTTTAAACGGTATGGGTGGTGATGTTTTCGCTAAAAAAGACGACGGCTCGTACGATCCTAATAAAATATTACTGAATACTCCAGGGGCAGTAGAAGGCGCGAAATTCATTCAGAAGTTCTATGACTCTAAAGTATTCCCTACAGGCATCATTGGTAATAACGGGCTTAATGCTATCGATTCACTATTCACGTCGGGCAAAGCAGCGATTGTTCAAACTGGTCCTTGGGCGCTCCAGCCTTACAAAGAAGCAGGGATCAACTACGGTGTAGCCCCTCTTCCAAAATTGCCATCTGGTGAGCAAATGGGCTCATTTATGGGCGTGAAGAGCTACAGCATTTCCACTTTCTCGAAAAACAAACCTTTAGCTCAAGAGTTTATTACGTTCGTCAATAATTATGATAATGCCAAGCGCCGCTTTGAGCTAACTGGAGAGGTTCCGGCAGTGAAAAAATTGGTGGACGATCCTGTTATCAAGAATGACCCAGGAGCAAGTGCTGTAGCGATGCAATCCATTCACGCTACGTCTATGCCTTCCATACCAGAAATGAACGAAGTGTGGGGCCCTGCGAACAGCGCGCTTCAGTTGATTGCAACCAATAAACAAGATGCGAAAAGTGCACTCGACTCTGCGGTAGACAGCATCAATATGCAAATCGAAGCTAACCACGCAATGATGGGTCAATAATTCAAAGATATTGTTCTGGTGAAAGCAATTGTCGGCCCTAGTTACTCGTCTGGGGCTGACAGACGCCAGAAGTTTTCCGAAATGGAGTTGTAAGTGATGTCTGACATGAGTGAACATTTTGAGCATAACTCGGGGCTATATCGATCCCAACGGTTTACTGCCTCCTTACTTGCGCTAATTCCTGGCTTTGGCCAGTTTTATAACCGACAGTTTGTAAAAGGCATGATGTTCTTCATCCTGCTAACAAGTTTTTATACAGTAACTCGTGATTTTATTTCCCACGGTATGTGGGGTCTTGTAACACTTGGCGAAAACCTACCAGAGGACAACTCAGTTTTTCTACTTGCAGAAGGTATTATTGCTTCGCTAGTGGTGGTATTTGGTTTAGCGGTTTATGTACTCAGCATTAATGACGCCTACAAAAACGGTCAACGGCTTGATGAAGGCCGTCCATTGAACTCACTGCGTGTTCAGTATCGCAATGTTATCAATGCTGGCTTCCCGTATCTGATGATAAGTCCGGGTTTTATCCTTTTAGTCTTTGTTGTTGTGTTTCCGATCATCTTTGGTTTTGCGATTGGTTTTACCAACTACAACCTGTACAACTCACCACCTGCGAAGCTGGTTGACTGGGTTGGATTGAAGAACTTCTTCAACATTTTCCAAATTAACTTGTGGCGTAACACCTTTATCGATGTGTTGCAGTGGACAGTCGTTTGGACATTAGTTGCATCAACTTTGCAATGCACAGTCGGGGTTCTGTTGGCGATTCTGGTTAACCAAAAAGACCTTAAATTTAAGCCTCTGATCCGTACAATCTTTATCCTTCCTTGGGCGGTACCTGGCTTTGTTACCATCCTTATTTTTACCGGGATGTTTAACGACAGCTTTGGTGTCATCAACAACGTGATTCTCGACTTCTTCGGTATTGAGCCTAAAGCTTGGCTGACAGACCCATTCTGGACGAAAGTCGCGCTCATCATGATCCAAACCTGGTTAGGTTTCCCATTTGTATTCGCCATGACAACGGGGGTTCTACAGGCGATCCCTAACGATCTTTATGAAGCTGCGACGATGGACGGTGCAAGCAAATTTCAGCAGTTAAGAACTATCACTTTACCGCTGGTTCTGTACTCAATCGCTCCAATTTTGATTACTCAATACACGTTTAACTTTAACAACTTCAATATTATTTATCTATTTAACAATGGGGGGCCTGCTGTCATTGGTAGTAACGCGGGCGGCACCGATATCTTGGTGTCATGGATTTACAAACTGACGATGTCTTCATCGCAATACGGTATTGCCTCTGCCATCACTTTATTACTGTCGATTTTCGTTGTGGGCATTGCTCTTTGGCAATTCCGTATGACCAAGTCATTCAAAGAAGAAGCGAGATAACAACATGAGTATTAAACGTAGTAATCGCATCCGATTGACATTGAGTTACGGCCTGATTTTGTTGGTAGCAGTGATCATTATTTACCCGTTAGTTTGGACGGTTGGTGCGTCATTCTATCCAGGTAATAGCATCATGGGTGAGTCCATTTTCCCTGAGAACCCGACTCTGAGTCACTATGCCACTTTGTTTGCTAATGACAAAGTAGCTTACCTGACCTGGTTCTGGAATAGTTTGAAAATCAGCTTTTTGACCATGGTGCTAACGCTGATCAGTGTGTCATGTACGTCATATGCGTTTTCACGCTTTCGCTTTAAAGGCAGGAAAAATGGTCTAATGCTGTTCCTTCTTTTGCAGATGATCCCGCAATTCTCCGCCCTAATTGCGATATTTGTCTTAGCGCAGATGTTGGGCTTGATTAATAGCCATCTTGCATTAGTACTGGTTTATGTTGGTGGCATGATCCCGATGAACACGTATTTAATGAAAGGTTACTTGGACGCGATACCTAAAGACCTGGATGAATCAGCAAAAATGGATGGTGCGAGTAATATCCGTATTTTTTTGGAAATTATACTGCCTATTTCAAAACCAATTATTGCAGTAGTAGCCTTATTCTCTTTCACGGGGCCTCTAGGCGATTTTATTCTCGCTACAACCATTCTAAGAACGCCTGAAAATTATACGTTACCTATCGGTTTATATAATTTGGTCGTAGAAAAAATGGGGGCAAGTTATACCACATATGCAGCGGGTGCTGTGCTTATTTCAATACCTGTAGCGCTTCTTTATCTATCACTACAAAAATACTTTGTATCTGGCTTAACAGCAGGTAGTACAAAAGGCTAATACTAGAGAGAAAGATATGAATACAAAATTTAAGGTTGCACTTATTAGTGCGGCAGTGGCTTTGGCTGGCTGTCAATCTGTAAATACTTCAAATAATAATAACTCTGATATTAATGCTGATGCAGATAATATTGTTATAACTGCTCCAACACTGAGAGCTGATTTTATACGTGGTATGGATATCTCCATGTTGCCTGAAATAGAAAAATTAGGTGGGAAATATTACCAAGATGGCAATGAAGAAGATCTGATTAAAATATTAAAAGATAGTGGGGTTAATTCTATTCGCGCACGTTTGTGGGTAGACCCAATGTCAGCCACTGGTGATGTATTTGGTGGCGGTAATAACACGTTAGAGCGTTCCATTGAGCTTGGTAAACGTGCTCAAGAAAACGGTATGTCATTCCTGCTTGATATCCATTACAGCGACTTTTGGGCTGACCCTAAAAAGCAACAAAAGCCAAAAGAGTGGGAGCAACTTACGTTTGAGAACCTAACACAGAAAGTCTACGACTATACAGCAGAGGTGATGAAAGCACACCAAGCTGCGGGTGTTGTGCCAGATATGGTTCAAGTTGGTAACGAACTGAATGGCGGTATGCTTTGGCCAGAGGGTAAAAGTTGGGGGCAAGATGGTAAGGAGTTCGACCGCCTATCACTTCTTTTAAAAACCGGCATCCAAGCGGTGCATGACAACGACAGTGGTAAAGACATTCAAATCATGTTGCACCTCGCTGAAGCGGGTGACAATGGTCTTTTCCGTTGGTGGTTTGATGAAATCACCCAGCGTGGCGTAGATTTTGATGTGATTGGTATGTCTTACTATCCGTGGTGGCACGGTCCAATCGATAAAGTAAAAGCCAATATGAATGACGTCATCAGTCGCTACAACAAGCCTGTCGTCTTAGTCGAAACGTCTTTCCCGTTTACCACTGAAAATGGTGATTCGTTAGGTAATAGCTACTCCGAGGCGGGGCCGATTGAGGGGTACAGTGTGTCAATCGAGGGCCAGGCGCAATACCTGGCTGACATCATGACGCTGCTGAATGAACTGCCTAACGAACAAGGTCTGGGGATTTATTACTGGGAACCTGCATGGTTACCAATCGATGGGGCAACCTGGTCAACGGGCGCTGGCATGGACTACAGCGGGGACAAATGGGACATGGGCAACTCATGGGAGAACCAAGCACTGTTTGATTTTGAAGGCAACGCACTACCGTCATTGAAAGTATTTAAAGGTCAATAATGAACAATAAAAAACACATCATTCCCAAGATAAAAGGCTTGCTCCATGGAGCGGATTACAACCCTGAGCAATGGTTAGACAGACCAGATATTTTAGCCAAAGATATTGAACTGATGAAGCAGACGAATTGCAACGTTATGTCTGTCGGTATCTTCAGTTGGTCTGCTATTGAGCCTGTTGAAGGCGAGTTTCAGTTTGAATGGCTCGATAACGTACTGGATAACTTGGCAGAAAATGGGATTTCTGTATTCCTGGCGACACCGAGTGGTGCGCGTCCTGCCTGGTTGTCTGAACGATACCCTGACGTCCTGCGAGTTAACAGCGCACGTGTTAAACAACTGCATGGAGAACGTCATAACCATTGTTACAGCTCACCGAATTACCGTGAGAAAGTAAGCATCATGAACGCTAAATTGGCTGAACGTTACAGTCAACATCCTGCGGTGATAGGCTGGCACGTTTCAAACGAATATGGAGGCGATTGTCACTGTAATTACTGCCAAGAAGAGTTTCGTTTGTGGCTGAAAAACAAATACGGCTCCCTATACAATCTCAATAAGCTGTGGTGGAGTGCGTTTTGGAGTCATACTTACACCAATTGGGAACAAATTGAATCACCATCTCCCGTTGGTGAGAACTCCGTTCACGCACTGAAGTTAGATTGGAAACGATTCTGTACTGACCGCGTCTCGAACTTCTGTGAGCACGAGATTGCACCGCTCAAGTCGATTAATCCTGATCTGCCTACGACGGCAAACTTCATGGAGTACTTTTACGACTACAACTATTGGGAATTGGCAAAGTCAATTGATGTTGTTTCTTGGGATAGCTATCCGCTTTGGCACCGTGACAGCGATGAAGTTGCGCTCGCTTGCTATACCGGGATGTACCATGATTTGATGCGCACACTGAAAAAGCAGCCATTTATACTCATGGAATCAACCCCAAGCCAAACCAACTGGCAGCCAATCACTAAGCTCAAAAAAGACGGTGTCCATCTGCTTTCGTCATTGCAAGCAGTGGCTCATGGCTCTGATTCTGTTCAGTACTTCCAGTGGCGAAAAAGCCGCGGATCTGTTGAGAAGTTCCATGGTGCGGTGATCGACCACGTTGGTCATGCAAATACTCGTACTGGTCGAGAAGTGACAGCCGTCGGTGAGTATCTTAAACAAATTAATGATGTGGCGGGAACGAGTACGCAGGCCGAAGTGGCGATCATTTTTGATTGGGAAAACCGTTGGGCAATGGATGATGCTTCAGGTCCTCGCAATGAAGGCATGCACTACGAGCAAACCGTGTGTGACCATTATCGAGGTTTTTGGCAGCAAGGCATTAGCTGCGACATAATCGAGCAGCTATGTGATTTTACTCCTTATAAGATCATTGTTGCGCCTATGCTGTACTTAATAAAACCTGGCGTAGCAGAGCGTCTGGAAGCGTTTGTCGAGCAAGGCGGAACGTTAGTCGCGACTTATTGGAGTGGCATCGTTGATCAGAATGATCTGTGCTTCCTGGGAGGCTTCCCTGGTGGAGAAGGCAGCCCATTGCGCCGCACATTAGGTATTTGGGCTGAAGAGATTGACTCACTCTATGACCATGAACGCGTATTGTTTGAAATGGAAACGCACTCTGGTTTTGGCTTCAGTGGTGAATTTAAGGCCAAGCACTTAATGGAACATATTCATTTAGAGACGGCAGAAGCTCTGGCTTATTACCGCGAGGATCTGTTTGATGCTTGCCCGGTCATTACTAAGAACCAGCTTGGTAAAGGTTGTGCTTACTACATCGCCGCACGTACAGAGACAGAGTTTAACGAGTTATTTTACATTTCTCTTGCTAATTTACATGGCATTCGTAAGCCAATTGAAAACGTGCCTTACGGAGTGTCAGTGACAACTCGTGAAGACGAACAGTCTCGCTATTTGTTCATTATGAACTTTGTTAATGAGCCGCGAGATTTGAAAGTTCCGCACGGGATTTGGATAAATGCAAATACAGGTGACGATATTAAGGTGAATATTACACTTAAACCCTACCAAGTCATCGTTATCAAAAATAATAAATAACTCTCCCGCCTGATTATTTAGGCGGACAGTGAATAACAATATTTAAAAATAAGATGAAATTCATCTTACGGGTAAGTATTGCCTAAACAAAGTATATAACGATATTTACCCAGCCAATAACTCAAAAGTAATACAAAAGGAAATTAAAATGAAAAAGGCAACATTGACAGTCGCTATTTTAGGTTCTTTATTCGCCACTCAAGTTTCAGCAGTCGATTTCTATGGTTACGTACGTGCTGGTTTGGGAGCCAGTGCTGATGGAGGCGGTACCAAAGGAGGAGATGAGTTTTATAAAACGACATTGGGTCGCTTGGGCAATGAGTTTGACACTTATTCGGAAATTGGATTAGGCCAAGAGTTATTCAATGCAGATGGTCGTTCAATGTACTTTGAAAGTATGTTTGAAATGTCATCGGACGGGAATCTAGAGTCTGAAAATAGTAAAGATGACAGTGCCAACTTTGGAATTAAACAGTTAAATGTTCAAGCTAAGGGCTATATCCCTGCTTCTCCTGATGCGGTTATCTGGGCTGGTAAACGCTTTTATCAACGTCATGATATCCACATTATAGATACCAAGTACTGGAATATTTCTGGCTACGGTGTGGGCATTGAAAACATCAAGTTAAATACCGGTGCGATATCAGCAGCGGTTATCCGAGCTGATAATGAGTTGGCCGAGTGGGATGATACTGGCACCAAAACGAGTTACGGAGATCTGAATACTTACTTCTTAGATTTACGTTACGCTGGCTTTAGCCCATGGGAAGGCTCTTGGACTGAATTCGGTGTTGACTATGCAATGGTTAACCCAACGGATGAGCAAGAAGACGCCGCTGAAAACTTCGATAACGGTTTAATGTTAACGGCTGAACTTAGCCAGAGTTTCGAATTGGGATACAACAAGTTTGTACTCCAATATATGGATAAAGGACTTGCACAGAACGCTATCTCACAAGGTGGTGGCTGGTATGACATATGGAGTGGTGACGTCAGCGATGCAAAAGGGTTCCGTTTTATCAGTACTGGTGATTTGAATTTAGGCGAAAATGTCGTGATAAACCATGTTCTAACTTACGGTAACGTGAAAGATCATGGTGACTGGTTAGATAAGGAAGAGTTGTTCTCATTTGTAGCTCGTCCAACTTACAACTGGTCGCCATACAACAAGACTATGTTAGAGGTCGGCTACTTTGACCAAGAAAAAACTTGGGATTCAGGCTCTGAAGACAAGTTTAGTGGTACAAAATTCACTATTGCACATGCTATCTCAACGGGAGAGTCTTTCTTCGCTCGTCCAGAAATCCGATTCTTTGCGACTTATTTGAAGGACAATGAAGGTGACTCTTTTGACAACAATAAGAGCAACGACACCATCAACTACGGTGTGCAAGTCGAGGCCTGGTGGTAACCAATAAAAATTGCCATTTTACTACTTAGATAGGCCTGTTTAACTCCATTCTGGCCTATCTCAAGCTTAGGCTTGAAACGCTTAGTAGTGTGCTCTTAAAGTGGGTCATATTTAACCGGGGAGGGGTATGGCGATATTATCATTTTAGGAGCTTTTTTTAGAAATTACTGTACCGTCCTAAATAAGGTTGACACATTTCCAAAATGAAATTGGAGAGTGTCATGAAATCAACAAGTAAACGAACCCAACGAGATTATTCTCTTGCTTTTAAATTGACGGTTGTTGACCAAGTAGAAAAAGGCGAAATGACCTACAAACAAGTCCAAGAGCGATATGGGATCCAAGGTCGGTCTACTGTCCTAGTTGGACCTTCTCGACTGGAATGCTGAAGAAGTCCTAAGTGAAGATGGACTACGATACACATTCAGACTAAATGTCGGAGAAACCTTCTCAGATAGAGCTATCTATAACAAAATTGCAAATCTTCTGAATAACGGTCATACGGCTAATATTGATCATTTGTAGTAATGCCACTTATGGCTAAGCCTTAAGTTTCGGTGGAATGTCCCCCGTAATATATCACGGAGATTCACAGCTAATAGTATTTTCAGCATGGATAACTTTTAGTATGGCAAAGCCCATTAACAGGATATGCATTTGTAAAAGGTCTAGCTTGATGTATGGAATCCACTCCCTCCTTTGCCTATTAGACTTAGGAGAAAGAGCCCAATGTGAAGTGTGCCCAATGTGAAGTTTCTGGACAAAAGTGAGCCAGACTTTTCTCTGACTCGTTATCTTAGATTGGTGTTATTACAGGTGTAATCAACTTCAACTCTAATCGTGAAGCTTCGCACCTTTGACAACTTTATCCACTAATTTTTTCTCTGCACACATAGCCATCCCGACTAAGGGTAAACTTTCCGTATCATAGAAACGAACGGTGCTTCGATTAGCTTCATCATGACCTGTTGCGAACATATCTTCGATGAATATTGCGGTTTCTATGTTTGCACGATTAGCGCGTTGGACAAAAGTCGATAACTTACTTCTTGTGACTTTAAGTACTATTGTCGGCTGGATACAAAGTGGCAAATATGTATTATCATTCCCATCCACATATTGCTTTCCAGTTTCTACCATTGATGTAGATGTGACCCCACCAGATAGAAAGCTCACAACATTCAACTTCTGCCATACTGGTAAATCATCTGCTACCACGATGACAAATTTAGAATCAAACTGCATATTCCCTCTTACTAATCAGTACACTCAATCAATGACAGGAGGCAAACCCATCTTTAAGCCAACAAACAGTAACAACACTGCCATTAGCTTATTCATTACAACTAAATACCCAGTTTCGTTTATCTTTTTGCCAATAAGACGTCCAGCGATGTAGTAAAAAGTAGGGGCACCAAACGCAAGTAGTGCCAAAATAGCGCACCATACAAAGATATACCCGTCCGTAATACCTGCTGATGGAAACTGAACCGTTGCAATAGGCAATGCAACCGCAATGCCTTTCGGATTAAGTAGCTGAAGCATCAAACCGTCTCGCAGATTCATGCTTTGACTTGGTTTAAGTTCAACCTTACCCACTTGGCTTACGAATATTTTGTATGCCAACCAAAGAATGTAGATAGCACCCATTATTGCTGTCCATTGTAAGAAAGCATCATTCATTAATGTCTCACCAATCAGCGAAACAGCACTGAATAATGCAAACATGGCGATCGAGACACCGAGACTAAAGCCAAATATTGAGTTTTGTTTCTGTATGCCACTGTTTAAGCAGATAGCGTTGACTGGCCCTGGGGTGTACATGACCCCTAGAGCATAAATAATTATGTCCAGCATAGAGTTAAACTTTTGGTAGGTGCTTTAGTTTAAGCTAAAGCGAGAGTTGTTTTTGATATTGGGTTGGCGTGATACCAAACGTATTCTTAAAGTTACGATTAAGGTGACTTAAATCTGAAAACCCGTACTTAAATGCAATATCCGCAGCGCTATTACCTAGCTCTAGCTCGCGTTTTACACGATTGATTTTATAGCTAAGTACATACTGGTGTGGCGTCATGCCAAACTGTTTGTTAAACAAACGAATGAAATGATATTTAGACATATTGGCAGCGCTTGAAATCTCTTCAATACCTAGTTTTCGATTAAGGTTGAAGTGAATAAACTCCTTAGCTTGTTCCAATAGTTTATCTGTTCGCCCATAAGCTACCTTATCAATAAAAGAGCCATCTCCAAGACGAACAATCGAATGAGCGATGCCGAGTAACAGGTGCTCTTCTTCTAGTGAAGAAAGTGGCTGCTCTAAGTTCATAGAGCGTGCAATTGAAATGATCTGTTTTTGCAAAACCGCATCATGGAAGGATGATACTTTCAATCGAGACTGATCTTTAGATACATTGCCTATGCTTTGCATCAAACTCATCATTGTCGATTCAGGTATGTAGAGCATTTCATACTCCATATCTTTTCCACCTCCAGCATGCCCATCATGAACCTGTTCTGGATTAAACAAGATCACGTTTCCTGCCTGACTTTTATGAAAAATTCCATTACTAAAAAAGTCCTGACGGCCACGGCATGTCACACCGATACTGAACTCTTCGTGGGCATGTTTACCGTAGCTAAAGTCTTTGATCTTTGCCGAAAATGAACACAATCCTTTAGTGTGCGCACTTTTTTGATAGCTAAATTGTTCTTGCATGCTTACAGACTCAACCTATTTAGTGGAAACATAATGAAAGTATAGAGAGCAAGTGATAGTGAAGATAGAACAAAATTGCTAAATGCATAACAGTTGCTTTTTCTTACCTAGCAAACTTTGGGACAAAGAAAAGTCAGCATAAAGCTGGACATTTATGATAAAAATGCCAGCATAACATCTGATACTTGAAGAATTTATCGACCAAAAGCCTATTAATGTCTAACGCTACTACAAACACTAGAGTTCACCAGCTCTGTTTCGGTCAACCGAAAGATTCATTGACAATTGAACACGTATCTTTGAATTCGCTTGAAGAAGATAAAATCAGAGTAAAAATCGAAGCAACTAATATTAATCCAAGCGACTTGTTGTCTATTCATGGTGTAGGTCAATACAGGCATAGCCATCAGCCGCCCAGAGTACCCGGATTTGAAGCTGTAGGGCAAATCATCGACTCCAACCACGCAAAATTTATCGTAGGGCAAAGAGTTGTCGTGGCTACCAGCGGTACTTGGCAGCAATATATAGATGTATCACCAGATAACCTCTTTGTCATTCCGCCGAATCTGGACAACGGCTATGCGTGCCAGTTGTATATAAATGCGCTAACAGCGTGGGTTTTAACCACCGAAATTGCTCAGTTGAAGAAAGAAGATGTACTGATTATCAACGCTGGAAGTTCTGCAATAGGTAAAATTTTTGCACAGCTATCTACATCGCTAGGGTTCACTCTCATTGTCGTAACCTCGAAGCCTGAAAATTATCCATACGCTTCAAACCATGTACTAGATGCAAAAGCAGACCTACTAACTCAAATACAGACACTTGATTTGCCTAACCCCAATATCGCATTCGACGCCATTGGAGGCAAAGCAGGAACTGAACTGATTCTTACCGTCAACGATAATGGTCGGTATATCAACTATGGAACGCTTTCTCTGGAGTTTTATGAGCCTCGCTTCTTTGAGTACACGAAGAACCAGAACATTGACTTCAGTACATTTTTCTTACGCTACTGGGAGAACTCGGTTGGTAAAGGTGTCAGGCGCGAAAAGTTTGCGATGATGCTAGACCATTTCATCACCAATAAAATACAACTAGATGTTGAACGCTGTATTCCATTGGAACAAGTTCAATCTGCTATCGAGCTAATCGAGTCTAAATCAGCGACCTTACATGGAAAAATCATATTGACCCCGATGTAGTGGGTTCTGGCTAGTCATGAGAAAAAGTATTGAAAAGTCGTCAGTGTAGTTTACCGTTGCGTATTTACTATAAACGACAAAGGGGCACTTTTGATTTAGAAAGGTGCCCATAGAGATCTGAACATCCAAAGCTTGGTGAGTAAGCAATGGAAATTGGTCTGCGCATTCTGAAGTTTTCCCGGCAGAACCATCTAGTGGCGTAAACCCTTCTAACGTAGAAGATTACCTTGCACTTAAGTCGGTTATCGCTTGTGGCGGTACCTGGATGGTACCAACGAAACTGATGGATGATGGAGACTGGGAAGGTCTTGCTGAATTGGTTCGTGCCGTTAAAGCATAAGTGAACGTTGTTCTACCACTTATTTAGTGGTGTATCGGAAATATGAAAAGGGCCTTGAGTGGCCCTTTTGCTTTGAAGTGGTTATTACTACTATCTAGGCTTACCTAACACGCGATAACAACCGGATGACCGTAAGTTGGATGCGCAATGATATCCACTTTGTGATGGTACACCGCTGCAATGATCTCAGGTTTGAGTGCCTTGCTTGGAATATCGTCGGCGGCGATCTTTCCCTGGTTAAGAATGACAATTCTATCTGCATATTGTGAAGCTAAGTTGAGATCATGCAGTACCGCCACAACTGTCGCCCCCTCATTAGCTAGCTCTCGAGCCAGCGTTAGGGTGGTGTGCTGGTGATGAATATCTAACGCGGACGTCGGTTCATCAAGTAACAGAATTTTATTATCCCCACTTTGCTCTAGTTGAGTCAGTACCCGAGCCAAATGTACGCGTTGTTTTTCTCCGCCAGATAAGGTCGGGTAGGAACGTGAACCTAGGTGATCTACATCCGTCACACGCATATGATTGCTCACCACATCTGCCAATTGTCGGTTAGACATGGTTAAGCCAATACCGCCAAGTTCAATCACTTCTTTGGCCATAAAGTTGAATGAAAGAGAGCTGCTTTGCGGTAATACACCCAGATGTTTTGCAAGTAATGGTGCAGGCCACTGTGCTCTGTCTCGACCAAAGATTCGAAATTCACCTTTTGCGCTAATCTCGCCTGTCAATGCGTTGAGCAGGGTACTTTTTCCGGTGCCATTCGGGCCAAGGAGTACGGTGAACTCACCTCGATTTAACGTGAGGTCAATGTCATCAAGTATCTTCTTATCACCCAGTGTGACAGACAAGTTGCCTATTTCTATGGTCTTATGGCCTGAGTATTGAATCGGCTCATTATTGTCTGTTGCTGATGAAAAACTAAAACCTAGACGAGACAGCATTAGATTCTCCCCTTTTGTTTGATGAGTAGCCAGACAAAGAAGGGGGCACCAAGTAGAGCGGTGACAATACCCACTGGCATATCTAAAGGAGCCACAACCGTTCTCGCCAATATATCAGAAATCAGCAACAGCAGAGCACCGAGAAATAGCGTCACCGGCAACAGAGAGCGATAGTTTGGCCCGATCATCATCCGTGCTAAGTGAGGAACGATAAGTCCTATAAAGCCAATCATCCCGCTCAATGCGACCGTCACACCCACACCAAATGCCGCCATAACAATTAAGCGGCGTTTTAGTGCTTGTACATTAATGCCCATATGACGTGCTTCGGCTTCACCTAATAACATCGCATTAAGCTTATCAGCGTCTCGGTAGTAGGCGATAAATAGAATGGTGAGCGTTACAAAGGCAAGCCATAAGCCTTTTTGATTTGCTCCTGCCAGCGAGCCCATTGTCCACAGAGACAGGTCTCTTAGTGCCTGGTCGTCAGCATAGTAGTTCAGTAGACCCAAAGCCGCGCCCGCTAAAGCTGAAATGGCGACACCAGAAAGTAGCATCATAGTCACCGAGGTACCGTTCCTGCCAGTACCTAAACGGTAAACCGCGAAGGTGGTTAGGGCACCACCAATACAGGCGAACATAGGTACGGTACCGAACAGTAGTAAGTTTGGATAGTGGCTGGCGAGGTCACCAAAGGCCACAATTGCAAGCGCAGCGCCTAGAGCTGCACCTGAAGATACCCCGATAATGCCTGGATCGGCTAACGGGTTGCGGAATAAGCCCTGCATCACCGCGCCACTAATAGCTAAAATGCCCCCGACCGCGATGGCCAATAAGGTACGAGGTAAACGTACCTGTTGAATGATCATGGTGACATGATTAGGGAGATCGTGATTTCCCAACGGCAGAAGAGACATCAAACTGTCAGATAAACTGATGTTCATGGCTCCGGTACTGATCGAAGCAACGGTCGCGAAATAGAGTGCAACCGCAGCTAGACTACATAATGTTTTGGCTGAAACCATTCTTGAATCTGTCATGACTTTTTATCGATGGCTATTTATATTAAAAGGCTGGCTTATTCGAATTTAAGGAACGTGTCATACAGTTTGTCCGTGAGTTCGATGCTCTCAAGGCCAAAACCGCCTATGATTGCGCTACTGCTAACGGGGATAATTCTGTCTTTACCCGCCACAGGTGTCGCTGCTAGCAACGGGAATTCTTGTAAAATACCTTCCTGGCCACCCAGCGTCTCCCAGGCACGGTCGCTGACCAATAAGAAATCAGGCTGCATTTTGACGATAGCTTCAGGCGTTAAGGGTTTGTAAGAGCTCATTTCCGATTTTGCTGGGTTTTGCGCGCCAGCTAAATTGATGATCACATCAATGGTGGTTTTGTCACCGGCTATGGTGGCGGGTCTGCCTTTTGTCAGCATGGCAAACAGCACCTTTGGTGAATGGCTCAATTCGCGTGATTTAATGTTGTTTAGTTGCTCATCAATCGATGCTTTGAGCGACTTGGCCTTGTCTTGATTTCCGGTTATTTGGGCGATTTTGTCGATACGGCTAAACAGATCTTTTTCCGTATCGCCCGACGGCACGGTTTCTACTTTAATACCGCCACTTTTTAATAGCGTTAAGGTATTTTCAGGGCCCATTTCATTAGAGCCAATGAGATGGGTCGGCTCCAGAGCCATCAAACCCTCAGCAGAAAGCTGACGGTGATAACCCACTTGAGGAAGTGCTTCATCACGGTTGTATTTACGACTCGTGACGTCTACAGCAACGAGCTGATCTTTTGCGCCTAAAGCGATGAGCAATTCTGTAATGCTGGAACCAGCGCTGATAATCCGATTATTGGCGTAGGTCTCTGGTTGAGCTTGAGTTGTGGCGGTCGACAAAATCAGGCTAAGTGCCAAAATGAGCTTTTTCATTATTGTTCTTCCATAACGATATTGGTGGCTGAAATTTGATGTTTTTGCATGAATGCGAAAAGGTTGAGCATGGATTCCACGTCGGCTTTTTTATCTGCAGCAATAACAAAAGGTTTGTCTGGAAAGCGAGTGCGAGTTTTGAGCAACGCTGTGGTGAAAGCGTCCCAGTCACGAAACTTCTCTCCGTCTAATGCCCATTTTTTTTCTTCATTATGCAAAATGCCGATAGAAATAACTGGCTTATCAGGTGAGCTAAGCTGACTCGCTTGTTCGGTTTTTGGGATATCCACGTTTAGAGTCTGCACACTGACATTGGCGGTCAGTAACAGAAACACCATGACGATAAAGATGATGTCGATCATCGGGGTGAGATCGGGCTTGAATTCTTCGTCGAGAAAACGAGATTGCGACTGGATCATCACAACACCTCTTCTGTGGTGGCAGTGGGTAGAACTTGTTTACCCGAGAAAGGATCAACCACAATGCCTTCGATATGGAGGTTACTATGATTTAGCGTGTACTCAATTTTCGCTAATGTCTTTTCCACCCACATTCCAAGTAATTGAGCGCCCATGATAGCGGGTAAAGCAATGATCAAACCTGCCGCTGTGGTTGTCATCGCAAGGCCCAGGCCATCCGCTAGGGTTGCTGGAGAAATGACTGCAGTGGCATCGGTCATACCGCTAAACATTTCCATTAACCCAAGTACCGTACCCAGTAAGCCAATCAGCGGACTAATCACGCCTATCATCGACAGTAAGCGAATACCTGAGCGGAACTGCTGACGCTTTTTAAATAGCCAAATGCCAACCGCTTCTTCTCGCAGAGGTTTGGTAAAGTGACGATGACCAAGAAGCATACGCATGGACTGAAAAATCAGTTGGCGACCTTGTAATTGATTTTGAATAAAGGCGTCCACCTCTTGCGGGTGGGAAAAGTCCAGTTTGTGAATGCTTTTGAGAATAGCTGTCGTGTGCGTACGGCTGTTCAGTAGCATGTATATCGTCCGCTCTATCAAAATAACGACAGTGAGGAATGACATAGTGATAAGTGGCCATGTCATGATGCCGAGTTGGCTGTGGATATGAGTTAATGTTTGCATGATAGCGACTACTGTAGTTGGAAATTAATAGGAATTTGTACACGGTGAGCAATGGCTTGCCCTTGAGCTACTTGCTGTGAAAAACGCCACTCTTTAATCGTACTTAGCGCTTGTTGATCCAGCACCCGATGTCCGCTAGATTCGAGCAGCACCTGTTTCACCTGATTGCCTTTTTCGTCCAGCCACACCTCAACAAGTACTTGTCCTTGCAAGCCTCGTTTTCTCGCTATTCTTGGGTAAGTCACGGGTGTTGGTTTCGCACTAAATTTAGGCTTCTTAACCAACATTGGTTTGCTGTCTTGAGCACTGTTTTTGGCTGGTGCCTCGGTCTGAGGCTTTTCTAGGCTAGCTGGTTCAGTACTTGTTTCTTTGACCTTAGGCTTTGTGGTCTTGGGTTCAGGTGTATTTGGTTTTACTGGCTTTTTGGGTTGGGCAACCTGCGTTTTCTCTGGTGGTTCCGGCAATGGCTTTTTCGCTACAACTGGATTGCTTGCTTTTTTAGGCGTGACTGCGGGGTTCTCTATTGGCTCAGGCGTTAAGGGTTTTGTTTGTTCAGTCGCACTCGGCTTTTGTTCCTGTGGGGGAGTAACGGGCGTCGGCTCTTTGACGACTTTCTTGTCTACTGTTGGTTCTGCTACAGGTTTGGCGGCAGCCATCGTCATAAGCTGAATTCGTACCGATTGCACTCCTTCTTCAGTCGAAACATTGATGGTGTTTTTTTGTGGAGTAAACGACAACGCAATACCATGTAGAAAGCATGTTATTAAGCCAGCGATAAGATAACGAAGCCTTGCCATTTTATACCCACTAATTATCAACACCGTAATCTTACAGCAATGAGGTTGTTAATGATATTGATTGTTATTTACATTATTGTTTTCGATCGTTATTATATCGAACAATTTCTTGATTGCAATTTTATCAATTGAGCATTCATCGCTGTTTTGAGCGATATTGATGGATACGCAGTAGTCAGATTGAGGTTTTTAATTCAGGTATCATCAAACGATAATTCAGTTGATTTTGACGGCCGAAGCTGAACAGTTTTGGGCAGTAAGCTTGGCAAACCTTGCCATCTGCCATCCAAAACCAAAGAAGAACAAAGTTATCCCATTCAAGGCGTCGTTAAGAGCGTTTGAATATTAAGAAGCTTGAACATTAAGAAGTAACCAGGAGTCATCATGTACACCACTTGTTCCGAAGTCGAAGTAAAACAAAAAGTAGCAGCCGCATTGGCAGAAGATGCTGGAACCCCTGTCTCTAGCATGTCTCAACAGCTAGATTTGAATGAAGGTGCAATCACTTTTGCGTTACCTGAAAATATGGTCACTCGCGTTGCGGGCGAGCATGCCCAAGCTATTTTAGAGCAGCTTCCTGAATGGGGGCCTGTTACCACTATTGTTCACTCTTTTGGCTCAATATTTGAAACTAAAGCTAAGTTCCCCAAAGGGAAAGAAGCACATGGTTACTATAACTTGATGGGCAGAGACGGTGAATTACATGGTCATTTACGCTTGGATCTAGTTGAACATATCGCATTTGTTAGCAAATCATTCCGAGGTACGGAAAGTCACTATATTGGCTTCTTTAATGCCGCTGGCGATTGTGTTTTTAAAGTGTACTTGGGAAGAGATAAGAAACGTCAACTTTTCCCTCATCAAATAGAAGCGTTTACGCAAATCAAAAAGGAGTTTGCCGCGTGAAAGTAGAAAGTCAGCCACAAGAAAGTGCTCAACGAGAAGAAATTCGTCGCGAACGACTACAAGGGCGTTTAGAGCCTGAGGTTCGTGAATTTCGTGATTCGCGCCAAACATTGCAGTTGGCAACCATTAATGAAGCGGGTATTCCGAACTCCACTTATGCCCCTTTCGCTTTTGATAGCAAAGCGTATTACATCCTAGTGAGTGATATCGCCGCTCATGGCAAGAATTTAAAAACCAATCGCAATGTTTCGATTCTAATGATCGAGGACGAAAGCGAATGTAAAAACATCTACGCACGTAAACGACTCACGTTTGATACGCGCGCGGAACTGGTTGAAAAGCAAACCCAAGATTGGCAGCAGGGTATTGCTGCACTGCGAGCTCGCTTTGGCGAAATTATTGACAATTTAAGTCAGCTTGGCGACTTCAATCTTTACCGCTTGGTGCCTGACTCGGGCCGTTATGTAAAAGGGTTTGGGCAAGCCTATGTGATTACGGGCGATGACATGCTTGATTTTGTGCACTTAACAGAAGGGCATGTTAAAGCTGAAAAATAGCACATGAAGCAACTGTAAGCGCTAAATAACAAACGCTTAAGAAAGTAAAGCAACCAAAACCAGCTCAACTGATAACAATATATCCATAAGTTTGATGCTTTCAAAGCGGCTCGCATGCGAATGCCGCTTAGATTCTTGCGCTTCAAATTCGGGAAAACCATTGAGCATACTTAACATTTAGATACGGACAAATTAATGATTAAGCCAACTCCTCTTGCCATCGTCATTGGCACCTTACTATCTGCATCAGCCGTCGCTGAAGAGACTAGCTACTCACTTGATGAAGTGGTTGTGTCAGCAACACGCCTCAATACCCAGACGATAGATACTGCTGCATCGGTGACGGTTATTGATGAGGAAGAAATCGAAGAAAACATGGTCAAGGACATTGATGACCTGTTCAAATATACCCCAGGTGTGAATGTACAAAGCAATTCTCGTCAAGGTGTACAAAGCATCAATATTCGCGGAATCGAAGGAAACCGCATTAAAGTGATAGTGGATGGGGTTGCTCAAGCGAATCAATTTGACTCTGGTGCGGAGTTTGTTAACTCATCACGTGTTGATGTGGATACCGATATGATCAAAGCGGTCGAAATCGTCAAAGGTGCAGCTTCCTCACTACAAGGCTCTGACGCTATCGGAGGTATTGTGGCGTTTGAAACCAAAGACCCGGCAGATATCCTAAAAGGTCGTGATTTTGGTGGTTATGCCAAGCTTAACTATTCATCCTCGGACAAAACCTTCAGTGAATCTGTTGCGATAGCAAATAAAGTGGGTGATCTAGAATCTCTGGTTGCTTATACGCGTCGCGATGGTGAAGAGTTGGACAACTTCGGTCAACCGGATGAGCAAGACAGCAGTGCAAACAATCTATTGGTGAAACTACAATATCAACTCAACGCTGCTCACCGCATAGAATTCTCTGGTAACTATATTCGCAATAAAAATAACCTTTCACTCGACTATCTCACTAGCATGGTTCCGTATGAAAATGCATCTGGTAGTGATGAAACCGAACAATATCAACTAGGTATCAAGCATATCTGGGGTGCGGAAACGTCATTCGCTGATCGAATTACTTGGCAACTAGATTGGATGAGTAAAGAAGAAACCGGTGTAACGGATCGAACAAGAGTCTCAAATGGCAACGTTCAGAAGAAAGATTACCTGTATTCTGACGAAGGGATTCAATTTGACGCTCAGTTCGATAAGTATTTTGTTACGGGCGGCGCAGAGCATAACTTAATTTATGGCGCTTCTTTCTCAGACAAAGACATTGCCAACACCAACAAAGAATTTAACTCAGTTGGTAGTGACCAAGTTATTTTCTACATTCCTGATGCGCAAGAAACGCGTTATGGCTTATTTGCTCAAGATGAAATCACGTTTGGCAACTGGATTGTCACGCCAGGGGTTCGCTTTGATTCATTTGACACCAATCCAGGTGATACCAGCGCCAACCCAAGCTTGAATGCGGCAAGTGAATACAAAGACTACTCTGATTCTGCTGTAACTGGACGATTAGGTACCGTTTATAAGCTCAACGAGGAGAACCGCTTATTTGTTCAAATAAGCCAAGGCTTCCGAGCACCAGATTTCCTAGAGCTCTATTACTCTTACGGTAACCCGATGTACGGTTATGTGAACAAACCAAATCCAGATCTAGAAGCGGAAGAAAGTATTTCTTATGAAGGTGGCTGGCGTTACAACACAGACTTAGTCAGCAATGAAATCTCACTCTTCTACAGTGACTACGATAACTTTATTGATAACCAGTTGGTTTCTGGTAGCTTCATGACTGGTGATGCGGTTTATCAGTCGATCAACATTAACAAAGCCACTATCAAAGGTGTTGAGCTTGCAAACCAACTATCTTGGGATGAGTTCATGCCTGTGGAAGGCTTTAGCTCACGCATCTCAGCAGCGTACACAGAAGGCGAAGATGGCGACGGTAACCCTCTCAACAGCGTAAGCCCTTGGAATACAGTTGTTGGATTAAGCTATGATTCTGTCAACCAGTGGGGTACGACGGTTAACCTAAGCTACACTGCGAAAAAATCAGAGAGTGATATCGACGGTGATTACCAACCAATTGATGCTGCAACCGTGGTTGATATTACCGCTTACTACAAGCCAATTAAGGACCTGACTCTACGTGCGGGTGTCTTCAACGTGACCGATGAAGAATACTACAACTGGAACGATGTTCGCGGTTTGTCTGCGGAAGATAAAGATCGAACTGAAGCGAAGCGTAACTTCTCTCTAACCGCCAAGTATGAGTTCTAATGTCTGCTGACGTTAGCTTTATTCTCTAACTTTCAAGATAAGAATCCCCGAGTTTATTCGGGGATTCTTTTATTAAGGTCAGGTGTTACATAAGGCTTTTTGTAATGCCTCATGATTTATATTGCCTCGTGGTAATGGAAGTTCTGGAGTACTAGCGAGCTAAGAACTGCTTTCCATACTTTCTATAGTTCCAAAGCCTCACTTTCTGCAGATATATAGTTCTCTCCGATGGAACGAAGTCAAAATCATATCTTCAGCCGACCCTTTATAAGGAGTCTTGTGTAGAGAAAGTGGTAAGCGAAATAGTAATTTATTATATGTAATTACACGAAAAAAAGGTCTGTGATTGCGAAGTTTGGTTTTAGATCAAGACCTAACTTAACTAACCGCTACACTGATTTGAAAACGTAGGTCAATTCATTGAGTCAAAGTGATTGTCCAAAAGAACCTAGAAATCTTTAGGACAGCTTTGATTTAGAAATGGAAGCTTAGCGATGAGATCCCTGTGGTTGTAGTATGCTACATTACTTGGTTTGAGACTCAGTTACTCCCTCACATCAATATTTAACAAAGCAAACTTCATTCAAATAAAATGGCGGCATTTGTGGCGGCACTTGTCATTTTAGGTCGGTTTTAGTCGGTTATTTCGATAGATATATACTGTTTATATAAACAGTTTTGGTGAGTTAATGTATTGATTTTAAAGTGTTTGATATATTTTGTATGAAATTATACGGCATGTCTTCTCAGTCGGCTATGGAAAAGCACTCAGGTGGTGTGGCTAAGTACCGTGCAGCTGAAGGTAAAACCGTACTATTGCCATACCGTGGCAGCGTTCACGGCACTATCCAAGACATCCTTGGTGGCGTGCGTTCAACCTGTACATACGTAGGTGCCGCAAAGCTTAAAGAGCTAACGAAGCGCACGACGTTCATCCGCGTACAAGAACAAGAGAACAACGTATTCGGTAAAGAGTAAATCGACTGAATATCGGAAAAATCGAATAATTAAGAGCCGCATTTAGCGGCTCTTTTTTTGCTTGTTAGCCGAAACTCCGTTTGGCTAAATAAGCCTATGTTTAGGGGCTATTTTAATGTAAGAAGGCGTTACTTGTTGCTATCAATTACATGAGCCCAAATTCGTTCACACAATTCAGTTAACTCCGGAGTTAATTTCCAGTCTGTATCTTTAGAATTCATAATCTCGATGGCTGTATGACAGAATTTAACTTTATCTTTAATCGTTCCTGAATCGTCGGAATAGAAGTTGCGCTTAACTTTGTCAACGCCAGTTTAAAATTGACCCACTTATCGACGTTATCGCCGAAGTAAAATTGACCCACCCATACAATTAACTTTTGCCTTCAGATAGACTTTCTAGAACCGCTGGTATGGTTCCAGCCGCTTTCTTTCCTCTTAATCGATAGCTTTCACCGCTGATTTGTACAATGTGCGAGTGATGAAGAAGTCTATCGAGTAATGCCGCCGTCAACGTTGTATCATCGGCGAACGCATTTGACCATTGAGAGAACGGCAAATTACTGGTCACGATAATGCTGCCTTGCTCATAACGTTTGGCGATGACGTTAAAGAACAAGTTGGCCTCTTCTCTGCCGAACGGTAAGTAGCCGATTTCATCGACGATAAGTAGCTTAGGTGCGAGTACACTTCGTCTCAAGTAGCTTTCAAGCTTACCCTGAGCTTTTGCTGTAGATAGCTGAAGCATCAAGTCTGCTGCGGTGATGAACCGTGTCTTTAGGCCCTTTTGAACCGCTATTTGGCCAAGGCTCACTGCAAGGTGGCTCTTACCAACGCCACTTGGGCCGAGTAATACCACGTTTTCCTTTCGCTCAATGAAGGCTAACCCTGTTAACTCCTTGAGCTGTTTTCTTGGGGCACCCGTTGCGAACTTGAAGTCATAGTCATCGAACGTTTTTTCCATTGGGAAGCTGGCGAACTTAGTCAGTGTGGCTCTTGTGCGTTCTGCTCGCGCTTCCAGTTCAGCGTTCAGAAGTGACTCTAAGTAATCGGCTAGACTCAGTTCACGACTGTTGGCTGCTTCTGCCAGTCTCGGCCACTCCTGACCGATAGCTTGTAACTTCAGCGTTGCACAGGCAGCCTCGATACGACTCATTTGAAGGTTCATGGTCGTACCTCCAACAACGCATCATACGTCGAGAGTGGGTGCTGGAAGCTCTCAAGTGGCATCACACTATCGCTTATTGTTAGTGGTGTGACTGGGCGTGTCGGCGATGGTAGCGACTGAAGTGTAAAGCGCTCTTCATCTAAGAGAACCTGAGGCTTTGCACCTGTCGTACCATGAGTTCGTTGGTGAGCGACGGTTTCTAGCCATGCGCCGATATGTCCATTAAGAACATCGACGGTGATTTTAAGTCCGTGTTGCTTGAGTGTCGCCGCAAGAGGAGTGACGAAACTATTCTTCAAGTAGGAGTTAAATCGCTCCACTTTTCCTTTGGTCTTTGCGCGATATGGACGACAGGCTCTCGGTTTAAAATTGTACTTCTTGGCTGCGGTGAGCAGTGCAGGGTTCCAGCGGTGCTCACCTTCACCGTATGCATCACGCTCTATCATGATGGCTTTCGCATTATCGAACAGAACTTCTTTGGGGACGCCACCGAAGTATTCAAACGCTTCTTCAAGACCTTCTATCCAGTCTTCTTGGCGCTCTCGTTCACTAAAGCGAACGAACGTCGCTCTGCTATAACCAAGCGTTGCCACGAAGGCTTTAACACGGACTCCGTAATGGGTGATGGTCGTAAAGTCCACTTGCATCTGCTCACCTGGCAATGTCTCGAACCGAACGACAGGGTCGACAGGCGTACTTGGTTTGTACTGTTTGATGTACTCCTTAAGCATCGTTATACCGCCTTCATAACCAAGTGATTTTAACTCACGTAGTAAGACGGTTGCGGGTATCCAATAAGGCTTTGCGGCTTCAATCCGCGTACACAAGTAGTCATGGTAGGGCTGAAGTTTAGTTGGTCGGGATTGACGCTCGGGGTACACGGGTGCTTTGCTTCTATCTCGCAGATAAGTACGAACGGTATTCCTTGAGATCCCCAGCTCCTTTGCGATACGGCGGATGCTGCACCCTTGCTGATGTAAAACGTGTATTTCCACTAGTTGCTCCTGATTGATCATAATCCGCCGCTTTGTCCATGTTACGAACGGATAGTTTGACTCAGGTGGGTCAATTTTAAATCGGCGTTAGTGGGTCATTTTTACATCGGCGCTGACAACTTCATTTGGCTTTTTCACATAACGTTCTAAAGTTCTACTTATACCTTCATCTTTCTTTTCAAATAATCCTACCCGAGTAATGTTAGAAGAGTTGAATTGACACTCTTTATTTCCATTAAAAGCGTTCCAACGAGCTTCGGCAGTTTTGACTATTATTTCTTGAGGTAAATAGTTTTCGATTTCTTTCCAATCTAAAAGAATAAATGAGTTACCAAGATCCTGTTTTAATTTCTCTACACGGTCACCTTTACTATCTATGTCAGCATCGGCGATTAGCAATATATTATTGTTCAGTTTTTTGCAGGTGTTGCGCTGGTTTTATCGTTGGAACTTGAGTCACCAAAATACCAGTGTGTAATATTACTGCCCTGATACTCTGTAAATACAAAATGCAAATTCTCGTGATAGCTAGAAAGTTGATTTGCTTTCGAGGCGTGACCTTTCTCCCGAAGTTCTTCTATATACTTGTTGAGGCAGGTACGGACGTATAACTTGTCGGTAATTCCTTCTACCCAAATAGAGCAGTTTGCTAGGAGAACAGATGATGCGCGAACACCTAGCTCAGTAAGGAGTTCTTCAAACTCTGCTGCGGGAATGACTTCCGTTCTACCTTCTTCATTCTGGCGAACTTGTTGAATTGAAACATCATCTCGTTCTTGTGCGATATCTAAAAAGTGATTGGAGTGTGTGGTAATGTAGAACATATGCTCAGAATGTTTAACATTTGCATAAGTTTCTACAAGAGTTCTTTGTAAACCAGCATGTAAGTAAAGCTCTGGCTCTTCGATAAAAAACATTGTAGGTTTGGTGGCCATAAAAACAGGATAAGTCAGCATTATTATTGACTGAATACCATCGCCTAAGTCATATATAGGACGCTCTTCTTTTTCTCCCTCTTTGAAGTAGAGAACATCAGTATCGATTCTTGGTACTAGTGATATATCTTGACCAAAAAAGAAATTTTCGGAGAGGTATAGTTCGTAGTTACGGATTTGTTGTCTTTGAGCGAAAGTACCTAAAAGGTGAGATTTAACGTCTTTATACAATGTGTGCCCTGTGAAAATTTGCGCACCTAAGTTTACCTTTGGAAAATAATCAGATGATGTTCTTTTATGAAATAAATCTTCATTATCTATATGCCTTAGGCTTCTTAGGGTAGGAATATATATCGAGTCCCAAGGTGCGAGTTCAGATATTTCCTTCAATACTTTTTCTTTCTATTGGTTGGGTTTCAGTACAGGGTCAATTAAATATTGCTTAGTTAGAGCATCATAATTTCGAACAGATAATTTCATCATTGTAAGAATAGTATCAGTTAACTGGCATACTCCCACTGCTTTATCATCTTTTACTATTTTTTCAATATTCGAAATAAAATCACTAACCCTAAATCTAAAATGTCGTTGAAAAGATAGTTGCTTTTCTGCGTCAAATGTTTTTGCATACGCTAGAAACTCTTTTACAGGTATTAAGTTTGTATCGAATATCAGCTCTTTCTTACCTTTTATATAAATCTCTCTTAATAGTCGGCTTTTACCTGAATTATTGGGGCCAATAAAAAAATTTATTTGCTTTACAGAGGTAAGATCCCATGTGGCTGAGTACTGGTTTCCATCACTAAATGCAATTTTATTAATATGATTTGTTAATTTCATAATGATATACGCTACTTTACTACGCTACAGCTGCTGCTTGTTGTTCTTTAGCGATAGCAAGACTTTCTCGGTACTCAGCTGCCTCTGCTTTAAGAGTCCAATGAACATCCGTAACCCCATGGTGTTCAACAGCTTGTTTAATTTCCGCTACTGAAGTTCTAAAGAACTCTTTGCGTGGGTTAACTTTGTTAACTGAATCCAAATCAAATCTTCTGTGAAGTTCTTTTTCTAGGGCTGGGGCGTCTTCACTGTAAATCATCGCATGAACATCAAATGAGAACGGAACGGAAGCGTCTCCTAACTCTTTGACTCGATCCAATGGCTCTAATCTGCGGGTCATGCCAATCTTAAAGACCTCCTCGCCAAAGCTGCCGATGTTACTAATAACGTAAACGTGACCTCTGCGAGTTTGTTGAGCCATAGAAAGGGCGCGTTGCCCCTTTTCTTCTGCTTCTTGAAGTTTAACTTCGAGCTCCGCAAGCTGTGCTTCATATTGAGCTCTTTGCTCGTCATTAGCAGCAGCAAGTTCAGAGCGAGCTTTTTCGAGAGCTTTTTGAAGCATACGTTCTTCTTTCTCTGCTTCTTTACGAGCTTTTTCCATCTCTCTAATTGCTCGTTCCTCTTCTCGTATTTGTGCTTTGATTTCTGCTTGCTCTTCTCTTTCAATTTTCTTGAGCTCAAAAGTGGCTACTGCCCATTTTAGCTCAGTGAGTCTCGCATCCAGGTATTCTTGGTTTATGCGTGCATTTCTGAAAGGGGCACCGTTATGGTTAACAAGTGCAAAGGCATCAATGATCTCTTGCTTAATTTTACCGTAATTATCGTGCTTAACTTTTGACAGTGCGCTATCGACCTTGCCGTTAAAGGCATCGACAGCAAAGTGAATGGCATAGGTTCTGCGATGGATTTCTGCATAATCACATGCGCCAGCATAACCATCCTTGATAATATGTCGAACTCGCTTCCTAGCTGCTTTGAGTTCTTCACCTGCTTCTTTATGGCCAAACTCATCAGCTAAGTCGTCTAACACAGAGTGATTCGGGATAATATAATCATCCTTGTAGCCTTCAATGGTGTTTCGCATTGCTCGAATAGCTTTGTCATACGAGTCAGCTCTTGCTTTTGCTTGGTATGCATCGCCTGCTATTTCCTTAGCTTGGGCTTCCGCAAAGCTGATAACTTTTTCAGCCTCTTCTCGAGCTTCATTTTTAATTGCTTCGGCTTTATCTTTTGAATCTCTCACTCGCTGAATAGCTTCTGATCTGAGAGTTTTCACTTCTTGGCCAATTACATAAGCGTCAGACTTAGCCTCAGCTAGCAACTTTGCAGATTGAGCGCTTTTAGATGCAGCGTATTGGTCTGCTTCATCACGTCTAGATTTAGCGTCTTTCACTGCTTCATCTAGCAATTTCACGGCATGTTCTTCTATATCTAAAATAGGGCCATACTTTGTTCTCAAGTCTCTTCGCTCTTTTTCAAGGCGGGCAACTTTTCCATGTACATACTCGAGTTGTTGATTAAAATCTGCGAGTTTGTCTTCGTAAGCTTTTTTGTTCTTTTTACCTCGTATGATGCTAAGGATGATTATAAATATAGGTAAGAAGATAACAATGAGGTTTAATGCAGCATCTTTATCCATAAGTTTTTCTCCTAGACAACCAATTAATAATTATTTTTCTTAATGTCAGCGCTATGCGGCCAATCACTGCATCGTTCTGTTTTTATTTACAATAAAACGGCCCTCATTCGGTTCGAGCTCAATGGTGTTGCTGGCTTCTAAACCCCATGAGTTGAACATGCGTTGTGCATATGGAATTTCTCCAGTTGGCACAGTCTGTCCGTTTGTGAGACAGAAGCTCTTAATCGCAACTCAAAGAAAGAGTAAGCCGAATAAAATAGACATTAATTAAGAGTATCACCATGTTAATGGACAATATACTTCCACTCGGTTCATATGTGACTTACGAAGAATACTCCTGAATTATTGGCTTGCCGATTGGCACCATCAATCAGTTTGGGATGCTGGCCTCACATATCAGACAAAGACATAAAAATGTTAAATGATATGCACAGGATCCAAGAGTAGGGTAATGTCAGCGCTGTCACTGTCTAGCAGAAAAATAACTTAATTTCAGTTGGTTAAACGAAGGAGTAGAAAGGTAAGAAGCCTTGCCATTCTGTTTGATTGTTCTAGGTGAAAAAAGATCTAAGGTTTTTTGCAGTGGCATTTTATGTTACGAATAGTAGTGTTAAATAAACGATTTTCGAATC
Organism: Allocatenococcus thiocycli; assembly: GCF_921292965.1. Lineage (NCBI taxonomy): Bacteria > Pseudomonadati > Pseudomonadota > Gammaproteobacteria > Vibrionales > Vibrionaceae > Allocatenococcus > Allocatenococcus thiocycli. Next base: position 138,087 of record NZ_CAKLCK010000008.1, read on the forward strand.
TGTAATCATCATAAGTGGAGACAATTATGGCATTTAAAACTCCGCCTTTAACGACGACAGAAGCAAAAGAAGTTCGCCGTGTTGGGTTTGAGATCGAATTTACTGGTTTAACCATAGGGGACGCCACCCAAATACTGCAAAAGGTTTTTGGTGGTGAGCTAGAGCAAAAGTCCGCGGTAGAATACGTTTTACATACGCCTGAATACGGTAAGTTTAAAGTTGAATTAGACTGGGAGTTTCTTAAAAACACGGCGCTGGAGGCGAAAGTCAAAGATGATGGACACGAGTGGGTGGATTTTTTACATCAACTGGCGTTATCCGTGGTTCCATTGGAAATCGTATCTCCTCCATTCCCACTTGATGAGCTGGAAAAATTGGATGCGCTTATTCCAGCATTGCGTGATGCTGGTGCTAAAGGAACCGATGATTCAGTTGTTGCGGCTTTTGGCGTCCATATTAACCCAGAACTACCATCGCTAGATGTTCAGACGGTCCACTCCTATTTGCAAGCATTTGGGTTACTTCAATGGTGGCTAAATGAAGCGCACGACGTTAATTTAGCTCGAAAAATCAGCCCTTACATCCAGCTATATTCTGAAGATTATGTTGAACTGCTTCTCGACAAGACCTATACGGATATGGATGCGTTGATCGATGATTATCTTCTTCATAATCCGAGCCGAAACCGTGCATTAGATATGCTTCCGCTATTTGCCTATATTGATGAAGAAAAAGTCAATAATGCCGTGAAGGATAGCAAAGTAAATCAAAGGCCTACGTTTCATTACCGCTTACCCGATTGTTTGATTGAAAATACAAATTGGAGCTTCGCGACGTCCTGGAATATATGGTATCTGGTCGAGGCTTTAGCTGCTGATACGAAGGCACTGGACTTTTTATCTCGTCGTTTTAAAGAAATGTCTCTGCCGCTTATCGGTGTAAAACGTAGTGATTGGGTTAAGGAAGTCAGTCAGTGGATAAAAAGCCGAGAATTGGGGTAACAGGTAACCATCGTAGTTGGTCTCCATCGTGGTGGTGTACAAAACTCGCGCTCATACTAGCAGGCGCAAAACCTGAGAGAATCAGCGTTAAGCACCAGAGGTCAGGAAAACCACTCGATGGTCTGATCATTGGCGGCGGTGATGACATTGACCCTGAACACTATGGTGGCGAAGCCAGTGAGCGGGATGAATTTGATCCTGAGCGCGATAAGCTAGAGATAGAGTGGATAAAATGGGCGCTAGAAAATCAGGTTCCCATTTTGGGGATATGTCGCGGCGCACAACTGGTGAATGCTGTACATGGTGGCAACCTGTATGCGGATATCTCGACGCTACGTAAGCGGACCTATAATCGTCCGGGTTTGCTACCTACTAAGCAAGTGTTCGTCGATAGAGAGTCAGATCTGTTTTCTTTGTGCGGCAAGCCTAAGTTGAGGGTAAATAGCCTGCACCACCAAGCTGTAAAAGATGTTGGGGATGGCTTACGTGTTGCGGGGCGAGATCTGGATGGTTTTATTCAAGCGATCGAAAGCACGCATTCCCAGCCTATCCGAGGTGTGCAATGGCATCCCGAGTATATGTTTTACCTACCTAGTCAGTTTAAGTTGTTTCGCTGGTTAGTCAGGTTAAGCCGCTAATTATAACCACAAAAGCTATAAATAATGTCTTTAAATATTATTTACTGGATTTTTGATAGTGTTTCATAGCTAATCGATATTCTTTTGGCGTAACGTTTTTATAGTTTTTAAACTGACGATTGAAGTTCGCTTGATTGATGTATCCTACTTTTTCTAATATTACTCGGATTGGATAGTCGGTGTAAGCGAGCATATCACAAGCTATATTTAAGCGAATTTTTTTTAATCTTTGGCTAAAGCTTTCATTAAAGTGTTGTGCAAACAGTCTTCGCACACTGCTTTCGCTTAAAAATAAATGGTTGGTCAGATCTTGAAGTGAAATATTCTCGTTAAAATGAGTTAATAAGTAAGCTTCTGCTCTTCCAATCTTATCATCGACTCGTTTTTCTCATCGTTTGTTGCATTGATGATAGGGTTTATTAATCGCACGGCATTATTATCCGCGATTAATAGGCAAAAAATTTCAATTAAAATTGCAAGTCGGTTTGGGGGAGGAAGTTCGAGTACATTCGAAAGCAATTTGACAACTTTGTCTCCAGTTTGCGCGGAAAACTGTAAACCTTGGTCAGCTTTTTCCAGAATCTCTTTTAGTGGGGTTAACTCTTGGCAATGGTGAATCAGTTGTTCTATCCAGGATTTTTGAAACCAAATAACATGAGTTTCACACTGACCATCGTTAATCACTGAGTCTGAATAGATGGCGTGAGGTAACCCAGGGCCGATAAGAATCGTGTGGTTATTCTGTATTGCACTATTATAATTTCCTACAAAACAACTACCTAAAAAATTGCGGTGAATCGCAATTTCATATTCCTCATGGCAATGCCAGTCGTAACTCTTTTGAGGTTCGACAATTTTTAAGTAGCGCCAAGAAGCACCTATTCGCTGTGGAACACGCTCTAATTTACGTTTCATAATATATTCAAAAAATATTTATTAATCACTTACTTCAAGAACAATAACAAAATCTAAGCGGAAAGTACTTATAGTTGAACGAATCGCACTCCTACTAAAAATCTCTGACTACTAAAATGTCGTTATCCAATCAACGTAAGGGTACTTCATTATGGTAATTTCAAACAAAATTAAAAAAATGATTGCGGCCAACCGCAAATTATGGATAAAAGAAATGGTATACGGATATCGTATTCCTCGAGATTTTCTCTGGAGGCATTATGGTTATCAATCACAATGGGAACTGGAAAAGGATTTGATGTACTCTTTCCAAAACCTATCTGAATATCAAAACTAAGCTTGATAATCGGAGTGACTAAAATCCTCAACAACATATGCAGATTAAAGGGTATTTTACATAGTTATTTTTAGAGCTTATTTAGGCCATATGGAATACCCTTTCTCTTAACATCCACTTAATTTTAAATGATGGCTTCCAAACATTCGTCACTTTAGTTGATACGAACCCTGTGACCTAATGCTCCGAGCCTAGTTTACTCAGCGAAGCGCTCAGTACCGTAATAAGGAGGATCGCTGCGCCTAACCATTGAACGCTGGTTAACACTTCATTCAGCCATAGTAGGGAGAAAACAGCGCCAAACAGAGGCTCACTTCCCATAAGCAGTGACGCTTTGGTCGGAGATATTTTCCGTACCGCATAATTTTGTGCATAGAAGGCAAACAATGTACAAAACAGAACCAGAAAAGAAGTCGTAAGCCAAAATTCCGGAGCCTGTGGGAGGAGGGTTTGAGTGGTGGGCTCATGAGACACAATACTGATTAAGCAGGCATTAAATGCCACAATGAATGACTGAATACACGTTAGAGTGGTATTGGTTATCTGTTTTCCATGAGTCAGTTTCTTTGTCATGATGACCATAACTGCCCTCAATGCCGCCGCACACAGAATATAGATATCCCCTTGATTGAATGTAATTTTGAAACCGTGGTTATTGGTTAACATGAGTACACCTACTGTACTGAATAAGCACAGCCACATCAGTGTTCGATTTGGTTTTCTTCTTCCTATTAAGGTTTCTAGAAGCAGGGTAAATATGACATTCAGGCTGATAAGAAATGCTGCGTTAGAAGCGGTTGTCTGACTAACTCCATAAACTTCAAAGAAGAAGATCGCCGCAAGGATGGCACCAGTCGGTAGGGCGACTGGCCAATCTCTGTTTTTGCCATGAATAAAGTCCCTGACCATCATTGGGAGTAGCAGTAAAAACGTCCACCCAAAGCGAATCGCAATAAAAATGGACACCGTTGTATAGGTAATGGCACTTTTTGTTAAGCCATAACTTGTCCCCCAAACAATGGCGACTAACAGGAGCAGTAG
>NZ_CAKLCK010000009.1:0-56475 GCF_921292965.1 Allocatenococcus thiocycli
TTCCCAATGCTTTTTGGGAAGAAGCTTCTTCAGAGATATTGCTGTTGTTGATGTATCGAAAAAATACGTTCAAGACAAACCTAGCAAGAAATAATAACAGTACTAGAACTGAAATGGCCTCCACTTATGGAGGCCATTTTTTTATGCTGGTTTGGCTTGCTTAGAATCCAAAGCGGGCAGACATCACGAGTTGCTGTCCGTAAACCCCGTTATTTTTGAAATCGGCACCAAGTGACAATTGCTGAGTCGAATGGAATCGAGCTCCCAAATTATAAACGGTGTGGGAATCATCGTTGTCCATTAATTGGCCTAAACGCGCGTGAAACTCAACGTTTTGCATCAGCCAAACACGAGTACCAACATTGACTTCTGCGTGCCACTCATCGCCGACTTTGTCACTGCTGTTTTTCTTAATATTGTGCAGCAGCATCTGGCCATAAATATCAGCAAATTGTCCAGCAGGGCCATTGAAGCCAATACCACCTGCGACATCCCAGTCACCACTGAATTCGCTATCAGCGCGACCAATGAAGTGGGTGTTTTCAGTAAAGTAGCTTGTAAATTCGCCACCAAAGGTTCCTGGGCTGGTGCCCATACGGACTTCCAACGTATTGTAGTTAAAATTATTGGCATAAGAGGAAAGTGGCAGTATCGCGCACAAACCAAAGGCCGTAACCTTTAGCGCTTTACCTAGCATGGTAACTCCAGACAAGATCATTAAAATTACACAGAGCAAAGCAAAAACCAGACCATAAATGATAATAGTGTCACTTTTTACCAGCATCACTTCTTTTAACCCGCGAGCGACTATTTACAACCCTCTGTCCAGACAGTAAAAGTGGAACAATTGTGACGATAAACTTTGATATTCGGTTCATTTGCTTGAGTAATCTGCAACGATAACGTTATGATTGCTCATCTATTTCTTCTCTTACGAATATTCATGAAATCAGCAATCCCTTCTTTAATGGTTCAAGGCACCACATCGGATGCCGGAAAAAGTGTACTTGTGGCAGGTTTATGCCGTGTATTAGCGAGAAGAGGGATTAAAGTTGCCCCTTTTAAGCCGCAAAATATGGCGCTTAACAGCGCGGTCACCAAAGATGGCGGTGAGATAGGGCGCGCTCAGGAAGTTCAGGCGCAAGCTTGCAATATCGAATCCACTGTTCATATGAACCCGGTGCTTATAAAACCAAACAGCGATACGGGTGCGCAAATCATTCTGCAAGGCAAAGCGTTGTCTGATATGGACGCTGCGGGATTTCATGACTACAAAAAAGTTGCGATGAATACTGTACTTGATTCCTTTTCGCGACTGACCCAAGAGTACGACTCGATTATGATTGAGGGAGCAGGCAGCCCGGCAGAGATTAACCTGCGAGAAGGGGATATTGCCAATATGGGATTTGCAGAGGTGGCTGATGTCCCGGTGATTATTGTTGCTGATATCGATCGAGGCGGGGTTTTTGCTCACTTATACGGCACCTTAGCGTTACTTTCTGAATCAGAACAAGCGCGCGTAAAAGGTTTTGTCATTAACCGCTTCCGTGGTGACATTCGTCTGTTGCAATCAGGATTAGACTGGCTTGAAGAAAAAACCGGTAAGCCGGTCTTGGGAGTATTACCGTACCTCCATGGATTCAACCTTGAAGCCGAGGATGCGATCACTAATCAGCAAGAGTTAAACGCACAAGTCAAACTCAATGTTGTGGTACCGGTTTTAACCCGAATCAGCAATCATACCGATTTTGATGTCCTTCGTCTCAACCCCGACATTAACTTACGTTATGTGGGTAAAGGCGAGAAAATCGATAAAGCTGATTTGGTTATCTTACCCGGAACAAAGTCCGTCAGAGACGATTTAGCGTACTTAAGAAGTCAGGGCTGGGACAAGGATATATTGCGCCATATTCGTCTGGGTGGAAAAGTCATTGGTATTTGTGGCGGCTATCAGATGCTAGGTAAAACCATTGATGATCCAGAGGGTGTTGAAAGTGCAGCGGGTACAAGTGAAGGCTTAGGGCTGCTAGACGTTCACACGGTCCTTACCGGTAGTAAGCAACTGACAAAGACACAAGCTGTCGTATGCCTAAATGGTAAACGTGCTACCGCAAAAGGCTACGAAATTCATGTTGGCCGAAGCGAAGTGACAGGCGTTCAGCCACTTGAGCTCACCAATGGTGTTTTTGATGGCGCGTTAAGTGAATGTGGCCAAATTATGGGAACCTATTTACACGGTTTCTTTGATGAAGTGGAAGTGTTAAATCTAATTGCCGAGTGGGTGAATGGCTCTCAAATTAAGCAACAAAATTTTGAAGAGATTAAAGAGCTTGGGATTAATCGTATTGCAGACGCGATAGAGCAACACATGAACTTAGATTTTTTATTCAAATAAAACAATCAGTTGATGAACGTAATAGCAGTCTAAAGTTTGTCTCGTAAAGGAGCCTATTAATGAAAATATGGAAAACACATGTGTGCTTAACGGCATTGTTAAGCGTTGTTTTTTCTGCCCATGCCGCAGCCGATCTCAAAGTGTACGCTGCGTCCTCTATGACCAATGCGATCAACGAAATTAGCGAAAATTTCTCAGGCAAGTTCGATGTAACCGTCACACCAGTTTACGGTGGTTCCTCGTCTATTGCTCGTCAGATAATGAACGGAGCTCCCGCCGATGTTTTCATTTCAGCAAATACCAAGTGGATGGACTATCTTGTGGATGAAAAGGTCATTTTACGTGACAATGTCACTAATTTGGTGGGGAATAGTCTGGTCTTGATTGCTCCCAAGCCGTCTAACACGAAGAGTTTTAATTTTTCAGATAGTAACGCGTGGCTAGCTGCGTTGAATGATGGACGTCTTGCACTGGGCAATCCGACATCTGTACCTGTGGGGATGTACGCTAAAGAATCACTGACTAAACTGGACGTATGGAAAAATATTGAATCTAAAGTTGCTCCTGCCAAGAATGTTCGTCTCGCGTTAGCTCTGGTAGAGCGTGGAGAAGCGCCGTTAGGTATTGTGTACAAAACCGACGCGTTGCTGACAGACAAAGTAACAATAGTAGACGAGTTCTCGAGCGACACGCACTCTGCCATTGTCTATCCGGCGGCAATGATCAGTGACTCAACGGAATCGAAGCAGTTTTTCCAATACCTGAGTACAGATGAAGCCAAAACTGTCTTTATCAAATACGGTTTCAGTAATAAGGAATAAGCGTGACTGAACTGGAATACCAAGCCTTAATCTTAAGTCTCAAAGTAGGTGCGTTCGCGGTACTTTGGCTTATCCCTTTAGGGGTTTTACTGGCATGGTTACTTTCTCGCAAAACCTTTTTTGGCAAGTCTGTCCTCGATAGCCTGATTCATCTGCCTTTGGTCTTGCCACCGGTTGTTATTGGTTATTTACTACTGTTATCCCTTGGACGGCAGGGGTTCATTGGCAGTTGGCTCTATGAACATTTTGGCTTGGTATTTAGCTTTAATTGGAAGGGAGCGGTTGTCGCTTGTATTGTTGTCGCTTTGCCACTTATGGTTCGCTCTGTTCGTTTAAGCCTGGAAAGTGTCGATCCCAAACTTGAACATGCCGCTTCGACGCTTGGTGCCTCTCCATTTAAAGTATTTATGACGATTACGTTGCCGCTCACAATCCCCGGAATAATCACCGGAACGATGTTGTCGTTCGCACGCAGCTTAGGTGAGTTTGGCGCAACCATCAGTTTTGTTTCCAATATCCCTGGCGAAACACAAACCATACCACTCGCAATGTACAACTTTATAGAAACGCCCGGGGCAGAGATGCAAGCGGCGCGTCTTTGTATCATTTCTATCGCGCTTGCGTTATCGACGTTAATGGCCTCTGAGTGGATGAACCGAAAAGCGGCTCGTCGATTGGGAGCGAAGCAATGAGCATTAAAGTTCAATTTAAACAATTGCTTGGTGAAAGTGATTTTGATGTCGATCTTGAGTTACCGTGTCACGGAATTAGTGCGTTATTTGGGCGTTCTGGTGCAGGTAAGACAACGCTCATTAATGTAATCAGTGGATTGGTCACGCCGACACAAGGTAAAGTCAGTATTGGCGAACACGTCTTATTTGATAGTGATAAGGCAATAAACTTACCGACGCACAAGCGAAAGATTGGTTATGTTTTTCAGGACTCACGCCTATTCCCACACTATTCAGTACAAGGGAATTTAATGTATGGCGTCAAAGAGAAGGATACTAAGTACTTTGATGAGGTGACTGAGCTTCTCTCTATTAAGCCACTCCTGAAGCGTTTCCCAGTGTCGCTCTCTGGCGGCGAAAAGCAACGAGTGGCGATAGCGCGTGCATTGTTGTCTAAGCCTGATTTGTTGTTGATGGACGAACCATTAGCATCACTGGATATGCCCAGAAAACGGGAAGTCATGCCGTTTCTTGAGGACCTATCTGAAAAAGTGAACATACCAATTGTGTATGTGACACACAGCTTGCAAGAAATCATTAGATTGGCTCAAAATTTAGCAATCATTGAGAACGGCAGTATAGTGACATCAGGTAAGCTGGAAGAGGTCTGGGCTTCTCACGCAATGAGACCGTGGCAGTCATTCTCAGAACACAGTAGCTTGTTTGAAGGAAAAATCGCCGCTCATCATGAGCACTATGCGCTGACGTCTGTGGAACTTGGCCAAAACGCTTCGCTCTGGGTACAAAAGATTGAGGGCGAGCCAGGTACGCCAATTCGACTTCAAGTGCGCGCTAGCGATGTCTCTATTGCTTTGGAGCGTCCGGTAGCCACCTCGATTCGAAATGTTTTGCCTGCGACTGTCCAATCAATCGAACAGGTGAATGTCGGAGAAGATAAGCAAAGCATTACCGTCTCTTTGCAACTGGACGCGAATTGCTGCTTGTGGGCTAAAATTACCCCTTGGGCACTGGATGACCTCAATTTAAAGCCCGGTGACTGTGTCTATGCACAAGTCAAAGGGGTGAGTGTGACTCAACGCGATATTGCCTTTGCACCACACGCTTAAAAAGACTGATGCAAAGGTTACATAACTAAAAAGGGCTGCACAATGCAGCCCTTTATTCACTTCGTAAGTCAGCTTTACTTCGCAAATACTTCTTTGAATTCACGTTTTAGTAGAGGGTCACGACGCGCTTTTTTCATTTGTTTAACCATGTCTTTCACGCAGTTGTGAAGAACATTGTCTAGTAGCTGTGCTCGGTACTCTTCTTTATCTTCATCTGTCATGTTTTCTGGCAGATTTAGAGTAGGGAATTCTTCCATTACGTTAATCCCAGCGAATGCTTGGCCTACTGAAACTAGAGCATGGAACTGTTCAAAGTTATCCAGAATGTTTTGAGCACTTGCTGGCATTTCGTCCCAAGACGCGCGAACCGCTTCTTCTGACACTTCATGGATAGAGGTAACCATTTCGAACATTTGCTCTGGAACTTCGTCGAATTCAATAACTTTACGTAGTTCAGGAGAAATGGTTTCTAGATCGATTTTTTTGCTTTCGGTGTTAGTTGCTTCTGACATGCTGTGTCTCTCATTACAAAAAGGCGGGAATAGTAATATCAAATGTTTCAAATATCTACCATTATAGTCTTTTGATTACGCGACAATTAAACAAAAATATAGCACTTAAGAGCTGGCACGATGCAACGAAGCGTTGAATATGATATATGGTTAAGAAAGAGAAAGTAAGATAGTGGAATACCTTATGCAGCCTAAAGGGACATCAATGCGCATTCTACTGGTTGACGATGTTCAATTAGACAGAATGCAATTGGCTATTCGTTTGAAACAACTGGGGCATATCGTTAAGACAGTAGGCAGTGGTGCAGAAGCATTAAATATTTATGAGAGTTTCGACCCTGAATTGGTCTTGCTCGATATCTCTATGCCAGAAATGAACGGTTTCGAGCTTTCATTATCAATCAGAGAAGCTTTTCCTGACTGGATTCCCATCATCTTCCTTAGTAGCCATGAAGAACCTGAAATTATTGCTAAAGCGATAGAAGCAGGCGGCGATGATTATCTTATTAAGCCCGTTGATAAACTCGTTCTAAATTCCAAGCTCATCGCCATGCAGCGTATTGCTCACATGAGGCGTGAGTTAAAACAAGCGACAGCGCAGCTAGAAAAAGTGAATCAACTTCTAACCCAGCAGGCGAACGAGGACGGGTTAACGAAACTTTATAATCGCAGATACATTGATCAGAAGCTTGAATCAATGGTTGCGTGGCATGGGCGCCGCCATATGCCGATGGCAATGATTTTGTTAGATGTCGACTTTTTTAAGGCGTTTAATGATAACTATGGTCACATAGAAGGGGATAGATGCTTGCAGGCGATTGCAAGTCAACTCAAAGCGACCTTTTGTCGCTCGGGTGAATACGTTGGGCGTTATGGTGGGGAAGAGTTTGTCGTATTACTTAGTGGCACCGATGGACAAATGGCAGAAAGAGAGGCTGCACGTATTCAAGAGGCGATAGCATTCCTTAACTATCCTCACGAGTATTCAAGTATTACAAATAGAGTGACAGTGTCACAGGGTGTAATTGCCTTTCAGGCTACCGGAAAAGAAAACAAATCCGATTTGTATGCGATGGTCGATAGAGCGCTCTACACATCAAAATCACAAGGTCGTGATACTCATACATTGGTAAGTAAAAACTCAAACTAAATCAATCATTTTTGATGCTGGTGACGTTGTCACTCAGTGCTGTAGAGGCTGTATTGTAAATAGTAGAACTAACAATGGAAGTGCAGTTAAAAATGGAAACAACTGGCGTAGTTTATCATCAGGAAAGGCGTGACCTAAACCCACTGTTGGAACACTTTATGCAATTTCGGCCAGAATCTTTTGCTTGATATAAAGCTTCATCCGCAAATGAGAGGACATCTTCCGGATCCAATGCGTTCCGGCTGTCTGCAACACCGATGCTCACCGTCACTGATACTGACGTTCTTTTCGATTTTTCATTTCCGCGCTTCATTTTTCCTTGTTTATGATCGTCTAGGCGAGATGCGGAATCGCGTAAGACCATCTTATAATTTGCAATCAATTTATGGACTTCTTCGACCTGTTTCAAACAATCTTCAGAGTATTTGCCTTTAAATAAAATAGCGAACTCTTCACCACCAAAACGATAAACTTTCGCACCACCACGCGTTTTCATCAACAATGCTGCGACGAGTTTAAGTACATCATCACCGGTTCCATGTCCGTAGGTATCGTTAAAGTTTTTAAAACGATCTACATCTAACATTACGATGGTGTATTTACCATCTAGATCTTTAAAATCAAGATCAAGCGCTCTACGGCTAGGAATCTGAGTTAAACTGTCTGTAAAAGCAAGATGATGGCTAGCCATTGTTGAATACACGATCATAAGCAACCCCGCCAAAGTAAACATGGTGCTTGCTATGTATTGAACATCGAAAAAAATAAACGTAATGGAGGCTAAAGCCATCGCAGAGTAAGTCATCGCATGGATGATTTTGTTCGTCACTAAGACCAAAATGCCTAAAACCCCGACAATGCCGATACAATATAAGACGAGTATGAAAGGGAGTTTGGAGATACTTGGTACGATAAATAAAATACCGTTTGTCCAGCCCTCAACTTGGCCATTAATCTGAAATTTCAGAGTAATGTATGACCACAGCAGAAATGTCGCCAACATAAAAACATAGACAAACATGGCTTTTGAGTTTGCGCCATCTTTTCTGAATAGATACACGGCTAAAAAAGAAATCGGCAGCAGAGTTGCAAGCATCGTCAGTTCGATCAGCACTGTATCGCTATTACTAGGTATCTGAAGACGATGTTGGATAATAAAGTAAGCTACTAGCATCGAGAGGCATACCATAGACTCTCGCCCCTGCTTAAAAGAGTAGCAAAACAAAAGCGCGCAACCCAGCAGTATATAAGGCAAATTTGCGGCAATTCCCCAGTTTGACTCAGTCATCTGAATAATACTATTCATACCTGATATCGCTAAACCCAATAGTACTATTGGGAACACGAACTTAAAGCCTGATGATGTCGTTAAGGAATAGGACATTTGGGAAATTGCCTACAAGATTAGTTGAATACACAAATACATCACAATACACTCAAGATGACATTATCATTGTAGACTATATGCTTTCGGTACCTTATCTATTTCCACAATAAGTGCACTCCAGTTGTCAACTAAGTGGTTAACTACCTACTAGCAGTACAACGTCAGCAATAAAAGCAAAAATCACAACAACAATGCGCCTGTTACTTTTTTCACATACCCGTTATGATGAACATAAATCGCTGGATTGGTATGAAAAACCAATTCTTAAGTAACGTCGATCATGAATGTTCAACATGGTATCTGTCTAAGTATAGAGGTTGTGTTGGCCCAAGGAGGAATTGTGGGATTCTTTTCTCGTTTATTTGGTGGCAGTGAGAAATCTGTCGAAGTGAAAACCGTAGAGTCAGTGGAATACAAAGGCTTTCAGATATACCAGGAAAGCGTTGCTGAAGGCGGTCAATTTCGTATTGCTGGCCGAATAGAAAAAGAGATTGATGGGGAGATAAAGACTCATCGTTTCATTCGTTCAGATTTGTTGGGTTCGGAACAAGATGCCAACGAGCTTATGTTGAAGAAATCACACATGTTCATCGATCAAATGGGTGACAAGATCTTCGATTAACAAATCACTGTAATTTGATGCGAATCATCTTAATAAGAGCCATTAGTATATATGCTGATGGCTCTTTCTTTTTTAAGGCTTAAATACCTGTTAATTAAGGAGTTAGCGATGCTCTGGTTGGACCTCCTGTCTAGGGGCGATATTTTTCGTATTTATCGAGTTCAAATAGAGAAAATTTCATTACTTAAGGTTATATGTAATGAAATTTAGTGTTTATATAACAAAACACTTGCAGTCACAGCACGCCTTAGATACAAAAAGAATATAACTGGGCTGTTGAACAAGATATGACGATGCAAATAGGTGGGCCCAAACATCGGTGTTTTATTTGTATTTATCTTGTGTAGTTAAACAGAAAGAAATAAAAAAGAATTAGAGTAGAGCACGGCTCTTTTTTTGGGACTAATTAATTGATATGTATACAAGGAGTATGCGTTTTGCAAATCGGTGTACCTAGAGAGATACTCGCGGGTGAATCGCGAGTAGCTGCATCACCAAAGTCGGTTGAGCAGTTAATTAAGTTGGGGTTCGATGTCGCGATCGAATCTCAGGCGGGGGTGCTAGCGAGTTTCGATGATGCCGCTTATGAAGCTGCAGGTGCGAAAATCGTTTCTAGTGACGAAGTTTGGACATCAGGTCTGATTCTTAAAGTAAATGCGCCACTCGTAGATGAAGAAAAAGGCATCGACGAAATTGCATTACTACAAGATGGTGCAACTCTGATTAGCTTTATTTGGCCTGCACAAAATGCACAGCTAATGGAGCAGCTTTCAAGTAAGAACATTAACGTTCTGGCGATGGACTCAGTTCCTCGTATCTCTCGAGCTCAAGCATTAGATGCACTGTCTTCAATGGCGAACATTGCTGGTTACCGTGCAGTCGTTGAAGCCGCTCATGAGTTTGGCCGTTTCTTTACCGGTCAAATTACGGCAGCAGGTAAAGTTCCACCGGCTAAAGTTCTTGTGGCTGGTGCTGGTGTTGCGGGTTTGGCTGCGATCGGTGCTGCAGGTAGCCTCGGGGCGATTGTACGTTCATTTGACGTACGTCCTGAAGTAAAAGAGCAAGTTGAATCGATGGGCGCCGAATTCCTGACTGTGGACTTCCAAGAGGACTCAGGCTCTGGTGATGGCTACGCGAAAGAAATGTCTGATGACTTCAACAAGAAAGCGGCTGAGCTATACGCTGAGCAAGCAAAAGACGTTGATATCATCATCACGACGGCTCTGATTCCTGGCAAACCTGCACCGAAGCTGATCACCAAAGAAATGGTCGACAGCATGAAAGCGGGTAGCGTGATTGTAGACTTGGCAGCTGCAAATGGCGGTAACTGTGAATACACAGTGAAAGATCAAGTTATCATGACTGACAACGGCGTGAAAATTGTTGGTTACACCGACATGGTAGGCCGTTTGCCAACGCAATCTTCTCAGCTTTACGCAACAAACCTTGTGAACCTTCTAAAACTTCTTTGTAAAGAGAAAGACGGCAACATCAATATCGACTTCGAAGACGTTGTACTTCGTGGCGTGACTGTCGTGAAAGAAGGCGAAATCACTTGGCCAGCGCCGCCTATTCAAGTTTCTGCTCAACCTCACGCTAAGCAAGAACCAGTGGTTAAGAAAGAGCCAAAAGTTGAAGAGCCAACTTCGCCTACGAAAAAACTTATTGGTTTAGTGGCAGCTGTTGGTGCTTTTGCATGGGTTGCTTCGGTTGCGCCTGCGGCGTTCCTTTCACACTTTACGGTATTCGTATTAGCGTGTGTTGTAGGTTACTACGTTGTTTGGAACGTGACGCATGCACTGCATACTCCGCTTATGTCGGTAACTAACGCTATCTCGGGCATTATTGTTGTGGGTGCGTTACTGCAAATTGGACAAGGTAATGGCGTCGTATCCTTCCTTTCGTTCATCGCCGTGTTGATTGCAAGTATCAACATATTCGGTGGTTTCACCGTCACCAAGCGTATGCTTGAAATGTTCCGCAAAGATAAATAAGGAGTCACAATGTCTGCAGGATTAGTACAAGCAGCTTACATTGTTGCTGCATTATTTTTCATCATGAGTTTGGCGGGGCTTTCTAAGCAAGAGTCTGCGCGAAATGGTAACTACTACGGCATCGCAGGTATGACGATCGCGCTGATCGCAACGATCTTTAGCCCGGATGCTCAAGGTTTTGGCTGGATCATTATCGCGATGGCGATCGGTGGTGCGATCGGTATTTTCTACGCTAAGAAAGTAGAAATGACCGAAATGCCAGAACTGGTTGCGATTCTTCACAGCTTCGTAGGTTTAGCTGCGGTTCTGGTTGGTTACAATAGCTACCTGGATGCACCTGAAGCGGCAACGCACGCGGAACACGTTATCCACCTTGTTGAAGTATTCCTTGGTGTGTTTATCGGTGCAGTAACCTTTACTGGTTCTATTGTTGCATTTGGTAAGTTACGTGGCGTAATTTCTTCTTCACCGCTTAACCTTCCTCATAAGCATAAAATGAATCTGGCTGCGATTGTTGTGTCTACGCTACTTATGATTTACTTCGTAAAAGCAGACGGCAGCATGTTCGCTCTTATCGTAATGACACTGATTGCATTCGCTTTTGGTTACCATTTGGTAGCATCAATCGGTGGTGCGGATATGCCAGTAGTCGTTTCAATGCTGAACTCTTACTCTGGTTGGGCAGCGGCAGCAGCAGGTTTCATGCTTGCAAACGACCTATTGATCGTAACAGGTGCTTTGGTTGGTTCTTCAGGTGCGATTCTGTCATACATCATGTGTAAAGCGATGAACCGCTCTTTCATTAGCGTTATCGCTGGTGGCTTTGGTCAAGAGATCATCATTTCTAGTGATGAAGAGCAGGGCGAACATCGCGAAACTAACGCCGAAGAAGTGGCTGAAATGCTGAAGAACTCCAAATCAGTCATCATCACTCCGGGATACGGTATGGCAGTAGCGCAAGCTCAATACCCTGTGCATGAAATCACGGATGCACTTCGCTCACAAGGTGTTGAAGTACGTTTTGGTATTCACCCTGTAGCCGGTCGCCTTCCTGGCCACATGAACGTATTGCTGGCAGAAGCGAAAGTTCCTTATGATATCGTTCTTGAAATGGACGAAATCAATGATGACTTCCCAGAGACCGATACCGTACTTGTTATTGGTGCCAACGATACAGTGAACCCAGCAGCGCTTGAAGATCCAAACAGCCCAATTGCAGGCATGCCTGTACTGGAAGTTTGGAATGCGAAAAACGTAGTGGTATTCAAGCGTTCAATGAATACTGGTTACGCTGGCGTACAAAACCCGTTGTTCTTTAAAGAAAACACGTCAATGCTATTTGGCGATGCTAAAGAAAGCGTAGAAAATATTTTTAAAGCGTTGTAATCCTAAACTGCTTTAAAATTACTCAGGGCCAGCAATCGCTGGCCCTTTTTTGTTCTGGTTCAATGTTATAGTAATGCAAATCCTGTAGTTACCTGATGTCAATTGATTCTAGATTGCTGTATAGTTTGGCGTAATCTAATAAGTAACGGTAACAGTTTGATTAACAAGATTTTGCTCGGTTTAGCATCTATCGTGCCGGTTTTTTCGGCAACTGCAGCAGCCGATTCATTACCAGAGAGAATAGATACGTTTACAGAGCTATTTAACTACGAAGTAGCTCTTAAGTCGTATGATATTCGTATTCTGCAATCAAATTATCCTACTAAGTTACTTGCGCCTGATTCATTACTTCCGCAAACGTCAGACTATCCGCTGAAGGACATACAGCAGCTTTATAGTTTAGATAAGACTTGTCGTGGTAAACTGCCGCTCAGCCCATTGATTACCGAACCTCTTGTGTTTACTCGAGCTATCTGTAAAGGCACAGAGCTTACTCCACGCTGGTTTTCTCGCAGTGGACTCATTCACCCAGGTGGGGGCACTTACGCTGCTCGCTATGTCGATAAGCATCCCGATCTTAGACCAAAGCTCGCTCAATACATGCATATTAAGGAGCGCGGTAACGAAGAGGGTGATGAGTTACTCGAAAGCTTGCAAAACATGAACGATGACGCCATAAATGCACTGATCGCCGGAGCAAGCATGTTCATTGAAGGTAATGAGCTGTGGTTACGTCGAGGCGATCGCTATTTTGTCTTCGAAAGAGAGTTATGGCAGGAAAACGTCGCGAATGCAGGTTTGTCTTATTCACTGGCGTCAGAAAACAAAAGCTGTTTCGTAAAACGAGGCAATATTTGCTGGGACGTTGAAGATCATTCACAGATTCTTCGTATCAGCATGATTGTTTTGGTCATCGCGAACATACTTCTCGTGATCGGTTGGGCGGTATACCGTTGGAACAGTAAACGAGAAGAATTGCGCAGCCGTATGTTGGTATTGCAAATTTTAACTCATGAATTGAGAACGCCAATTGCGTCTCTGTCTATGACCGTTGAAGGGTTTCGTCGAGAATTTGAGCACTTACCAGAAAGTGTATATGACGAATTCCGCCGGCTGTGCGAAGATACACGTCGATTACGCCAATTAGCGGAGGCGAGTAAGGATTATTTGCAATCTGATAACCAAATGCTTGCAACGGACTGGGTTCCATCTGTTGTCGAATGGTTAGAATTTAAGATTGAAGAAGAATTTGATAATGCTGTACTTCTCAACGTAAACGAAGACGTAGCAGCTAAAGTTAACGTGTACTGGCTTGGCACCTGTATTGATAACTTGTTACGTAATGCACTTAAGTATGGCGTTCCACCGGTTGAACTTCATGTTCAAACGAGTGAAGATAAAATCGTTTTCCAAGTCCGTGATGCTGGTGACTTGACCGCTAAAGACTGGACTAATTTGAAAAAACCGTTCGTAAGTAAGAGCGGGTTAGGACTTGGACTAACAATCGTTGAATCTATGGTAGGCCGCATGGGCGGAAAAATGTCCCTTATAGGACCACCTACAACCTTTATATTGGAGATACCTTGTGAAACAGACACTGCTTCTCGTTGAGGACGATAAAAACTTGGCTGATGGCCTGTTAGTAAGCCTGGAACAAGCAGGATATGAGTGTTTACATGTGGAGCGTATTGCGGACGTTGAATCGCAATGGAAGAAAGCCGATTTAGTGATTCTCGATCGCCAGTTGCCTGACGGTGACTCTGTACAACATCTTCCTGAATGGAAAAATCTCAAGGATGTACCAGTTATTCTGCTGACTGCTCTTGTGACAGTAAAAGACAAAGTGGCAGGACTGGATTCAGGTGCAAACGACTACTTAACTAAACCTTTTGCAGAGGCTGAGTTATTCGCACGTATTCGTGCACAATTGCGTGCTCCAGATTCGGGAGAGCAAGACGGTGCAAGCTCAGATAAAGTGATCACAAAGGATTTGGAAATCGATCGCTCTACTCGTGAAGTCCTGTTTAAAGACGAGTTAATTACTCTGACACGTACAGAATTCGACTTACTATTGTTCTTAGCGTCTAATCTGGGTCGCGTATTTACTCGCGACGAGTTGCTTGACCATGTTTGGGGTTACAACCACTTCCCAACAACACGAACTGTTGATACGCATGTACTGCAGCTACGTCAGAAACTACCTGGTTTAGAAATTGAGACACTTCGTGGTGTCGGATACAAAATGAAAGCTTAAAGAATAATGAAAATACTACTCCCTGCAGTTTTGTCATTAGTGTTAGTGAAGCCAGTCCAAGCTATGGACTGGTTTCGAACTAATACGCCTCTAACTCAGGCTCATCAACATCTGCTTGAAGATGATCTTTCAGGAATGTTCAATACTTTAGTTGAACTATGGCAGACAGAACCCAGCCGCGATTTAACCTCACACTTAAACGATCTGCTTGGTCAGTCTCTGACTAAGGATTGTGGAAAATCACTGACGGCCGTCACTTTACCCGAGTGGGTAAGTGGCGTTAACGTCATACGCCAAACCATTCAAAGCCCAGGTCGCGATACGTTCCGTTTAGTCGTTAAAGTAAGAGCAACGACTGAAGTGGAACAAATCACATTCAAACGTTGGGTTGATAGCTCAATTTCAGCTGATAGCTCATTTGCTGTAGAAGAAACAAATGGGGCTGAAATCGCGAACGAGCGCAGTTTTCTCAAGCGTTACAACCTAACTGGTCAACTTGAATCAGGTTTGTATCATTTAACCGTTGTTGCAAAAGATAAACCTGAGTATCGAACGTGGGTCATTTTGGGCGACTCTAACTCCAGTCAGTACGTTCGCTGGACGTCTAAAGAAAACTGGAAAGTTGAAAAGAGTGCGCTGAGAAATCCTCATTGTCCATTACCACAGCTTGAAGTGGGGCTTTATGACTACATCGAAGGCCAGTATGAACAAATGTGGAAAAAAACGTATGAGTCGAATTATCCTGAGTCACTAGAACTTGCTGGCGTACCGAATGATCGCTACGTTCTTGCGGTAAGCATTAATAGTCGCCGTTGGCAGGGTGACATCATTGTTGAGCAAGCTCAAACAATAAGCCGTACTTATGATCTTTCGCAAGAAGATTAACTAAAGAAATTACATTTGTGCCGATATAAGTTCAGGAAGAACTAAAACACAAGTGTAGTATGAAAACTCAATTCAAAATATTATCAACCGTCATCACCGCAGCACTGTTTTCCAATGTGGCTTCAGCTGCTAACTACTCAATTGAAGCCCGCAGTGATGCGATGGGCGGTGTTGGCACAGTCTCCGCCAGTTACCTTACCGCACCATTTTTTAACCCTGCTTTAAGTGCAATCTATCGCCGCAACGATGACGCGGGTATCATTGCCCCAAGTTTTGGTATTAGCTTTGATGATCAATACGATTTGATTGATGAAATTGATCGTATCAGCAAGCTTAATGACGATGCCGAAATAGAGAGTTCATTGAATGCACTTGCTCAAGGTAATCAAAAATTAAACTTTGACCTTGGGGGTGTCGTTGCTGTTGGTATCCCTAACAAAATTTTATCAGCAACGGTTTACGGAAAATTATACACAGAATCTTTTGTACAGCCATCCATTGATACCTCTGGCGCTAACCCAATGGACAATACTTATGTTCAAGGCGTGAGTATTGGTGTTGCGGAAGCGGGCATCTCATTGGCAAAATACACCAACTACATGGGGCAGCACCTCTCTGTTGGTATCACACCAAAACTTCAACGCATTTACACTTATTCATACGCAACAAGCTTCAATAATTTTGACGCCGCTGACTTACGTGAAAATGAAACCGCTGAAACCATGTTTAATTTGGACGCAGGTGCACTTTGGTTTTTTGGGCCGTACCGTTTAGGTATTGCGGCAAAGAACTTAATCGGAAGAGATGTAGAAACTAAGTCGTTTCAGTACAACAGTAAAACCATCGAGTCCTATCAATACAGCATGAGACCACTTTATACGATAGGCGCAGGCTTCGTTGCAGATTACTTTACCATGAGTGTCGACTACGACTTAAATGAAGAAAAACGCTTTTCATCCTTTGATGATAATACGCAAATGATTCGCGCCGGTGTTGAATTTGATATTCTGCGCCAAATGGCACTGAGAGCTGGTTATATGAAAAACTTAGCTCGAAGTCATGATGATGGGACGATCACCGCGGGAATAGGGCTCTCGCCACTTAACTTGCTTGAGCTGGATATAGCAGCTCGTTATACAAATGAAAACGCGATGGGTGCGTCAATTAATTTCCTTGCGACCTATTAAACGAATCGTTATAGTCGGCTCCTCTAAATGAGGAGCTTTTTATGTTTGACGATCTACCCCCTCTATCTCACGAAGAACAACAGCAAGCCGTGGTAAAGATTCAAGAGCTAATGTCTCAAGGCACAAGTACGGCTGAAGCAATAAAAATTGTTGCTGAAAATATTCGAGCTGAGTACGCAGCTAAACAGCAACAAGACGAAGAATAAACAAAACGATAAGCAAAGAAGCAGGGCAGTAAAACGCTCTGCTTTTTTTGTGCCTGCTCGACAGGCTACATACTAATTATTAAAAGCGTAACTGTGTGACATTGTCACGTTATGTGGGTCACTAAACGCAACACAAGGTTAAAATCGCCATGATAAATGCTAGATAAAATTTTACCAACTAAACTTTATCAGTCCGAACTAGAGCCTTTAAAAGTTAAGGTGAAATTAAGATTATAGGAAATACTCTCAATATATCAATGATATAAAGCAGAATATTGGTCTGGATGGGTGGTTGCTTCCACTTTAGGTTGTAATTATATTACAGGTCGTTTCATGGGTGCGGATGTAGCCAGTCATTTATGCTAAAAAATAATCTTAGCTACGTTGTCACGTTAATATCGTTAGATTAAAACCAAGTAAACACATGGGGTGTAGAAACAGTAAGTGCTTGCATATTTTGAGAACGTGTTGTGGTGCCCGTACGTATTGCACTAACTAAAATTCTCTCGTTTTACGGTTCTTTACTCGTAGACGCTGCTTTTAACAGGATGTTACAACTACAAGCTGAGTTACGGCGTCACTCTGCAGTATTCTCGTATAATCCAAATACAACGTGTCAAAATCATTAGTTTAAGGAGTGGGCGAAAGGTTCAATCACTGCAATCAGGTGGAAGTGATTTATACTCAATAAATCAGAAGGTTAGGAGTTATAGTCGAATTTTTACTCGGGCGCGATGTTTTTTGGTGATAGGTTCAGGTTAGATAGATTTATGAAGATTCTTATGTTTTGGTGCAACGACTGCGTTGAATTGCCTTGATTGAACTAGACTTAATGTAAGTCTATGAAAACTAATCGGGAGAAAAGTAATGAGCTACACGCATATATTAGTCGCGGTTGATTTATCTGATTCCAGCAAGAAAGTTATTGATAAAGCGATTAGTCAGGCAACGGACCCAAACTGTAAACTTTCCTTCGTTTATGTAGATGTAGATAGAGTAGTCTTAGAACCTAAAGAAGAAGAGGAATACAACAGAAAGTTACAAGCACTTGCATCAGAGTGTAAGTATCCGGTTTCTGACACCATGGTCGTAATTGGTGATCTTCATATCAAATTGCAAGGGCTCGTCAAACAACAAGGTATAGATTTGGTTGTGTGTGGCCATCACCATAATCTGTTAAGTCGTTTTTTCTCCTCAGTGCCTAAACTCGCTAACTCAGTAGAGGCTGATTTGTTGGTCGTTTACCTTCATGATGAATAGTCCAACTCAAAAAGCCGAGCTTAATTAGCTCGGCTATCTGGTCACGGTCTTTTAATTTATTTACGTTGTGAGGGCGTTAGCGAGAAATACGAGGGATGATTCTAGTCTTTTTAGTCAAGATATTAGCCGATTCAGCATTCGAGTTTAGATCAAAATGCACATTAACTTGAATACCTTCTCGTTCAAACGTTACATCATCAAAATCAGTCATCGCGATCTTAAAACCGTTTCTAGCAAAAAGGCCAGTAACTGTCAACGCCAGTTTAAAATTGACCCACTTATCGACGTTATCGCCGAAGTAAAATTGACCCACCCATACAATTAACTTTTGCCTTCAGATAGACTTTCTAGAACCGCTGGTATGGTTCCAGCCGCTTTCTTTCCTCTTAATCGATAGCTTTCACCGCTGATTTGTACAATGTGCGAGTGATGAAGAAGTCTATCGAGTAATGCCGCCGTCAACGTTGTATCATCGGCGAACGCATTTGACCATTGAGAGAACGGCAAATTACTGGTCACGATAATGCTGCCTTGCTCATAACGTTTGGCGATGACGTTAAAGAACAAGTTGGCCTCTTCTCTGCCGAACGGTAAGTAGCCGATTTCATCGACGATAAGTAGCTTAGGTGCGAGTACACTTCGTCTCAAGTAGCTTTCAAGCTTACCCTGAGCTTTTGCTGTAGATAGCTGAAGCATCAAGTCTGCTGCGGTGATGAACCGTGTCTTTAGGCCCTTTTGAACCGCTATTTGGCCAAGGCTCACTGCAAGGTGGCTCTTACCAACGCCACTTGGGCCGAGTAATACCACGTTTTCCTTTCGCTCAATGAAGGCTAACCCTGTTAACTCCTTGAGCTGTTTTCTTGGGGCACCCGTTGCGAACTTGAAGTCATAGTCATCGAACGTTTTTTCCATTGGGAAGCTGGCGAACTTAGTCAGTGTGGCTCTTGTGCGTTCTGCTCGCGCTTCCAGTTCAGCGTTCAGAAGTGACTCTAAGTAATCGGCTAGACTCAGTTCACGACTGTTGGCTGCTTCTGCCAGTCTCGGCCACTCCTGACCGATAGCTTGTAACTTCAGCGTTGCACAGGCAGCCTCGATACGACTCATTTGAAGGTTCATGGTCGTACCTCCAACAACGCATCATACGTCGAGAGTGGGTGCTGGAAGCTCTCAAGTGGCATCACACTATCGCTTATTGTTAGTGGTGTGACTGGGCGTGTCGGCGATGGTAGCGACTGAAGTGTAAAGCGCTCTTCATCTAAGAGAACCTGAGGCTTTGCACCTGTCGTACCATGAGTTCGTTGGTGAGCGACGGTTTCTAGCCATGCGCCGATATGTCCATTAAGAACATCGACGGTGATTTTAAGTCCGTGTTGCTTGAGTGTCGCCGCAAGAGGAGTGACGAAACTATTCTTCAAGTAGGAGTTAAATCGCTCCACTTTTCCTTTGGTCTTTGCGCGATATGGACGACAGGCTCTCGGTTTAAAATTGTACTTCTTGGCTGCGGTGAGCAGTGCAGGGTTCCAGCGGTGCTCACCTTCACCGTATGCATCACGCTCTATCATGATGGCTTTCGCATTATCGAACAGAACTTCTTTGGGGACGCCACCGAAGTATTCAAACGCTTCTTCAAGACCTTCTATCCAGTCTTCTTGGCGCTCTCGTTCACTAAAGCGAACGAACGTCGCTCTGCTATAACCAAGCGTTGCCACGAAGGCTTTAACACGGACTCCGTAATGGGTGATGGTCGTAAAGTCCACTTGCATCTGCTCACCTGGCAATGTCTCGAACCGAACGACAGGGTCGACAGGCGTACTTGGTTTGTACTGTTTGATGTACTCCTTAAGCATCGTTATACCGCCTTCATAACCAAGTGATTTTAACTCACGTAGTAAGACGGTTGCGGGTATCCAATAAGGCTTTGCGGCTTCAATCCGCGTACACAAGTAGTCATGGTAGGGCTGAAGTTTAGTTGGTCGGGATTGACGCTCGGGGTACACGGGTGCTTTGCTTCTATCTCGCAGATAAGTACGAACGGTATTCCTTGAGATCCCCAGCTCCTTTGCGATACGGCGGATGCTGCACCCTTGCTGATGTAAAACGTGTATTTCCACTAGTTGCTCCTGATTGATCATAATCCGCCGCTTTGTCCATGTTACGAACGGATAGTTTGACTCAGGTGGGTCAATTTTAAATCGGCGTTAGTGGGTCATTTTTACATCGGCGCTGACAGTAACCATGGTCCGCTGTTTTATTTGTAATGCAGACGCCAATAGTTTGTCCATGGTAATTCTCCTTTTGAGTTGTGGGGATATATAACAACCATACCCCCTACAGAATATGAAATCAATTTAATAAACATTGTGTCGTTTGAGCGTCTTCGCGAGCATACTCTTCCAACATCTCCAAACAACATGAAACAACGCTTAATTAATGTGGCTGTTAATAACTCATGATGTTTTATGTGATAACGGCATAGAAAAGTGCAAATGCTGCCGATTAGCATAGATACTTATTGTTACAAATTCTCGCTAATACCAAGACACTAAAATGAACAGGAAAACGAAAAATGAGTAGAGACGGTCGGGTTGTCTATCTTCCTGGGGGATCAAACAGTAAAAAGCCGAGCTATTGTTGCTCGGCCTGATAAGCGAGTAGGTTAAGCTAACGAGAACTACTTGGTAACATGTTGGCGCTTCGGGTCAAAATATCAGCCGACTCTGCATTCGAATCCATATCAAAATGTACGTTAACTTGAACGCCTTCTCGTTCGAATGTCACATCATCAAAATCGGTCATTGCGATTTTAAATCCATTTCTAGCGAATAAACCTGTGACCATTGTTCTCTGTTTTATTTGTAATGCAGACTCGAGTAGCTTATCCATAGCACTAATCCTTGATATTTATAGGGGAATTAAATAAAAGTAGTACTTTAGGGTGATAAGGTCAATTAAGGTTAGTTGATGACAGTTCCAAATAACTGAAACTCTTACAAATCAGTCATGATTTAAATTCAAACATACTGCTGTAAATATGTAGATAACTAATTGATTAAAAGAGCATAATGGAAACGATAAAGTAGGGAAGTCATATTTTGATTGTTCTTGATATCAATACGTTATCAGAACAGCCCTTAAATGTTGTGACCATGTAACTTTGGGTAAGCTAGCAGCATATCGCCTATGTGGGAAGTATTGGCATAAATCTGCTCAATACCCAGAATGTTTATCACTATAAAACGTTAGCGGTTTACGGTGCTCATTAAGGTATTCTCGTGTTGCGACCATATAGTCGAAGGAGGATTCGGTCTCGCTAAAACGCAGGTTCATCAGGCGACCGTTCGCATCATCAATGAACACTAACAGGCAACATTTATCGCTGCGTCCTTCAAACCAGTCATGATGAGCGCCATCAATCTGGATGAGTTTGCCTAGGCAGTCACGACGATAACGAGGCTGATAAACACGGGGCTTACGCTGTTAATGTGGCACCCAAAGACCATCGGTAATCATCCAACTTCGTAAGGTCTCGTTGGATATCGGAAGATTATTTAACTCAGATAATTTTTCCCTGGCAAGTATTGGAGAAAAATCCGAGCACTTATCACGAACCAACTTTAAAATTGTATCTCGGTAGTCGCTGGGATAACGGTTGTTACTTGGCTTACCTCGAGCTTGGTGAGTCAGTCTTGCAACGCCAAATTCTCGCAGACGATTCATAAGTCGCTGCACTTGGCGAACACTCAAATCAAGAATGTTTGCCGCATCGACTCGGCGGATTCGACGATCACAAACATCCTGGATTACTTTAAAACGATTGATATCAGAGTCATTCATAGTCACTAGCATCTTCATCATGTCCTTAGCACAAATCCGAAGTAAACAAGGACTAGTAATTGTATGCTAAAGAGACATTTTAACTTTGTTAAATAGTGACATTACAACTTTGCTCCTACAAATTCAGTGCGCATTATATATGTTATGTTAAATTAAATGCAGTGCTATTTGAAATCTTATCCTTTTAAGTCTCCTATCCCTCTCAGATTTTAAATTTGTAGTCACAGGTACTTGTAAGGTTTTAGAGCTCTGATTAAACATAATGGCTATTTACCATAAAATAGCTAATATCGATATATCAATCTGCGATTGCTCAATCTTCAATTAGCCGTTAACAAGAATGCAGATGACTATACGTCGAAAAACAGATGTAAAAAAAGCGTCTCTAGAGACGCTCTAATTCAATCTGGATTCTTAACCGCCAGCTAGTTTAACGGTCATGCCTTTCTTTTCCAGGTGTGCTTTGATTTTGTCTCGCGCATCACCTTGAATTTCTATGTTGCCGTCTTTAACTGAACCACCACAGCCACAGACTTTCTTGAGTTCTGCTGCGAGTAATTTTAGTGGTGCGTCATCAAGATCTAAGCCTGTAACGATACAAACACCTTTACCTTTACGGCCTTTAGTTTGGCGTTGAATTCGCACGATACCATCGCCTTTAGGGCGAGCAATTTTCTCTTCTTCCGGTTTGATTCGGCCGGTTTCCGTTGAATATACTAAGGACATACTGTTATTTCTTTTGTTGTTGGGTTTTCAACGCTTTCTGCTTCGCGACTAAATAAGCTTCGATATGACGTTGAATGGCCGACTTAGCGCCTTTTATTAGCTTACCATTAAACATGCAATACCATTCATTCGGCTCACCCGAATCATTTTTTAAAGTATAGCCGTTAAAAGCAACTGATTGTGTTCCTGCGGTGCTTTGCCTGGTCTGTGCAAGAGAAGCAAATTCTTTTGGATCGATGATTGAAGCAGTATCGCACCACCAGTCAATACTTTTTTTAACTGAGGTCAGATTACCTTGCAAGACGTGGCTTTTGATCTTTACCTTCCAAAGACTGCCATCCAAACTGGATTTTAAATTAAAGCCTCTATATGTCGCAACTGCCATAAATGCCCCATTTTTGTATCAATTTCAGTCGTCTAAGAGAATTTAATGAGCATCCATACAGTGAGATGCTCAGCACAAGCACTTCTAACACAATCTATTGTTAAGTAACGTTATTTACTTTGCACTATTGATGCAGTCTTGAAGAAACTCGTGGAATTTGTGGCCATTGTTTTGAAGCATTTTCGGGAACATCGAGATTGGTGTCATACCCGGGAACGTATTCACTTCATTCAGGTAAATCTCGCCATCTTCAGTAAGGAAGAAATCAATACGAGACAAATGACGCAGGTTCATCTGTTTAAATACGGTCTCTGACTCTTGCTTGATCGTCTCTATCTGTTCTGGTGTAAGGTTTTTTGCTTCAACTTCCGTCAATGAGTGGCTGGCACTGCTGTATTTTTCATCGTACGAATAAAATGTACCATCAGGCGCGATAACTTCACCAGGTTTAGTCACATAGAGTTCGCCATTCATTTCATAAGCGGCAACTTCTAATTCTCTAGGCTTAACAGACTTTTCTACTAAAACTTGGTCGGAGTAACCAAAAGCAGCATTAACCGCATCAGAAAGCATCTCTCTTTCCATTACGCTGTAACAACCAACTGAAGATCCTTGTCGTGCCGCTTTAACGAATACTTTTCCCCACTTATCAAACGCTTGCTGAGCTTGAATATGAGCTTGCTCATTATTTTTAGTCAGGAACAAGTATGGTGTGTTCGGTATACCTAGAGCGTCGTACCAAAGTTTCGATGTGATTTTGTTGAAACTGTTGCTGCTTGCTTCTGGTCCGCAACCCAGATAAGGAATGCCAGCGATTTCAAATAGAGATTGAATATCGCCCGTTTCACCAGGGAAACCATGAATACAAGGTACGATGAAGTCAATTGTCTGATTTGAGTCGTTAGAACATAAGCATTTGGTATTGAGGTCCAAGTAAACCAATTCGCCTTGATCGGTCATCCAACCTTCATTTTTGATCTCTACACGCGTTACCTTGATGTTCTCAATGAGATTCAGTTGTTGTTCGACAAAGTTAGCAGACAGCAATGATATCTCGTGCTCTGAAGAGCCACCACCGCATAATAGAAGAATATTTTTAATCATGAATCAATCTTTCCGTGACCTACAAAAGATACTTATTGTTATGATAACCCTTTGAGAAGTGACGTACAGTTATTTTACTGTGAGGCGTATCGTTCGGGTACGATTTGAACAAATTAAAAAGGGAGCGATATGCCCCCTACTTAGTTTGATCAGTTTAGTTTATTAAGCGTCGGATATGCCGAGTTTTTAATCGCATCAATGCTTTTGACAAAAGGCTTTAACTGACGCAATTGAGCTGGAAGCGTTGCGATCGCCTTTTGTGCTTCCGCACTTGTCGCATAATCTCCGTATAAAATGGAGTACCATTTGGTGCCATTGACTACTTTGTAGTTAGCCCAAATCGGCTGCTCACTTTGCGGTAGTTTGTTGGTGAACTGAGTCACTTTATCTTCACTACCAACAGCGACAACTTGAATGGTGTATCCGAAACGTTGAACTGCTGATTGAACGTTGCTTGGTGGCATGATCTTAACCGGTTTTATCTGATCGTTTGGAGTCAGTTTTATGACTTTCTTTTCTTCAGGTTTAGGTGTCATTTTCACCACTGTTGGTGCTACATCTTTCTCAACGACGGCATTTTCAGACGCCATAATTGGTTTTGATATGACATCTGAAGAATAGTCCTCGCGAAAACTCTCTGAGGTAACATCCGTAGTGTAGGTTTCAGATGCACAAGCGGAAAGAAGAAGGGTTAAGCCGATGATTGCGGTCTTTTTCATGAATAACAAACGCTCTGAACAAATATTACTATAAATCATGCCGATAGGAGGCTCGATTATCAAGCATCAAATACAATAAACTGCCTTTTTGATGTGATGAGTGACACAAACTCTACAAGCTTCGTACAGTTTTTCTCCGTTGTTTATCTCTGGCATGTTTTCTCTAAGAAGTATTCGTTTATGATTATTGATATCCATCCAGTAAAGCTCTCAACAATATCGTGTTAAAGGCAAGGAATCTGCATGAATAAACTACATAAGCTTTTTAAACCTGATTCAGTTGCGGTAGTTGGCGCATCACCGAGAGAGTTACGCGCGGGTCACGTGGTCATGCGCAATCTTCTTCAAAGTGGTTTTGGTGGCGCGATTATGCCAGTAACGCCAAAACACAAAAGTGTATTAGGCGTTATCGCTTATCCTGACATCGCTTCCCTGCCCTTGACTCCAGATATCGCGATTCTTTGTACTAACGCTTCACGTAATGAAAAGCTTCTCAAGGAATTAGACGAGCGTGGAACTCAGTTCGCTATCGTAATCTCTGATGACACTCAAATCGTCGATGTGTCTTCGCTTAATATTCGGGTCTTGGGTTCCAACAGCCTTGGCATTATTCTCCCTTGGCACAACTTCAATTGTACGTTTTCTCCGGTTGCTGCCAAACCAGGGAAAATTGCTTTTATTTCTCAATCAGCCGCCGTTTGTACAACTGTTCTGGATTGGGCGAACGACAAAAATATCGGCTTTTCGTCATTTATTTCGATTGGACGAGGTCAGGATATCGATTTTGCCGATTTACTTGATCATTTGAGTATGGACGGACATACCGAGGCCATCTTGCTCTACGTTGACTCGATCAGTGATGCTCGCCGCTTTTTATCAGCGGCCAGAGCGGCGTCCCGAAATCGACGTATCCTTGTTTTAAAAGCAGGACGGTCGAAAGAGATGAATACGCTTGAGCAGCAAGATGGCGATACCTTAGACATTATTTATGATTCTGCGATCCGCAGAACAGGTATGTTGAGGGTTAGCAATACTCACGAGTTATTTGCAGCGGTAGAAACTCTAACTCACTCAGTGCCCCTGCGTGGAGAACGATTAGCGGTCATTACCAACGGCGGTGGGCCTGCAGTGATGGCCGTGGATACGCTTTTCGAACGTGGCGGTAATTTAGCGACGCTTGATGAAGCTTCGACCGAGCAATTGAGAGCCGTTCTGCCGCCAAACTGGCGAGAAGTGAACCCCATCGACCTCTCTGGTGATGCGACCAAAAAGCGCTACGTCGACACTATAAATGCCTTAATGAACAACGATTGTGCGGATGCAATTTTGATTATGCACAGCCCTTCTGCTGTTTCTGATCCACTAGATACGGCGTACGATGTGATTGAAGCGATTAAGTCCCATCCGAGGCATAAGCACTTTAACATCCTGACTAACTGGTCGGGAGAACAAACATCTCGTGAGGCTCGTCTTGCTTTCACTCAAGCGGGAATACCGACTTATCGAACACCAGAAAGTGCAGTTGTTGCCTACATGCACCTTGTGGAATACCGCAGAAACCAAAAGCAACTGATGGAAACACCAACAACGGCAGAACCGTTGCACTCGGGAAGCATCAATTCTGCTATGGAATGGGTAAATGAACGATTGCTGGATAAAAACACAGTATCGTTAGATACACACCAGACTAGCCCACTTTTTAAACTGTTTGGTTTCAATGTGCTGCCAACGTGGATCGCGTCCGATGCAATAGAGGCGGTACATATGGCGGAAAATATCGGCTATCCGGTCGCGGTAAAACTGCGCTCTCCTGATATTCCACACAAGTCAGACGTTCATGGTGTTGCCCTCAACCTGAGAAACAGTAATGAAGTCTCGAGTGCATCAAATTCTATTTTAGATGCTGTCAAACTTAGCTATCCATCTGCTAACGTCCACGGCCTTTTAGTACAAGGTATGGCTAAACTTGGCAGTGCTGAAGAAATACGAATCAGTATTGCTGTAGACAAAGTATTTGGGCCAGTGATATTGCTTGGTCAAGGTGGTTCTGAATGGAATATTGCTCAAGATGCCGTGGCCGCGTTACCGCCATTAAACATGACTCTGGCGCGCTATTTAGTCGTGGTTGCTTTGAAATCAGGCAAGATCCGCTTGCAAAAGCATAAAGATGCTTTCGATATTACCGAACTGTCGAAATTCTTGGTTCGTATTTCCCAGATGGCGGTTGAGTTACCAGAAATACATAGACTGGATATCCATCCAGTACTCGTGTCTGGAAACGATTTGACGATCATTGATGCGGATTTGACGTTAACAAAATATGAAGGCGATGCTCAAACGCGTCTTGCTATCCGTCCTTTCCCGGCAGAGTTTGTTGAAACGGTCACTTTGCGTGACGGTCAACCTGTATTACTTCGCCCTATCTTGCCTGAAGATGAGCCTCTACATGCTCAATTCATCAATAGCGTATCCAGAGAAGATCTTTACAAGCGATTTTTCTCCGAAGTTGGTGAATTCAACCACGAGGCTTTGGCTAACTTTACTCAAATCGATTACGACAGAGAAATGGCATTTGTCGCCGTCGCATTTGATAAGAGCGGCCCATCAATTATTGGCGTAGCCCGCGCTCTGATCACGCCCGATAATAGCGACGCTGAGTTTGCTATTCTCATTCGCTCTGATCTAAAAGGAAAAGGTCTCGGAAAGGTATTGATGAAAAAAATCATTAGCTATTGCCAAGTTAAAGGCACTAAGCAAATATCAGGAATGACAATGCCGACTAACCGTGGAATGCTGATGTTAGCACAGAGCCTCGGGTTTGATATTGATGTTCAATTTGAGGATGGTATTGCAGATATGGTCTTAGCGTTAAACTAGAATGAAGGCCCAGCTCTCGACGTTTTCTACACGGATAGAATCGTTCAAGCTGGGCTTTGTCTTGTCTGGAAATAAATCTTAGTGCTGAAAAATCCAATACTTTTGTGACAAGGTCACTTTAACGCCCAATTTTTTTTCAAATATTGAATACACCAGGATTTAGCCTCTCCCATAGTATTTCGACGCCACGCGAGAATGACGTCCATAGGTATTGGCTCCGTACCTTCGATCAACTTGAGCTCTCCACTTTCAATCAGCGGCTGAGCTATTTGGCTTGGTAGCGTTCCGATACCTAGCCCCGCTCTGAGTGCATCGACCTTCGCTGTAAAATTGGTGACCGTTAACCTTGGTTGCTTTTGAATAATATTCATTGAAAGCGCTGGTTGCTCTCGAGCCGTGTCTGCAATCGCAATAATACGATACTTTTCTCTTGCCGCTTCATCAAAATCACCGCTGCGTTTATGCACATAGTGGTTTGCAGCGGCGACCCAAAGCATGGTCATCTTACCTATTTTTTCTGACTTCACTTCTTGAGGAAGCGTGTCCAGGGATGGACAAATCAATAGATCAGAACGGCCTGTGTTGAGCGATTCCCAACCACCTGCCAAAATCTCTTCTTGCAATCTGACTCGGGTAGAACTGACTTCAGATAGCGCATCCACCATAGGAAAAAAGTTACAAACAGGAATAATGCCATCGAATGCAACGGTGATATCTAATTCCCACCCATTTGCCAATACCGTAGCGTCGTTTACCAGCTTTTCGCTGGCTTTCAATATATCTCGCCCGCGTTCAAGGATGAGTTTACCAGCTTCGGTAAAATGAGCTTTATGCCCTGAGCGATCGAAAATAATGATATCTAAGTCTTGCTCAAGTTTTTGAATTTGGTAGCTAAGAGACGAAGGAGCTCTGTCTAATTCATTGGCGGCTGCAGCAAAACTGCCTCTTCGGTCTATTGCATCCAAAATATGGAGCGCTTCTAAAGTGATCGGGCTGTGCACATTAACTTCCTTTACCTGATGTATACCACACGAGTGATGCCTTATCAGACAGTTAATAAATCAAGAAACAACAATATAACACATTGATTAGTAATGACGAGAAATGCCTATTTTGCAACGTTTTCCTGATTATACGATCGTCAGTTGCTGGTTAGCCATGTTTGAGTTGGGTCGAATCTAGGCGGTTTAGAATTAAAGATACGGTTAGATGAGTAGAATCAGAAGGAAATTTAATTAAAAATGATGACTTAATCCTTAGATACAACAAAGCCAGCTAAATGCTGGCTTTATATCAAATTTTCATTTCTAAAAGGTAAAGAAAAGTATGGAAAATGAAAATTTACTGCTGTGCCATCTCTTTTTTCACCATTACAGCTGCTGCTACGATGAAAGCGATGATTAGACCGAGTTCCATGAACTACCCCAGTGATTATGAGAAAGAAAAGACCAAAACTTGAAGTCGGGCTTAGTTTAGCACGTCTAGGATTCGTTGCTAGCTTTTAACCTCAAATTTACGATTTTTACGATTTAGATCAAAAAAGGCGCAAAACTGCGCCTTTTAGGTTATAAACTTGTTAAATGCATTAGTTCAGCTCAGGATAACCTTGCGGATTTTGAGATTGCCATCTCCAAGTATCACTCGTCATTTCTTCAAGCGTGCGGGTTGCTTTCCAGCCTAATTCAGTAGCCGCTTTACACGGATCCGCCCAACATTCCGCGATATCGCCTGGGCGACGCTCAACCAGCTTGTAAGGCACTTCTTTGCCACTCGCTGCTTGGAAAGCCTCAACCATTTCAAGGACGCTATAACCTTTGCCTGTACCTAAGTTATAAATATGCAGTCCTGATTTGTTACCTACTTTCTCTAACGCTGCTACGTGACCGTCAGAAAGATCCATAACATGGATATAGTCACGAACTCCTGTACCATCTGGAGTTGGGTAGTCGTTTCCAAATACCGACAGGAACTCACGACGGCCAACGGCAACTTGTGAGATAAATGGCATCAGGTTGTTTGGAATCCCCTGAGGGTCTTCACCAAGCTCACCTGTTGGATGAGAGCCAACTGGGTTGAAATAACGTAACAGAGTGATGCTCCAATCTGGGTTCGCTTTTTGAAAGTCTGTAAGACACTCTTCGACCATCAATTTACTGCGACCATATGGATTGGTAGCACTTGTTGGAAAATCCTCTGTAATTGGCACAGAAGCTGGATCACCATAAACCGTTGCTGAAGAACTAAATACTAATGACTTCACTCCAGCTTCACGCATTGCATCAACCAATACCAAAGTACCGTTTACGTTATTATCATAATACTCTAGAGGTTTCGCTACGGATTCACCAACGGCTTTTAAACCAGCGAAATGAATAACCGCTTCAATATCATTGCTTTGCAGCGCATCAACTAGCGCTGCTTTATCGCGAATATCAGCCTTAATGAACTTCGGACTTACTCCGCAAACTTTTTCAATGCGGTGTAATACGGCAGGATTACTATTATATAAGTTGTCTAAAATCACTGGTGTCATACCAGCTTCAATCATTTGAATACAAGTGTGGCTTCCGATATAGCCCATACCGCCTGTAACAAGTACTTTCATTTTATGTTCCTTCTGACGCGAATAAGGATAGTCTAAAGCTTTAACGCTTTAATTAAAACTGTATCTTACAACTCATATCCCATTAATATTGCTCGCCCTTTTCCGGATTTTTTAGCTTGGTACATCGCTGTATCCGCACTTTTCAAAACGCGGGCGGCATCTCGCTCATTGATACTCACCAGCTTCACTCCAATGCTTACGCCTACTTGTAGATCATTTTGACCATATTGAATCGGATTACATATTGCAGTCAGTAACTGTTCCGCAATGCGTGTGACGATAGTCTGATTAGCTGGGTTGACCAGCATTGCAAATTCATCACCAGACAGCCTGGCGATCAAATCACCGTGTCGTGTTGCAGATACAAGTCGTTTGCTCACGATTCTCAGCACTTCATCGCCAGCGTCATGCCCGTAGGTGTCATTGATTGCTTTGAATCCATCCAAGTCTAAATAAAGTACCGCAAATTCGTCTCGGACGTAGGCTGATCTTTGTACCAGTTCTTCTAACTCTGCGTTGAATTTAGCGCGATTCGCTAATCCGGTCAGCGGGTCATGATGTGCCAGGTACTCTAAGCGTTCCATCTCTTTTGCATCAGAAAGGTCGGTAAGTACAATCACCGAATCGTAAAGGCTGTTTCTTTCGCATTTTACAATACAGTTTACTTTCGCAAACATCGGAATAAGCTTGCCTAGGCGATTCTCTTCTAAGATTTCCCCCTGCCAAATACCATAATTTGTAAGGGACTGGACAATATGTGGAACCATTCTCCTCAGTTTTAAATGGCGAATATTATTAATTAACGGCTTTCCAACTAACTGGTCGTTCGCTACCCCCATCAACTTTGAAGCCGCAGGGTTAATCATTGTGATCACCCCTTTATGATCGAGAACGATTAGGCCATCCTGACTACTTTCAAACACTCGCCCAGCAATGTGTTCCCGACTCAGTGAAGCCTCTAACTCTGTAACGTCCCGAATCTCGAACAACATACAACTTTGATCTGAAAGGTATCGGCTTGATACATTAAATTGACGGCTACTATCCACATCCGTTAGTGTCATCTCATTGCATTGCGAGGATTTTTCTAGAAATTGGGCGAGTTCACGGCCTGTTTTTGTTTTAATGAGATCGCGAACATGCGTTTGCAACAAGTGATGGTTATTTCGATTGAAAATTTTATAAGTCGCTGAATTACAGTGAATGATCATTCCTTCACGGTCTACCGTAATCAGGGCGTACTGTAATGATTCAATAACATCTTGAAGAAAGCAGTTTTCTTGTTTCAGGGATTCTAGGTTATGTTGGCGCTGTTTATCACGTTGTCGATGTTTCGTTACCATGCTTTCAAATGAGCAAAGTAACGCGTCTATTTCATCGCGTAAATCATGCCCTCTTTCTACCTTAAACTGGTGTCCAGAGCCGAAATCGTCTACCGCAAGTTTAAGATCCAGTAATGGTTTAAAAGCAGAACGATCTGTAAGAGCTCGTAAAAGCACGCCAACCAGCAGCAAGATGAGGATCCCAATTATGCCATCTGTTACCAACATCAGAACGCTTGGGTTAGTAAACTTTACTTCTATCAATGCCACAATAGAGCCGTAATGGGTAATGGCAACTTCTATATACTCGTATTCGGATTCCGCATTGTTTCCTGAGCTTTTCATTTCATTCAGTTCAGTAAGGGTTACGCCATCTTTACTTAAAAAAGTGATTGTCCGCTTGTCGCTGTCTTTTAATTGAACGGCTGCAATGGCAGATTGCTTCAGTAGCTCAGAAAGAATTGATTCAACCTTTTGCTTGTCGTTTACACTAAGCGCATCTTTAATTGAATGTGAGGCGATGTTAATTAAAAGCCGCGTGTCTTCAGCAAGTTTGACCTTTGACGACAGATGCACGGCATGATAGATGTAAACTTTACTGATGACGAAGATGGCAGCGATAGAAACTAAAGTTGGCCAAATAAGTTTTATTCGTAATGACATTTAATGCCCCGTAGTCAGATAACAATCAAACAACCGAAGATGAATATGCAACCCATTCCTTATTTAGGGCGCAAAGCGTAACACGGTGGTGAATAAAATCATCGACAACGGCATAAAAAATGAATTGAAATAGAATGAATTACCTAAATATTCGAATCAATTCAAATAATCTAAAGTTAATACTGTAACGAGACTTACCTCGTTTAACTGTTTAAATAATGAACTTAATCACTGAAGCCAGGCGTATCTTCCTGCATCGTCAGTTGATTGCTTGAGTAAAATTGAACGTATGACACTGAATAAACAACAACTCACACTAAATTGCGATATGGGCGAAAGCTATGGCTCTTGGAAAATGGGGGCCGATGAAGACGTAATGCCTCATGTTGATATGGCCAATATCGCCTGTGGGTTTCACGCATCCGATCCAAACGTGATGCATGAAACCATCACTCTTGCCAATATGAATGATGTCGAAATTGGTGCTCATCCGGGCTATCCCGATATTCAGGGTTTTGGGCGTCGTTCATTGAGTATGACGGGTGATGAAATCACGAACATGGTTGTTTATCAGGTTGGTGCGTTACAAGCACTTTGCCGCGCTCAGTATACTGATATTGGCTATATCAAGCCCCACGGTGCGCTGTATAACGACATGATGAAAAACGATGCTGTTTTTCGAGCTGTTGTTAAGGCTGCTGCTTTATTCAAAGTGCCGTTGATGATTCTTGCATCGCAAGAGAACGAAAAATACTTAGAAATTGCAGATGACTTTGATGTGCCATTGCTGTTCGAAGCATTTGCAGACAGACTTTACCAAGACAATGGCATGCTTACGCCAAGAACGCAGCCAAATGCAGTCTTAAAAACAGAACATGCCATTCTCGAACAAGTACGCATGTTAGCGGAATCAGGCCGTGTAAAAACCGCATCGGGTAATTATATTCTTCTCGAAGCCGATACAATTTGTGTTCACGGAGATAACGAAGAGTCCATTGCTTTGATTAAAAAAATTCGTCAGAGCCTGTATTCTGGAGGGAATTAATGCAACAGGAAACGTTTAATATTTCAGCTGTCTCGGAATCCAGTATCCTTGTAAGATTTGAGGAGTGCATTCATGAGGAGCACATCGGAGAAGTAGCTCGCCAAATAAGGGAACATCTGGCAAGTGTTATCATGAATGTTATTCCTTCTTATAGAACAGTCTTAATTGACTACCTGCCCTTTAGAATCGATGAAAGCAGTCTGATTGATAAAGTAAACCATATTCTCCGCCAGTTCGATCCTGAATTGTACGACCGCCGACAGCCTAACAATATTTCGATTCCTGTTTATTACTCAGAAGAAACCGCATTAGATTTAGAACGATTTAACAATTGTGGTTTATCCTTGCAAGACGTAATAGACCTGCATACTCAAACGGTGTATAGCGTCTCTGCTATAGGGTTTGCGCCAGGTTTTGCCTTTCTATCCGATGTTTGTGACAAGCTGGTTATGCCAAGACTCACCACCCCTAGAACCCGTGTTCCTGCCGGTAGCGTAGGCATTGCTGACAGTAAAACGGCGGTCTATCCATCGGATAGTCCGGGCGGGTGGAATATTATTGGCCGAAGTCCGCTCGCTTTATTTTCTGATACTCCTCCCTTCATTCCGTTTGATGTAGGTGACAGGGTGACGTTTTCTGCAATTACTAAACAGGAATTTATCGACTTAGGAGGAGTTTTATGAGTGACGCTGGATTGCGAGTAGAAAAACCAGGACCACTTTCATTGATTCAAGACTTTGGTCGTTTTGGTTTAGCGCATATTGGTATTACCCAAGGTGGCCCTGTCGATGATTACGCGTATAGTTGGGCAAACTACCTGCTCGGCAACCCAGTAAATTGTTCTACCGTCGAAATTACATTAGGAAACGCGACGTTTGTAGCGTTACATAATTGCCATCTCGCTATCTGTGGTGGAGATTTAAACGCAAAAGTTGACGGAGTGCCAATTGCGAATTGGTCTGACTTCATACTAAAAACAGGCCAGAAACTTCACTTTGGCATGCCTAAAAATGGATTGCGCGCTTATTTGGCGGTGAAAGGCGGATTCGATATTGCAGAACATCTTGGAAGCTCATCAACGGTTTGTAGAGAGTTACTTGGTGGTCTGGACGCTAAAGGTAGTGCGCTGCAAACTGGTGATGTATTGCCGTTTACCCCTCATCGATTACCCCAGCATAAACCGAGACAAATGACCTTTCGCTTTAAGCCCGACTACAACTTACCCGTTAAGTTAAGAGTGATAGAAAGCTACCAGTATGATGACTTTGATGTCGAAGCGTTAGATGCCCTTTACTCAAGTGAGTTTACCATCTCACCGGATTCCAATCGCATGGGATACCGGCTACAGGGCGACACAATTACACCGCCGTACGATGGAATACTGTCTGAAGGTATCGCTCTTGGCGCAATACAGGTGCCCAATGATGGCAATCCGATTGTACTGTTCAACGACCATCAAACCATAGGTGGTTACCCGAAGCTTGGATGTGTAGCAAGAATAGACTTACCAAGACTGGCGCAAGCAAAGCCCGGTCAAAAGGTAACGTTTGTAAAAGGTGATAGATTGAGGTTGCAAGACTTGTGGTGTCAATGGGCTCAGTTTTTTGGCTACTGAGCCCAATTACTGCAAAGAACAGGATTACATGCCGTAACGTTCAGCGAGCGACTTTGGATAATCTCGTTCTTGAGTCAGTTGTATTGCATATTTCTCGACATCTTGCTCACTCCAATGAATGGCAACTGGGTGTTGTAACTCGACATCTTGTTGCGGTTCGATATCAAACCAATGATGCAGTATCTTTTGCGCGGCCAACAAGGTAGAAGACGCTTTTACAATTTCCACTCGCGCATAGTTGTTTTGTTCAAAAGTAACATCCGCAGCTCTTAATACAGGATCACTTCCCGGGATCTGCTGGGCACCGAATAGTGCTTTACCACCTTTCACTGCGGTGTGATATGCAGGGATAAACTGAGCCATGTGCTGGATGGCATTGTTTGTTCTCGCCTCTAGCGCTTCTTCTTTCCAACCCAGACGAATTTTTGACAACAGAAGATTAGGTAGTTCTGGTTGAGCTGAGGTGCTTGTGCTTGCAACCAACCCATCATCAAACAGCGTGATGCCTTTTGTCATACCGTGCAGTTGGAAAATACCATCTCCATATGGCGTTAGCTGTGCCATTCCTTTATCAGTACCGCGAGGGCCATGAAAAATGACCTCTGGCCATTGCTGATCACACGCTTGCCATTGAGTGATGTAAGCGGCTTTAAACTCAACCAATCGGTCACGTTTGGCGCCAACAGCATTATCAACAGAGCCAGTTTCGAAACCACAGGCGTTCACCAGATAGTCACAATTTAACTCACAGTCCGACCCATTGTGCTGATAGTTCAACTGCCAGTGATCGCCCGCCCATTCTGCTCGTTTAAGTTCAGCTTGCGTGAGTACATCTGCATTAGGTAACTGCTCTAAGGTAAGAGAGGCAATTGCAGCCAGTCTGAACACGCTCCAACCATACTCTTGGACGGATACCACTGGGTATTTCAACGAGTCTAAATCAGCGTGTTGAGCAAACGGTATGGTCCAGTCATCAAAACTGACCGGCTCGGCGGGTTGAGTGCGCTTCGAAAGTTCGATTAAGTCTTCTTTCGAGTACAGTTTGTAATATTCACTAGGTTCGCCAAGTACTCGGTTACGTTCATCCTTATCCACCAACGTTTGGTACGCGCTTTTAATTACCTCAAGACGCGGGATAAGAGTGGAAGGATCACCACCATCAGAATGCGGAACGGCAATAATAGTTGGGCGGATATTCAGTGACAGTGGATACAGCCTGATGGTATCAATCGATTGAGAGAGCAAGTCT
The DNA here is from genome assembly GCF_921292965.1 of Allocatenococcus thiocycli. Taxonomy (NCBI): domain Bacteria; kingdom Pseudomonadati; phylum Pseudomonadota; class Gammaproteobacteria; order Vibrionales; family Vibrionaceae; genus Allocatenococcus; species Allocatenococcus thiocycli. The sequence goes on from NZ_CAKLCK010000009.1 coordinate 36,002, forward strand.
AAACATTGTTGCTCAGAGATCTCTCGATATAAGTTACCGCCAGCGTGCAGATGACAGATTGGGGGCCCATTCACTAAGGACACACCCTTTTCAATAACGGATACTTTAAACCCTAGCTCTGCAAAATGAATGGCTGCTGTAGATCCGGCTACTCCGCCACCAACAACAACGATGTGTTTTTCTTTATAACTTGGAAACTCAGACTTCATTGCTTCACTGAATATTTTATAAGGGAAATTCTTTACTTGTGGTTAATTCTACTCGTCTTTGAGCATGATTAAAATCACAAAAAGTTCATGGGTTTGCATAGACCTCAAAACGTGTTTTTAAAAACAAAAAAAAGTGCGAAAAAGTGCTTGACTGCGTTCTATGTAAAAGCAATTTTTAGGCAGGTGTGAATAAGATATTTACCACAACACCCACGGCATAAAGCCTGTCGAAATACCCTACTTTTTGCACTCTTCAGTTATCCCAAAAGTTATCCACTGTTTTTGTGGATAACTACAATAAAAGTGTCATGGATGAGTTATCACTGTTTTAGAGCTTTACTAATTAAGTGTTTATTGGTGTTAACAATCTTTTTAGTAAACTCATGACAACCAATGCTAACGTTGCAAAGGTTGCAAGTGGTAAAGCTATCCACAGTTCTGGGTGTATCTGGGCATTAAGTTCAAGTCCATACGTCATCACGGCAGCAACACAAAGTTCCGCTGTAAATACAGCCACACAGCTAGCAATTAACGCCATGATTCCATACTCTGCCCACAATGTGGTGCTGATACGTTTTTTGCTGGATCCTAACGTACGATACAAGCGAATTTCCTGCTGACGCTGTGATAGGCTCAAACGTAATAACGTGAAGATAAGTAGCAACCCTGCAACCACTCCCAACAAGGCAAGAATCGTAATTGCAGATACGATTTGTTGAATCAATGCTTGAATTTTTTCACCCATAGTGCGGATATCTAAAACAGATACCGTCGGATGCGCTCGCGACATCGATGTCAACAACGCTTGGTTATCCTCTGTGATTCGATAACTTATAAGATATGAACCTGGCAAACTATCCATAACGTCTTCAGAGAAGATAAAGTAGAAGTTTGGCTTCATATCTCTCCATTCAACGTGTCGAATCGTATCGACTGTCACATCAAAGTTTTGGCTGTTGATAACAAAACGTAATTTGTCACCTAACTTTAAGCCGAGTTCGTTTGCTACTTCAGATTCGACAGAAACGCTCGCTTGATTCGTCCAAGCTCCTGCTAGCACTTCATTGTACTCTGGTAAACTATCTCCCCAGGTTAGATTAAGCTCGCGACGGATTGCATCAGACTCTTCGCCTTCGTACTCGATGTCTTTCACATTTTGACCGTTAATTTCGGTTAAACGCCCTCGAATGATAGGAAACGCTTGTGACCGGGTAACGCCATTTTTATCCAGCGTTTCCAGATAGTCCGCGAGTTCATACTCAGCGATATTTAAAGCAAAAACATTGGGCGCATCAGCTGGTAGCGTCCTTTCCCAATCGGCGAGTATATCGCTGCGTACTAACCAGATAATGGATAACAGCATGAGTGATAGAGCCAAAGCACCGAATTGCAATCCACTGGTGACTGGTGTTCGGTTGATCCGGCTAAGCGCCAGTTTCATAGCTGGTTGTGTCGAGACGCTTGCAAATAACTTAGTTAGCGAGACGCTCACTAAAGCCAGAACAACAAACAGTGCTGCAATACCAATCAGCACAATCCATACTAAAGTATTGTTGGCATATAAGATTAACAAAGGGATGACTGGCACTAAAACAAGCAACATTCGCTTCCATGAGCGTTGCGCTTTGCCTTGCTGAAGCACTTCTAATGCAGGTGTTTTAATCAGCCCTAACAATGGTATACCCAGTGCAGGAATGGTGATCAACACCGCGGAGATGAAAGAAACGAGAAATGGAGTGACACCGTAACTAGGTAACGGATCAGGTAATAAACCTTTCAATGGAATTCGTAACAGGTACTCGAGGCCACTTCCCAATATCAACCCAACCAAACTCGCACTGATGAGTAAAATCGCCACTTGGATAAATAGCCATTTTTCAATCCAACGTCGGCTTGCTCCCAGACTCTTTAACATGGCGATAGTCTGAGTTCGGCTGTTTACATAATTCTGGCAGGTCAGAACCAACGTCGTCGAAGCCATGATGATCACAATCGCAACCGTGAGTGATAAATACTGTGTTGTCCGTTCGAAGATTTCGTTACTGCGGCTAGAACTGTCTTGAGTTCGCCATCGATCACTCGGTGATAATTCAGTGGTATCTTGTAGTTTTTTAAGTGTGTTGTTGTCTGCTTTGATAAACAAACGATATTGCACTCGGCTACCGACTTGTATCGCCCCTGTTTTCGCAACATCACTTTGATGTATATACGCCGAAGGCATCTGTTGAAAAGGATTAAAGCTTAAGCCCGGCTCCATCAGAACAGCGCCTGAAACGATAAAATCCGCATCACCAATGGTGACAGTGTCACCCATTTTTACATCTAACTGTGCCAAAATTCGTTCGTCTAGCCATAACTCTCCTGCTTTAACACGCCCAGAAGGATTGTTAGTCAGAACTAAGTCGCCCATGAGTGGATATTGTTCATCGACCGCTCGCACGGATATCAACTGCATGCCGTTATCACTAAAAGCCATGGTTGGAAAGCGCGTCATTTTCGAGGTTTTGAGCGATTCAGTCGCACTCAGAATGGATTCAGTTAATGGGTTGGCAGAGACAAATACCGCATCAGCGGTCAGCGCATCTTTACCTTGTTTTACGATCACCTGCTCCATCCGTGATGCCAACGCAGAGAGTGCAAAAATACTGGCGATAACGAGTACAAGCGCCACACATATCGGCCAAAGGCTGCCTTGTTTGATTTCCCCTAGGCTCCAACGAATTAAGCTTTTGGTTGAAGAGTGTTTCTGGGCGGCACTCTGCTCTGCTGAGCTCTGGTTACTTGAAGATAATGCAGACATTATATCGCCTCCTTAAGCTCACCCGCCTCCATGCGATAAATACGGTCACATCGATCAGCTAAATGACTATCGTGAGTGACCAAAATGAGCGTGGTGCCATGCTGTTCATTGAGATCAAATAACAACTCAATCACTTTATCAGCGGTTTGGTGATCTAAATTGCCTGTTGGCTCATCTGCAAATAGGAGTTCCGGTTGCGTCATAAATGCACGTGCGAGGGCGACTCGCTGCTGTTCTCCACCAGAAAGCTGACTAGGAAGATGGTCAAGCCGTTTCTCTAGCCCAACGGCTTTAAGTAATTCTGAAGCTCTTAATTCATCTTCGACGTCCCCACGCAGTAAGCATGGCAGAGTCACGTTACGCAATGCCGTAAGACTCGGTATTAATAAGAAACTCTGAAAAACAAAGCCCAATGAATCTGCCCGAATCTTCGCACGCTCTTCATCGTCGAGATTGGATAGTTCGTTACCGAGTAAAGTAATTTCTCCAGATGTCGGCGTGTCAAGGCCAGCAAGAAGCGTCATTAACGTCGACTTACCCGCCCCCGAAGTGCCAACTATTGCAATTTTTTCTCCTTTTCTGATGTCAATATTTACATCTTTAAGGATTGTTAAACGTTCGTTATTAGTAGAGACTTGTTTAGAAACTAAATTCGCTTGAACAATAGGTGCTTTGAGTACAGGTGTTTGCATGATTCGATTACTTTCCTTAGTTCTCTTTTTTTGTTTTTCTGTTACGGCGTTCGCTAACGAAAAACTGCTTGTTTTAGGTGACAGCCTAAGTGCTGGCTACAATATGCCGATTGAGAAGAGTTGGCCTAGCTTACTCCCTGACGTTCTTTTAGAACATGGTCAAACTGTAACAGTTATTAATGGCAGCATCTCAGGTGATACCACTGGCAATGGTCTGGCCCGCCTTCCTCAACTTCTTGAACAACATTCACCATCCATTGTTCTCATTGAACTGGGTGCAAATGATGGCCTTCGAGGTTTCCCGCCTAAGCTTATTACGTCAAATCTCTCCAAAATGATTACTATGATCAAAGATTTTGGTGCGGAAGTCATCATGATGCAAATTCGTGTGCCGCCAAATTACGGTAAACGTTACAGTGACATGTTTTACGATATCTATCCAAAATTAGCAGAACATCAGCAAGTGCAATTAATGCCTTTCTTTCTGGAGCATCTGGTTACGAAGCCAGATTGGATGATGAATGATGGCCTTCACCCTAAGCCGGAAGCGCAGCCATGGATCGCTGATTTCGTAGCTCAAGAATTGATTAAACATTTTTAGTTTTAATGGTCTAGCTCAATAAGTGTTATCTAACTTTAGGTTATTCTGAACACGATTTCATTCATCGAGGTTAGATAACAACATGCGAATAGAACCTTTAATTCAAGGTGTTGTTGCTCGTTCTGCACATCCATACGGATGTCATGCATCAGTAAAAGAGCAAATAGATTACGTAAAACAAGCACCGCAAATCAAAAACGGACCGAAACGGGTTTTGATTATTGGTGCCTCTTCTGGTTTTGGGCTTGCCGCTCGCATTGCGCTTACTTTCGGTGGTGCAGAAGCCGATACCATTGGCGTCTCGTTTGAACATGGTCCATCGGAGAAAGGCGTTGGTAGTGCTGGCTGGTACAACAATATCTTTTTCAAACAAGAAGCGAATAATGCTGGTCGTACTGCAATCAATATTGTCGGCGACGCGTTCTCAGACACTGTACGTACTGAAGTCATTGAGGCTATTGAGACCTATTTCGAAGGTGAAGTAGACTTAGTGATTTACAGTCTGGCGACAGGTATTCGTCCAAAACCAAACAGTGATGAGTTCTGGCGCAGTGTCATCAAGCCGATTGGTGAACCGGTCACTGGCGCGTCTATCATGCTGGAAAATGATCAGTGGGTAGAGAGCACTCTGCAGCCTGCAACCGAAGAGGAAGCAGAAGCTACCATCAAAGTGATGGGCGGCGAAGACTGGGAAAGCTGGATTGATGCGTTAATCAATGCAGAGTCACTTGCTGAAGGTTGCCAAACCATCGCATTCTCATACATGGGGCCAGAACTCACTCACCCTATTTACTTGGACGGTACTTTAGGCCGTGCAAAAATCGATCTGCACCAGACCAGCCACGCATTAAACCTCAAGCTGGCTAACTTTGGTGGTGGCGCTTATGCGACCGTTTGTAAAGCGCTCGTTACCAAAGCGAGTGTGTTCATCCCCGCCTTATCGCCTTATTTACTGGCACTTTACCGTGTGATGAAAGAAAAAGGCACGCATGAGCGATGCATAGAGCAGATGCAACGCTTGTTCACCACCAAGCTGTACAGTCACACAACTGTTCCCGTGGATGGCGAAAGGCTGATCAGAATCGATGACCTTGAATTAGACCCGCAAGTACAGCAAGAGGTAAAACAGCTTGTTGAGCAAATGAACGGAGATAACTTCAAGCAGACTGGCGACTATCAGGGTTTCAAAGATGAATTCATGAAGCTCAATGGCTTCAATTTTGCTGATGTCGACTACTCTCAAGACGTTTCAATCGAAGACCTAGCGTTACTTAAACCTTAAGTGTCATTTCGCGCGTTTCAAATCTGAGACAACTTGCAACTATTAAGAGTCCTGAATCATTTTCAGGACTTTTTTATATCTCGCGCTGACCCACCTCTATACTTAATGAGTATAAGCAGTGATATAAATAACGAATGCCACAATAGGCTTCAATTCACAGGATGTGAAACTACAGTAAAGGACGACAATATGGGGAGAATTCAGACATTAGATTATAAAATTCCTGACTCCATGCAAAAAAGATGGCAAGAGATAGTCAACCTGCTTGCTCAAATAGGTGAAGTGCCGACCACACTTATCATGCGTGCCCACCAGGACTACCTTGAAGTAAATACCTCAAGCAACACGCCAGGAAACCCTTACAAACCCGGAGACAAGGAATCACACGGCAGCGGTTTATATTGCGAGTATGTAATTAATAACCAGCAGGAGCTGACAGTTCCTTACGCCCCAGAAGACGAAGCGTGGTGCAGCAACCCCGATATAAAACTTGGAATGGTATCCTATTCTGGCCTTCCGTTACTTTGGCCCAATGGCGAGGTGTTCGGGACTATTTGTATGCTTGATTCTAAAGCTAACAAGTTCAGTGAAACGTATCTTCAGTTAATGAGCACGTTCAAAGACTCCATTGAAGCTCAGCTTGCGGTGGTGTTTCAGCAACACAAGCTATTGCGCCTGAACCATGAACTACAGAACCGTGTAGAAAACAGAACCACAGACCTTGCGCAACTAAGTTATTCATTAACCAAAGAGATCGATCGGCGCAAAGCTGCTGAGAAACAAGTAAGCTATCAGAAAACTCACGATCAAGGCACGGGATTCTTAAATCGGTCCGCTTTAGAGCAGGTAGTTGAAAAATCTCTTCAAGCGCTTGGAGACGATACGCAATCTCTCGTCATCATCAATATCGGCTTTAGTAACGCGAGAAGTATACAAACACGATATGGATTCGAAGCCTTTGACGAAATACTCAAAGAATTTCATTCGCGCCTTTCCGAACGTGTTTCCAGTTTTGTTACAGGAAGACCGAGTTCTAATGACTTGGTGCTGTTAGTCTCCGGGGATGATGTAGAGGGAAAGCTCAATCAATTACTTGAAGAGATTTCCAGCGTAAGCGTGAGCAACTTTTACAATAATAGGACTGAGGTTCACTTACACTCCTACATCGGTGTGGTCAGGGCCCAAAGAAATAGCAACGCCAAGCAACTGCTGCAAAACGCCTGTTATGCCATGCTGTTGTGTAAAGAATCTGGGGAAGCATACCGATACTTTAGTGAAAGTCATTCAAACGACCTTAACAACCATAGCCAGCTAGAAGGCTATTTATTACAAGCCGTACGCAATGATGATCTCATGCTCTATTTTCAGCCAAAGGTTAACCCTACCACGCACGAATGGGTTGGCGCTGAAGCCTTATTGCGTTGGCGGCATCCGGTATTAGGTGACGTCTCCAACGAAGCATTGATCCGAATGGCCGAGCAGAATGGCTTAATATTTGAAGTCGGATTATTTGTTCTTCGTACCGCGATAGCAAAAGCCAAGCAATGGTCAGAGATGACGGATAACTTTAAAATTGCGGTTAATGTCTCTCCTATTCAATTACAAAACGTCAACTTTGCCGACCAGGTTGAGCACCTTCTCGAAGCGTTTCATCTCCCACCTCGGTTTATCGAATTGGAAGTCACTGAAAGTGCCTTAATCGCCGATGAAACACTTGCGGTGACAACACTCAATAAACTTCATCAGCTTGGCGTGACATTGTCACTTGATGACTTTGGCACCGGATTCGCCTCATTTAGTTATCTGAAGAAGTACCCATTTGATGCCATAAAAGTTGATAAGAGCTTTGTACAGCAAATGGATAAATCAGAAAACGACCGAGCAATTATTCGCTCCATTATCCACATCGTCAAAAAACTTGAGCTTCACGTCGTCGTGGAAGGTGTTGAGTCTACAAGCCAGGAGCAGTTTTTAATTGATGAAGGCTGCGACGTAGTACAAGGATTTCTCTACGGCAAACCCATGCCCTGTAATGAATTTGAGCAAGGTCTACTCAGTCAGCGTCCATTAGATGAGCGGCCCACCTATCCGTCCGAGTTTGCGCCTAAATAATTTCGCTATGGATTTTCCAGTTTAGCGGTCAGTCTTACCGGTATATTGCCGTATACTGCTTTACTCTATAGTCGGTGATTCCTATAATCGCCGCCCGCTTCTAATAAAAAGGCCAATATTTTCATGGATCAGTTAACTGCCACGCTTAAGAAAATTGAAAAGCAGAACTACCGTGCTTACCAGCAAATCAAAGGTCAATATGACTTTACTGATTTCACTTTGTTTATCGACCACATTCAAGGTGACCCTTATGCTTCTGCTTCTCGCTTGCGTGCAACTCGCGAATGGTCTCTAACTGGTCTTGAGTGGTTAAGAAATGAATCCGCGGCGTTCCAGCGAGCTGCACGAGATTTTATCGCTCGCAGTTTTGACCTTTTTGCCAAGCAAGAAAACTCCGTTTCCATTGCTTTGAACGGCCAAACGGTACTCGACAATACCGCCGTTTTGTTTACTGAAGAAGGTATTGAACTGCGTTTTCGAGTGAATCTTCCAGCTGAAGGCCGCTCAGTACTTGGTAAGAAGGCCAATAACATTCTGACTTTCCACTTACCTAAATTTATTCGACGTGCAACGCTCGAACGTGAGCTAGATAAAGATGCGCTGATAAAGCATTGTCAGGTTGTGGAAGATCAAGATGCGCTTAGAGAACAATTGGAAGCAAATAATTTAGTTGCATTCGTTGCAAATGGTAGTGTTCTTCCTCGCGTGGCTGGTAACTGTGACTTACCGATGAAAGATGCCGTCGAATTTAAGGCACCGGAATCGCTACAAGTGACTCTGCATGCTCCAAACAAAGGTTATATTACCGGTTTAGGTATCCCAAAAGGCATCTCGCTCATTGTTGGTGGTGGTTTCCATGGTAAATCGACCTTACTGAATGCTATTGAACGTTCTATTTACGATCACATTCCAGAAGATGGTCGTGAGTATGTTGTCACTGACAATAAATCAATGAAGATTCGAGCTGAAGATGGACGCTGTGTTCATCACTTAAATCTGTCGAACTACATTAATCATCTGCCAATGGGTAAAGATACCGCTGATTTTGCGACCCAAGATGCTTCAGGTTCAACATCTCAAGCCGCATGGCTGCAAGAGTCCATCGAAGCGGGAGCAACCTCTCTGCTTATCGATGAAGATACCTCGGCAACAAACTTTATGATTCGTGATGAGCGCATGCAGGCATTAGTGGCGAAAGGCGATGAGCCGATTACACCACTGGTCGATCGCATTGGACAACTCAGAGATGAGCTCGATATTTCCACGATCATCGTAATGGGTGGCTCTGGTGATTATCTGGATGTGGCGGATACCGTTATTCAGATGCACGACTACCAAGCGGTCGATGTGACTGAGAAAGCGAAACAGGTCATCGATCAGCATCCAACTCAGCGTCATAACGAATCGGAAGAAGCATTGAAAACGTTCCGTCCACGAGCGTTAAACCGTGTGGCGTTAATGAATATCCTGACCGATGGTAAGTTCCGCGTGAATGCCAAGGGCAAAGATTCACTTCGCTTCGGTAAGGAATTTACCGATTTAAGTGCTCTGGAACAGTTGGAATCCGCTGACGAAGTGAACACGATTGGTTGGCTGTGGTTCCAGTTGGCACAATTTCCAGGCTGGTGTGACAATCCAGCGAAAGAAATCGAAGAGATGTTATCTGCAGAATGGCATGCATCGTTACCAAAACAAGGTGACTTAGCTAAGCCTCGCACACTGGATGTGATGGCAGCATTAAACCGTATGCGTAAATCTCAATTCAAGCCGTCACACTAACCGACGACATCGCAAATATAAAGGCAGCCGATTTGTGCTGCCTTTATTACTTGTCTCGAAGGACGTTCCACGCCTTACATAACATTCTAAAACGGTCAGCGTCACCACCTTCACAGTCAGGATGCCAACGAAAAGCCAGTTTACGCCAACGTTTTCGGACCTCTTCCTGCGTTGCCGAACTTTCTAACTCAAACAGAGCTAGCGCCTTGGATTTATCCATATCACTGGTAGAATGCCCGCCGATGTAGCGTTGATAAGTTTGCCAAAATTCTTTGAGTAGGCCGCGAACTTCGCTCTCACTTGCTTCAAAATGAGTCCAATTAAGGTAATACTCGCGCAAAGGATCGAGATGATCAATCGCGTTAAGTGACGAGCCTGCCTCCCCTATAAGGGAAATATTCATTGCATCGACACAAAGCCATTGTTCCGGATATAAATGTTCTTGAAGCAGATATAACGCGTTCATGATAAGGAAGTTTCTTTTAAACAAGTCCTTATCTGGAGATGGGTCAAACTGGTGAATGTACCCTAGTTCACGTAGCTGACTGGCTAAAGTGTGTACTTTCCAACCTGAAGGGTGTTTTCTAAGGATCTCTAATATGGGCCACAGCAATGGATTATCTATCTCACCGTGTTGATTTATCTCGCTTTGTAATGCCAATTTTCCTTCCTTAAAAGTAGAAACAAAAAAGGCCGATAGCATCAAGCCACCAGCCTTAGTCGTCAACGATTAGGTTTAAATTACACCAAGTTCGCGTAAGCGTTCCATCAGGTAGCTATGCGCAGTGTAACGCTCTGAAAGTACCACATCTGGTTTCGGGTGTAAGAACAGCGGTAATGAAATACGCGATTTATCCTGACGTCCACCCGTTGGGTTGATAACGCGGTGTGTTGTTGATGGGAAGTAACCACCTGATGCTTCTTGAAGCATGTCACCGATATTGATGATCAAGTTACCGAAGTCACATGGTACATCGATCCACTCACCTTCTTTGCTCTTAACCTGTAGACCCGGCTCGTTTGCAGCTGGCAATACCGTAAGTAGGTTGATGTCTTCATGCGCAGCAGCACGGATTGCGCCCGGCTCTTCTTCACCAGTCATCGGTGGGTAATGTAGAACTCGAAGCAATGTTTTTTGGCTGTTGTTGATCATTTCTGACAGCGCGATTGAAAACCTTTCCTGAACTTCTTCAGGTGCGTACTGCTCAACCCAACCCAAAAGTTCTTGAGCAAAAGCATCCGCACGCTGGTAATACTCCAGAATCTCGGCTTTTAGCTGCTCAGGGATCTGACCCCAAGGGTAAACATGAAAATATTCTTTAATATCTTTTACTGAATGCCCTTTCGCTACTTCAGAAACAGAAGGCGGGAAGTAACCATCTTGTGTTTCAACGTTAAAGTGAAAATCATTTTTTTGTTCAGAGCTAAAAAAAGCCTGCCAGTTATTGTAAATTGATTCCACCAACTCTTGAGGAATAGGATGGTTCTTTAACACGCCAAAACCAGTTTCGCGTAGAGATGCAACGAACTGTTGAGCAGCATCATCAGCAAGGTAATCGACAGTTTCCAGTTTCATGACTTTACTTCTTTTTTTATTTGGTTGAGTCACGGATTCTATGTACGGACATGTTGTAAATCAAACTTTAATGAAATGTGCACGCGCAAACGCTTCAATGTTGCGCGGTCTGTACATTATCCAACAGTTATCGTTATCAATGTCAGTGGAAACAAACAATTGCACGGCGTTCAATTAAATGTAATTATGACATCGATAAGTTGAGCAATACTCATTTCGTTCGACTTGTCGTAAAAAACCAAGTGAAGGATCGAATAACTTATGAAAAGCACTTCTACACTGTTGGGACTAACGATTATTTATGCCGTCGTGTTTCTGTTTTCAGCATTGGAGCCCAACTCACGGGCGGTTTGGTTTGCCGAAATTTTTCCGGCAATTGGTATCCTGATTGCGATTTGGATTATTTCAATTCGATATCAATTTAGTAACACTGCCTATGTATTGATGTTTATCTGGCTGTGTCTGCATACTGTCGGAGCAAAATATACGTTTGCTGAATGTAGCCCGCCGCGCGGTTTGAAAAACAAAACCGCACAAAATAAAAAACATAGTCGTTTTCAATTTGCGCGGTTTTTGTTTTAAACCTACTAACTGTTTAAACGTCTTCAAATTATCTCTCTCCAACACCATCCTACTGCTAAACCACATTCCAAACCTGTTCACTATGCAATTGCAGTCACAAAACATAGTGCGGTTTAGTGACAATGCTTATTGAACCTAATAGTTTGTAAAGCTTATATAAAATCAAGTTGGACTATTCGATATGAAATGGCTTTTTGCCTTAACGCTAGCGGCATCAGCGTTAACTGGCTGTACCTCTACGGCAAACTTTACAAAAACAGCTCCTTCAAGAGTGGAAAATATAGACACGAGAAGCTACGAAATTGGCGTGAAAACAAAAGCCTATGTAGGTGAAGAGTTATTAACTAGAAAGGCTTATAAAACTTTAATTCAGCCTAACTCTTACCAAGCCAAACAAGATTTTCTTTTATCCGGTGGCTTAGCGAGTGTCGCAATGCGACTTTCGGGGAAACAAGGTGACGTCTACGAGATCGTAGGGACTAATGAAAAAGGAAACGATATAGTGACGATCCCTGGTAGTCACCTTATGTTTGGTATCGATGACTCTGGAAATTGGGACAACACAGTAGTTTCCGGTAGCTATTGGACTTCTCCGGTAGGTAGCGGTTCACAATATACGATAGAACCAAATGATGCCCTATTTGAGAAGCATGAAACGCGAACGCCATTGTCAGAGTCAGGGTATATAAACCATGAATTGATTTTTACTGGACTCAGTTCCAGTGGTATCAACGTCCTTTATCGAGAGTACACATTTGACAACCATGCAAGATCCGCGTTCACTCAAGAGTTGATTTATCCAATGGATACAAAAACGATTCGATTTAGAAATTATCAATTATCAATAAGCTCAGTTACCCCAGAGTCGATGGTTTACACTGTTACTAATGATTAAAATAAAGCCACTGCGCAATGCAGTGGCCCTTATTTTGTATTGTTGATACCTAATGGCTTTGTGTCCACGGACACAAACTTGAAAGAACTACTCCCACCAAGTAACCCCAGGAGCTGGCGGTAGGTTGTTATCGTCTTTAAACATGTCTGCTACGTAGTTGACGGCTTTAACGCTGCATTTAGTTTTCTCGTTGTTAACGTTTGGCGTTATCGATGTAATCACCGCAGGTTCTGAATAGCGAGTTGCATCACCAAACAACCACAGCGGCGGTTCAATTTGCCCAGTCAGATTCGGGATAAAGTCCAGCTGGCCATCAAGCATCACCACACGGGCGCTCACTTTAGTTGCGACAAAAGGCCCATTGCCGGTGCCATCATGACGTCGAACGGTCATATAGTGAGATTCACCCTCCGTCCACTCTAAGTCTCGGTCCACCATAATTTGTGCCACTAATTCATCGTTGCTGTTGCGGACCGCCTGCCAGTCAACGACCTCACCAAACTGACCAAAATTAGGCAAATCATCACACAGCTCGGCATAGTCCAGATAGGTACTGTTGAGCGCGTCCATTTCCGTCGTGAACGAGTAATTGATTTTTTCACCCTGAGTGCGGCGCAGCATGCGCATGCCAATGCGCCAGGCGCGCGTTCTTGAGGTGACGCCTTTGGTCAGCTCCAATTCTCCCCATTTACTGATCGAATTCTTATCGCCTAACCAGCACTTGACGCTGCTGGTTGTCCAGTCGGTCGGGTCCATGTAATACACAATTAAGCCCTCGTTCTGGTCGGGATCATACAGTGTGGTGGTGATGGTTAAACCGTCACCCTGCATGACGTCCGGCGTGTAGACATGACCGGCACCGGTTTTCTCAAACAGTCGCTTAGGCAGAATTTTGCCAATATCGAAACAAAACTCAGCCATACCAGACTGTAGAACGGTTTTTAGTGCCGAGTAGATGGTGCCATCATCGACAAAGCCTCCGTCGAAATACTCCTCATTGGGTGACCAGACGTTTTCGTGCATCCAAAGCAGTTCATCCATGTCGATGTCATCATCTGAACCGCCAGAATTATGCACGATATAGCGAACTGCAGGCGCAATGTCTCGGGTCGCCTGCAGTTCTTCGGTCCAACCGCCAGCGCCATCGGGCACCGGCAGTTTGCGGGTTTGCAATACCTTGATCTTGTTAGTCGCCGATGATGAAAGGTTGGAATCAGAACGAATCGAGATGGCCAGCGTGGTGCTGGTCTCGTAGCTGGTCGCCGTCGGCAGTTTGCATTTCAGGCGCATCCATTGAAGTTTATCCAGGTACTTGGTGTCATCATACGACTTGGTTTTCCTAACCAGCATTACTTCTGGACGTATCGCGCTTGGCAGCGTGATGGGGTGAGTTTTCCCAACCTGATCGAAACTCTTTTCTGTGTAGATAAACGGGAACACCTGCCACTCATCAAGCTCGCCTAAATCCGCATCACGCACCCAGACCTCCCAGTCCACGGTATGATTTTGCAATCGGCCTTTTTTGTCGTATCGTCCCCACCCAGAGCTGCGGAGCATGTCAATTTCGATATAGTCTGTTGTATAACCCTCTGGACACCCCACATAGGGGCCAAGCTGATAATCGGGCAATGTGTCGCTGGTTACATCCAGTGAGATACCGCTCGTATACGTTCCGCCAATAAAGCCGGTCCAATCTTCATCCCCGACGCGGGTCACTGTCATCTGATAGTTGGCATCGGTGGAAACGACCTGGTAAAGACCATCATCCGTGCTGGTTGTTGTGATCTTAATAGTCACACTTGGCGCAGGAGTTAAGTCGGTAACGTAATTACCTTCCAAATCTTTGAAAGTCAGCTCAGTGTCTGACAGAGGCACAGCCAAATAAGTGGAATCATTCGATCCCGCACCGGATAACTGGACTTCCTGATTGACGCTAAGGACGCTAAAGCCTTTTCCTATAATCTTATCTGGCAGGGGGTCGCCAGTTGTTTCATCATTACCGCTGTCGACAATCTCGACAATGTCATCTATCAGGACCGACGTGGATGAAATGCCAGTGATTGTGAACGTGGTGCCATCATCCCATTTTAAGTTTTTGTTTCTCCAGTAGTAGGTGGTCTCTCGCTCGCCATCACCGTGATAACTTGTGCGTGAAAAACGGTCTTGAACCGTTACCGTGTTATCGCTAAGAATTACGGCTTTATCATCTTCAACGCTCACGACTATCGAAGTACTAGGCCCGATGAAATCAAGACCACCGGAGCTGTCAGTTCCGCCAACTTCTTCCGCCGTGTAGATATTTCTATGAGCCTCATGCGTGGTGACGTCTTCACCTGGCTCAAAAATCTGCCAGTTAGCATCGTCACTCAGGCGGTTAATTGGCGTGCCAGCAATGGTCAATCCGGTTGAGGATATCTGGTAATGCCCTTCCCCCACATGCAGCATCAGAGCAAGAACCTGTTCATTGTTCTCGTTGTAATACTTATACGGGCTGCAAAGGTAACTCGGCACGGACTGGTGACGGCCAAACCACTCAGGGCGAACGCCCATTAATTCCGCCTTGTTCACCTGGACGTTAATGTCATAGATGTTTTTGCCGGTGGGAACCGTACTGGAATTGGAGCCCAGCTGATTCATATTGTTCATGGCATAGACTGAGTAACCAGCACTGAGTACCGATATCGCTACCACCAACCATGAAATAGGATCAGTAAATTGGGGCGGGAGCACAACATCAATCGTGTCACTGTCGAGTAACACTCGGTTAGTCCATTCTTTCGGGTTAAACACCTGGCCATTAATCGTGGCCACAAAGCGCGGGGTTTTTAACTTATGCCCCATTGGGCCTTTATCCCAGTCAGGGATATGATGATCAAGATAGGCTTTAAATGTGGGCTCGTTAATCTGGTTTTCTTCGCGAACTGTCACATCAGCTGCATCAGGATAAACAATCAGTGTGGCCATGTTAGCTTTTCCATTGATAGTACTTAGTCACTGGCGCGAGCAGTTCAAACATGCTGCGCCGGTGGATAGTGGTTTTGTTAATGTCGTCATAGGCGTGAATGATGCGACGGTCGGGCAGCACTAAACCGATATGGACCCAACGACGGCCTTTGTACTGTGCCGCTAGCGCTAGGGGCTGAAATTTGCATTCCTCCACGCTGTCATGCACGGACCAAGCAGCACGCTGAGTGATTGCGTTATCTTTATGGCTGAGCGCGGGAAACTCCGGCATCAACACGCCCGTGAATTGGTGATAGAGCCAACGCACCGAGCCATAACAATCCCAACCATCCAGATCACGGCCCCCTGGCACATACGGGACGCGCTCCGCCGTACTGATAATTTCATCTGCAGTCATAGAGAACCTTTTGAATCGTTACGATATGGTCGCCAGCCCAGGGGCGTACTCGACTGTAAATCGAGGACGTGGCCAAGCGCTATTGCTGAGATATCCGATACCCGCGGAAACCGAGCAATTAGTACGCGTGGTGGTGGCGGTGGTGACTTTGAATTTTATCGGTTTGGAAGCAGGTGCCGTCAGATCCGAGGCCATATACTGACGCAGGGTAATAAACACATCGGCACCGGCTTTGCGCGCAGCTTCTATCAGCTGGCGCGCTTCACCGGTGAC
The DNA here is from genome assembly GCF_921292965.1 of Allocatenococcus thiocycli. NCBI lineage: Bacteria > Pseudomonadati > Pseudomonadota > Gammaproteobacteria > Vibrionales > Vibrionaceae > Allocatenococcus > Allocatenococcus thiocycli. Next base: position 52,164 of record NZ_CAKLCK010000009.1, read on the forward strand.
GTTGTCGATACCAAATTGAAGCTCCATCTCTGCTCCAGTGGCAGACTTTGGAAGGTTCACCGCTAGCCCCGCCGCCTCAAAAGTCACCATGGTGGCATCTTCTAAAGCGGCAGTAACATCATCAAACGCCGAAACCAGATAACGAGTAGCAAAGGCGGTCGAGGATAATTGCAGGGTGATCAGCTTGTCATCGGGTCCGGCACTGGCATGGTATTGTTTTAGTGCTTGAGACATAGGATAAGTAAACCTCTATTGATTTCACGTTAACCCCTCCATAATTGATGCCATTTCATTTCCTAAAAACTCTGATGTCGGACCGTCAAAATGTAATCCATCAAAGGTACTGCCAGCGCCCATATCTACAATGTGGGCATTCTGGTCTTCAGACGCGATTTGAAAATGGGCGGCATTAACCTCTGAGCTAAATTGGCCCGAGTTCAAGGGGATGGAGCCAAAAATAAATGGTAGGTCGGGAGCGTTTGTAAAGCTTCTCACTTTCGCAATGACATTGGTGAGGTTCTGATAATAATCATCTCTATTTTGCTGACTGTTACTATCACTTTCACCCTGATGCCAAAGAATGCCTTTGAGCACCCCTTTTTTTCCTGAGTCGGCGAGCGTTCCTATCGCTAATGCATACCTGTCTTCCAGCTCTTTAAGTAGCGGACGACTAACTGATTCATAATCAACATTCCATTGCCCACTACCCGCTGGCGGGTTGAGGCCAATCGAAGTGCCACCAAGTGAATTTTTGATCACGTATTGCGTTCGTCCAGTTGTTATCGCTTGTTTATAAATCGCGGTACTATCATACGCCCACCTATCATCCGCATTATTCGAACCACCAGAATTACTCAGGTATTCCCAATCTTCAAACTGCCCAGTATTACGATTAAACAATTGAGTATTGGGCACAAGATAGCCAGACGGTAGCCAAGATGGTCGCTCAGTAGATAGACTTACCCGCCCATCCGTGTTTGATTGCCCAGCAACCAGCCAAAGGTCAACCTCTTCGATGTCTGCGCGATAGGCGGACAATTGGAAAAAGAATAAATTCATGGTCTGTACACTCTGACATAATCAATCTCGTAGGTATCTATTAGCTCGCCATGGCTAACCACGTGAAAGTGATGTACCTTTGGCCCTATCACACCTTGTGGTCGCCAGATTGCTATTCCGATAACCCATTCACCTTGTGTTACAGATGACGCACCAAGCGCCTCCCACTCATTGTTTCCGTTATATGTTGCTAATGGCGATGAACCTGTGAGGTTTCGATATCGGACTTCGATGATCGATCCACTTTCAAAGTAACGACCTCGGTCATTTATCCGTAACCCATTCCTATCCGTACCTTGCATTGTCAAAATGCCATCCAACACCTCCATAACCGTGTTATTACCAAACACGACCCACGGATATGTCTGGGTTTCTGGGTCTAGTGGATCCGAATTAAAAGACTCATCAAAATCCAACTTGTAGATACGCTGAGTAAATGGATCTAAGTGGCAACCGTTTAGCCCCATTGGCATCCAAGCTTCATTGATTCTGTGTGGCGTAAAGTGCAAGACCGGACGACTGCCTTTGTTGGTGCTTTTATAGCTAGTTGGGTCTGGGGCGGTTTCAGATACGGTTGATTCCAGTGTCAATATCATTTGATTTCCGCTGATACTGACGCTGGTCACTTTATTTTTAGTGCCAACACTAAAATCATTTGGCATCGGACGATGCAGTGGGTCGGTACTGAGCGAACCAGAATAGACGACCGTGACCACATTACCATTTAAATCCGTTGTGACTTTTACAGGCACCGGAGGGAGAACCAAAGCCCGACTAGCTGGCGCGTATCGGTATATCACATCAATCATTTGATCACCGACATTCATTACATAAACGTAATTACACATTCCTGGGGCAGGGTCAGCTTCTAAAGCGCCTGACTCAACTCGAACATCTTTATTGAACGTTAACCCTGTTACGTTATGCGATAACTCTAACGATAAAACCTTACCTGGTGCAGCTGGGCCAATTAAATTCACATGAACAGTACCGACCACATCGTGCACGGTGAATATGCGGTCTCTATCGAGTGTTATGTTTGAAACAAATTCACTTATCGTGCCTAAACGCTCGTCAACATTATCATGGCGACCTACATCAAATAGTCGTTCTTTCCTGGCTTCATTAATCTGAGGCGTTATCTGATAGCGGTCATTATTTGAGCCGTTATTAACAAGTGTTCCATCTGGTATTTTGCTCCAATCAACGGTAACTTTCCCCGGAATATTTCCAGTCAACACATGGGTCGTCACAGCATTACCATTTTCAGGGTTTTCCGTGGTGATAAATTGACCATACCGCCCACCCAGGTCATGGATGTTTATCTCCCATTCACCGCCATTGTTTCTTTTTATTCGCCATACCCAATAATCCTCATCCGCTGAACTAACCAGGTTCACATCAACGATAAAATCTCTTAATGCAGCGATCGTTGTGTTTCCATCATCCTCAGAAATGGATGAAAATGGATAATTATTGGCTTCTTTGTCTAATACCTTCGCCAATTTTGTTGGGTCGTAGTCACTCTTTACCCAAGCGGCTCCATCCCAACCATAAAGGCCGTTGTTATCAAACTCGGGATCTTTCCAAACATCAGCAAGCAGTTGATCGGCTGGCGGAGCTCCAGACGATAAAAGATCGGTTTTGGTTTCAAAAGCGCTTCTGCCTTGTACCATTGCAGATATTCCTGACCATGCGTCTTCAACGTCCTTTGCAATCGATTGAATTGCTTCATTGTTGTAACTGGTACTGGCATTTGGGTCCTGACTCAGTTTAACTTTTAGCGCGTCCACCGCTTCTTGAAAGGCAGTTAATAAATCTGGGAAACTGGACATTAAGGTAACTCCATCATGGTGGTTTCTAGTTGAGCAATCAGCTCAGCAAAGGTGTTCGGGGCATACATGGCATCCAGCAGGGCGCCTTCATCCATTTGTGGCACTTTCTTGATCTGCACTGTTGCTGTGTACTCCCAGAACTTGGCATTGACTGGTTTGCGCTTATCTCTTGGGTCTTGGGTGATTAACACTTCGCATTGCTGCAGGTCATCGCTAAACGGCGTTTTAATATCCATTAAAAACCAGCGACCGAGCAGCCAGTTATCCAGAGCCGATTCAAATAAATTTGCCATGCTGGTTTTCATCTTCCAGGTGGCTTTCATTTCAGATGGCCGATTAGGTAGCTTTCTGGCGCGTTTTCGTCCGGTGCTAAACTCGGTGACCAATACGCCCGTGGACTGGTTCAGGCTCATATCGGTGAGCAGCGGTCGCGGTAACCCTTCAGGGTAAGAGAACTTAACTGCCATATTGCTGTATCCTGAATCGGGTTTGCATGACCTGCGCGGTTTGCGTGGATGACGATTGCAGTAGCTTCGCGACCTTGATATCTAAGGTGGTCATGTCACCATCACTGGACTGCTCCACAGTACCGGCACGAGAAGCATCCTCAACCAGATTGAGGGTGAGGTATAAATCACTTCCAACATTGTTAGTCGAGCTATTGTCAGAACGGTCAACACCCGAGACATTGACTGAAACCGCATTGTCGTTTGCCGCAGGTGCACCTACAGATGCAGTCATCGCAGCTCCCATCATGGCTTTCATCTGCTGCATCATATCGATCATCCAGCGGAAATTATCGGCCTGAATTGGGTTAAGTACCATCTCGTTTGCTTTGAGTAGCCAAGTACCTTCGTTTTCTCTTGGTACACGGTTAATACCGTCATGGGCTTGGCCTAGAATTCCACTAAACGCTAGTGCTGATACCGACGCAGCTATAGGAGCAGTAGCGGTTAGAGCTAACCCCATAGCTCCAGGAGCCATTAGTGGACCAGTGATTGGTATTGCAGCGGTAGAGGCATAGGCGTTTAAGCCAGCCATCAGCGACATAGCTTGCGCTTGTGTCGACACAGCGATAGCACTCGCTGTCGCCGTTTCCATACCAACAAGCTTTTGTACTAACTGATAAGCAAGCCACTCAGATGCCATACGGCCTAAGGCATTAACAAAGCTTCGGCTCATGCCATCAGCTAAATTAGTCATGGCATCACCCAGATTCTCTGAGTCAAACAGCATTCGCTCGAAAGCGGTCCCCATCCCGGAAGAAAAGCTATCTATAGTGTTTGTGGCCAACTGGTCGACATTCATCAGATTGCTTTGCATTGATTCAAGATAACGCTCCCAAAAGCCTCGATTGTCTTCTTCTCGTTGTGCTTGAATCTCGTTTTCTATTTCTCGTAATCGAGTTTGGTGGTCGG
>NZ_CAKLCK010000010.1:0-21569 GCF_921292965.1 Allocatenococcus thiocycli
CCATGACACGAATGGCAATAAGCTGTTTGGTTTCTGGGTTTACCTCATGAGCGACTGTGTATTGTTCGCAACTTTGTTTGCAACGTACGCAGTACTTTCCAGCAACTCGATTGCAGGCCCAACAGGTAAAGACATTTTCGAATTGCCTTTCGTGTTCGTTGAAACCATGTTGCTGCTATTCAGTAGTATCACGTTTGGTTTTGGCATGATTGCGATGAAACGTAATGATGTTGCTGGCCTTAAACGCTGGCTGCAAATTACTTTTGCGCTGGGTCTTGGCTTCATCTGCATGGAAGTTTACGAGTTCCATCACTTGATTGCTGAAGGTTACGGCCCTCAGGAAAGTGCGTTTCTTTCTGCGTTCTTTACATTGGTAGGTACGCACGGCTTGCACGTGTCATTTGGTCTGATTTGGTTAGCAGTGGCTTATCACCAACTGTCTACCAAAGGCCTGAACGATAATATGGCGATGCGTTTTAACTGCTTGAGCCTGTTCTGGCACTTCCTGGATATTGTTTGGATCTGTGTCTTTACCATCGTTTACTTACTGGGGGTAATGTAATGGGACAACATATTGAAACAAGTGCGTCTGATTACGTTAAAGGCTTCGTTGCGTCGCTTATTCTAACGGTGATTCCATTCTACTTTGTTTGGGCGCAATCTCTGCCACAGGCAACGACATACGCGGTTCTGTTTGGCTGTGCATTGGTTCAGATCTTTGTGCACTTCAAATACTTCCTGCATATGGAAGCGAAGACAGATGATGGTCGCTGGAATCTGGTTTCACTGATGTTTACTGCCATTGTTGTGCTTATTCTGATCGCAGGTTCGATCTGGATTATCTACAACATGAACGTCAACATGAAGTTGTAGGCCAAGGTATGCTGAAAAGTTATTTGTCTATCACCAAACCGGGCATTATTTTCGGCAACCTGATTTCTGTTGCGGCGGGGTTTTTCCTCGCCGCAAAAACAGAACCTGCTAGTCTGACGTTGTTTCTGACAACGTTGGCTGGTGTGGGGCTTGTCATTGCTTCAGGTTGCGTGGTGAACAATATTTTTGATCGCGATATCGATCAAAAGATGGCGCGTACTCAGAACCGTGAGCTAGCGAAAGGAAACATCAATATTGATGTCGCGTTTGTCTATGCTTTGGTTTTGCTTTTGGTTGGAACGGGCTTATTGTTTCAACTCGCCAATCCACTTTCTGCCGTTGTTGTCCTGCTCGGTTATGTGTATTACGTGTTCTTTTACACCATGTGGTACAAGCGTAACTCGGTATATGGCACATTAGTTGGCAGTATTTCTGGCGCGGTTCCGCCATTAGTTGGCTATCTGGCAGTGACAAACTTCATTAGCTTAGAAGCCATTTTGCTGTTCACTATGTTCTGCCTATGGCAAATGCCGCACTCATACGCGATTGCCATGTTCCGCATGCAAGACTACCGAGAAGCGGGCATTCCTGTACTGCCTGTTAAAGAAGGCATCCATAAAGCCCATCGTCATATGAAAGCGTACGTGGTGGCCTTTGGTGCTGTTTCATTGGGACTCTTTTTGCTCGGTGAAGCAGGGTATGAATACCTGGCTGTCGCAGCCGTTGTTTGCTTTATGTGGACAAAAGTGACTTTCCGCAGCATTGACGATGAAAACTACGTTGCTTGGTCGAAGTCGGTGTTTAAAGTCTCTTTGCTGGTGGTAATGGGAATCAGTGGAGTGCTAGGGGTAGAGTTACTTCCGTTGGCGCTGGTTTATTAATACACAGCATTTGACTCAATGCTCCGAGCAAAGGATGTTTGGTTAGCGGAAATGTCAAACATCAAAAGTAATAACTATTCCTGATCTTTAATCGTCAGGCTTATAGCACTCAGCCTAAAAAGCGTATTCTCAGAAGGGACAGCGACATAATATCGCTGTCCCTTTTTTTTGTTTTTGCACAATCAAAAAGAAAGCAATCAACGGTAGGCTAAAGTTTCTCTCTGGCGAGGTGTATTTCTTCCTCAATGGTGGAAAATTAGCACTCAAGTTACGTGTTTTCTCCCTGATAGTTCAAATATTGAACGCATAGATCATGAAATGCTTTTGCTTGAGGTGAGATAGTGCGGTCACTAAGCGTAAAGATACCAATTTGTCTTTCTAACGGTGGATCTATCATTGGAATCCATACCAATCTCGTTTCGTTAGTTGGAAAGGCTAGCTTTGGTAAAGTGGTTACGCCAATACCCAGCTCCAAGACAGAAAATAAAGACGTGATATTTTCCACTGAGTAAAGCGCTTGCTGACTTAATGCTCTTGCAGGGGTTGGATCGAGAAGCGTGCAGGTACCGTTACGAATAAAAGGCTGTTCAAGTAAGGTTTGCCACTCGATTCCCTCAGGGTGATTTGCAACAGGGTTATCTTTTAAACACACCACACCAATTGGATCAGATAGCAGCGGCGTAAAGTCGATACCACCGTCATCAAGGTGAGATGGGTTACCAAGCGCTAAGTCGACTTCACCAGAGAGCAGACGAGCCTCGACGCCTGCGGCGTTATCGTCGATCAAGCTCACTTCTACATTTGGATATTGTTCGCAAAAGGCACCCAAAACGCTTGGAATGAGTTTCGCTGCAACGGAAGGAACACTCGCAATTCTCACTCTCCCTTGCTGTCCTGCAGCGGCGGCTTTTAAATCATTGTCAAGCGCACTATAGATATTGAGGAACTGAACCACCTTGGGTAAACAAATTTCACCGAAAGGCGTCAATTTGGTTTTGTTTCCTGGTTCAAACAGAGTTTGCCCTAGAATTTTTTCAAGCTCTTTTATCGAAGTGGACAGCGCCGCCTGAGAACGATTTGCACGATGTGAAGCGGCTCGAAAGCCGCCTTCCTCGACTACCATCACAAAATGCATTAATTGTTGAAGCTTGATGCTCATCCCTGATGCCTCATAATCCCTGTATCTACGTTATTCTCAATATGGTGATAAGTTTAATTTATCAATTGTAAAAAATTTACCGTTAGATTTATCGCCTGTCAACGTGCATCATTTAACCATATTGAAACAAAGTCGTTACAAAGGTTGAAATGAACGTGAATACTCCTACTAAAAAACATCCAGTAAAAACCAGTTTGTTTGCTTCTAAAGCACCGCTCGAATGGGCGATTGTTAACAACGGAACCTTGTATACGGCACAAATTCCTATCGATGATACGGGCGCAGTGGTTGAAGGTGGTATCGAAGCACAAACACGCCAAACATTTAACAATCTCATTCACACTCTAGAGTGCGCTGGTGAATCTTTGGATTCTGTGTTGCAGGTCCTGATTTACGTTACCGACAGAGAATACTTAAAAACCGTCAACCAAGTGTACGCGGAATACTTTGATGCGCCGTATCCAAACCGGGCAGCTATGGTGGTTGCAGGATTAGCGAGAGAAGAGATGCTGGTGGAGTTTGTCGTTTACGCTTCGGCAAGCCAACCCGAATAAAACCACAACAAGAATAATTAGAGATCAGTGAGCTGATGGCTTGCCATCACAAATCGGAAGAACAAGGAAAGAACAATGACTTTTATTAACAATGTTCAAGCAGAAAAGTCCCTCTACATCGCAGGTGAGTGGCATTCAGGCATGGATACCATCGCTAATATTAACCCTTCTGATATCAGTGAAAATATTGGTGATTTTGCTCAAGCGAGCGTGTCCCAAGTAGAACAAGCGATTCAAGCGGCAAAAGCAGCACAGCCAGAGTGGGAAAAGACGCCAATTGAGCGTAAACAAGCAGTACTGCAAGCAATTGGTGATGAGCTAATCGCGCGCTGTGACGAATTGGGTACCTTACTTTCGCGTGAAGAAGGCAAGCCATTTGCTGAAGGTCGTGGTGAGATTTATCGTGCAGGTCAGTTCTTCCAATACTTTGCTGCCGAGGTATTGCGTCAAATTGGCGATAACGCTGCTTCCGTCCGTCCAGGTGTCTCCGTTGAAGTTACTCGCGAAGCCGTCGGCGTTATCGCCATTATCTCTCCTTGGAATTTCCCTACGGCAACCGCAGCTTGGAAAATTGCTCCAGCGCTTGCATTTGGCAACAGCGTCGTCTGGAAGCCTGCGAATCTAACTCCAGCCAGTGCTGTGGCACTTACTGAGATCATTCATCGCCAAGGTTTACCTGCTGGCACTTTCAACCTCGTATTGGGTAGCGGCTCACAAGTGGGTAATACCCTTATCAATTCGAAAGATGTAAACGGTGTGAGCTTTACGGGCTCTGTCGATACAGGTCGTAAAGTCGCTGCGGCAACTGCACCAAACTTTGTGCGTTGTCAGCTAGAAATGGGCAGTAAAAACGCGCTCGTGGTAGCGGATGATGCAGATATCCAAATTGCCGTCGAAGCAACAATCGCGGGCTCATTCTCCGGTGCTGGTCAAAAATGTACGGCGTCTTCTCGTCTTGTTGTTATGGACGGTATTCACGACGCGTATGTCGAAGCGCTAATCAAACGCATGAGTGAGCTCAAAGTTGGTCATGCTCTGGAAGATGGCGTGTTCATGGGACCAGTGGTTGATGGTAACCAATTGAATGCGAACTTTGAGTGGATTGAAAAAGCGCGCCAAGCAGGGGCAGAGTTGGCTTTCGGTGGTGAGCGTTTAAATCTAGAGCATGACGGTTACTACATGTCACCAACGCTTTTCTTGAACACACAAAACAGCTGGGAAGTGAACCAAGAAGAAGTCTTTGCACCGATGGCCAGCGTGATTCGAGTCTCTGACCTAGACGAAGCGATTGCAGTGGTGAACGATACGCGCTTTGGCCTCACAGGTGGCATTATCACGCAAAGCCTGCGCAACAGCGCGATCTTTAAGCAGCAAGCCCAAACAGGCTGCGTCATGGTTAACTTGCCAACCGCGGGCACGGATTATCACGTTCCATTTGGTGGCCGCAAAGAGTCAAGCTTTGGTCCTCGTGAGCAAGGTCAGTACGCCAAAGAGTTTTACACCGTAGTGAAAACCGCTTATCAGCGTCCTTACTAAGGAGAGGTGGGTAGTTGATGGTGTCAGCTACCCACTCTGAACGGCTAAGAAATTTTTTAAGGAGTGGTTATGTACCAACAACGGATTGTGATTGACGGATTGCAGTACTGCAATTGGGAGCGAGAGTACTTCCAAACGCTTAAGGCGAGTGGCATTACTGCCGTTCATGCCACCATCGTTTACCACGAAAATGCACGTGAAACCTTAACCCGGTTTGCTGAGTGGAACCTACGCTTCGAGCAAAATGCCGATCTCATCATGCCGATCTATTCAATGGCAGATGTAGAAAAAGCCAAAGTTGAGGGTAAAGTCGGCATCTTCTTCGGTGCTCAGAATTGCTCACCAATCGATGATGAAATTGGCCTGATCGAAGTGATGCGCCGCCAAGGTCTGCTGATCATGCAGTTGACCTACAACAACCAAAGTTTGCTGGCGACAGGTTGTTACGAACAAAACGACTCCGGCGTTACTCGTTTTGGTAAGCAAGCGATTGAAGAGATGAACCGAGTAGGGATGATCATTGATATGTCCCACAGTGCGGAACGCTCAACACTGGAAGCCATCGACCTTTCTTCGCGTCCAATTTGTATCAGCCATGCCAACCCGACGTTTGCGCATGACGCACTGCGTAATAAATCCAATACGGTGATTAAAGCGCTGACCGAACGCGGTGGTTTGATTGGATTCAGCTTATACCCGTTCCATTTACCAAATGGCAGCCAATGCTCCTTGGATGATTTCTGCCAGATGGTAGCGAAAACCGCTGACATGTTTGGCGTCGACCATTTAGGCATCGGTAGCGATCTGTGTTTAAACCAACCGCAACAGGTATTGGAATGGATGCGCAACGGCCGTTGGTCAAAAGCGATGGACTACGGTGAAGGTTCAGCAAGCAACTCGGGTTGGCCCGATGCGCTGCCATGGTTCTGCGGCAGTGCAGGAATGGAGAACATCTACAACGGATTAATGCGTCACGGATTTAGTGAATCTGAGGCAGGAAAAATATTGGGTGAAAACTGGTTCCACTTCCTCAAAGAAGGATTAGAGCCTATTTCATAGCATTCCCCAAATTAGGAACCGCCTGTCAAAATAACAACAATACGGCAGGCGTAAAACTCACATTTGTGGCCAGTCTTTGACAGCTGCAAAGAACCTCTGGAGCCAGAGTATGTCTGATTTAACCAATAGCATGAAAGCTTCCACGATGAGCGTGTCATCGGGCAAGTCAAAAGCAAAATACAACACATCAACTGCGGAAAAGACGACGGATAAATTAGGGCTGAATAACCCTGCGTTTTGGTATAGCGGTGGCTTTATCGCGCTGTTCGTCGCTATCGCTCTTTATGATGGTGAACTGTTATCAACGCTCGTTAACGCCGGGTTTGGCTGGGCAGTGCAAGTGTTTGGTCCTTATTGGCAGTTACTACTTCTTCTCACTTTTCTTATTGGTCTTGGGTTAGCAGCAGGGCGAACAGGCAAGGTGAAGTTGGGTGGAATGGCAAAGCCAGAAATGGACTCTTTCCGTTGGATGGCAATTATATTCTGCACCTTACTTGCTGGTGGTGGTGTTTTCTGGGCTGCGGCTGAGCCTATCGCTCACTATGTTAGCCCGCCACCTTTGTATGGTGCGCAAGATAACCCGCAACAAGGAGCGGTAAATGCGTTGTCGCAATCTTTTATGCACTGGGGCTTCTTGGCTTGGGCGATTGTGGGCAGCTTAACTTCAATTGTGGTGATGCATTTGCATTATGACAAAGGCTTACCATTGAAGCCGCGTATTTTGCTTTACCCAGTATTGGGTGAGCGAGCACTTAAAGGGCAAGTCGGGGCGTTGATTGATGCGTGCTGCATAATCGCCGTGGCGGCTGGCACCATAGGGCCTATTGGGTTTCTGGGATTGCAGGTTAGCTACGCGTTAAATGCTCTGTTTGAGATTCCTGATGGCTTTACTACCCAGCTTATTATCATTTTGTTTGCGATTGCGCTCTACACCCTGTCGGCACTTAGTGGCTTAAACCGAGGCATGCAACTGCTCAGCCGTTACAACGTAATTCTGGCTATGGCGTTGATGGTCTACATCCTGTTTTTTGGCCCTACGAACTTTATCTTTAACGGATACATTCAAGGGGTAGGAACTATGTTGGACAACTTCATCCCGATGGCGACGTACCGAGGTGATGAAGGTTGGTTAAGTTGGTGGACGGTGTTTTTCTGGGGCTGGTTCCTTGGTTACGGGCCAATGATGGCAATCTTCATTGCTCGAATCTCTCGTGGTCGCACTATCCGCCAAGTTATTTCAACAATCAGTATTGTGGCTCCGCTAACAACATGCTTTTGGTTCACAATTGTTGGTGGTTCTGGTCTTGCATTTGAAATTGCAGACCCAGGCAGTGTGAGTGCGGCGTTTGAAGGCTTCAACCTACCAGGAGCTTTGCTTGCAGTTACTCAGCAACTGCCAATGCCGATGTTGACTTCGATCCTATTTCTGATTCTAACCACGATCTTCATCGTGACGACGGGCGATTCTATGACATACACCATTAGTGTCGTGATTAGTGGTGAAACGGAGCCAAACGCGATCATTCGTACCTTTTGGGGGGTAATGATGGGGGTCACGGCACTGATTCTGATTTCTCTTGGTTCTGGTGGCATCTCTGCACTGCAATCTTTCATTGTGATAACCGCGGTTCCGGTGTCGTTGATTTTGTTGCCATCACTTTGGAATGCGCCACAAATCGCAATCAATATGGCGAAAGAGCAAGGGTTATAACGATTCGCTAATTTAAACAACGTGGAGCTTGTGCGGCTGTTTTCCTCCTGCATCCGTACAAACCCTAGTATTCTTACAATAACAAATAGGTGGTGAGCAAAATGGATGCACATCGTTCTACTTATACGGAAGCAACTATGCGCGACGCAAAGATTGTCATGGCAGCTGAAAGGCTTGGCGCAATGCACCAAAATCGAATCAGCTTTGTTCGTAGTTTGATTCGCAATATGGCAAGTCAAAACTGGCAAGTAACCAAACATGATTGGCAACTTTGCCCTCGTGGTTATGGTCACGTGATTTATAAATTGGCCACGCCAGCACACGTTTATCATTTGGTGGTTTTTTGTGATGAAATTGCCGACGATGAACGGAATGACCGCGTAATAGCTGAAAAGTGGGACGTCACTTTCGCACTGGTCCAAGGCGATGTTGATGTTACTTTGTTAGAAAGGCTAAGAGCGAATGTACCGCTGCAAGAAGCGGGGCGTAATCCGAATAACGTGCTTGTTCTTGCTCGTGCAAACAAAAGTGTGCGTGTGTTTGAGCACATCGTTAATGCACTTTCAAAAGGAAAGCAGCCCGAGCCTAAAGAGTTGGCCGAAGTGGGGTATATCCTGCGAACCACAGCCGTGTATGGCAATGGAAAATTTGGTATCGCCGATTTCAAACTGATCGAGAACAACCCTGATTTCAGCCAATCTTTTAGCGCGCAAATGTGTGCGGTGTATATGCTGCGTGAGTTCAGTTTAGATTGGGTGCACTTTCTGGCGCTTCAGAAAGGTGGTGAAAACGCGGTGGCCTTACATCGTGGTTTGCAACGCTACCTTGGTGTCGGTAATGCAACTGGCTTAGGCATGGCTCCGTATTTGATTAACCACCCATGTATCGTCGACCAGTGGATGACGTCTCGTGAGCGTGCGGTAGCGCGAGTATTTGCTATGCCTTGCGAAGCCTCACTCTATGCTCCATTGCAAGGACTACTTCAAAAAGCACAACGTCATCTCGAGCAAGTAATCACCATTAATGAGCATCAAGATAGTCTCAATCACCAAGCGATAGCAGACATCAAACAACTACTGTCAGAGCTAACCACGTTAATGGCATCGCAATCGAACTGGGGGAGTTTGGTCGAGCAGAAGAATACAATGAGTGTGGAAGCCCAAGAAATCCTCACTTCTTGCTTGATCGAACTCTACCCACCTTTGGTGGATGAGTTTGCCAGCCAAATGAACACGGATGAAACTTTGTCTATTCCGGGTGGGAAAAAGATCCAAGACTTACTTGAAGTATTGCGAAGCAAATACTGTTGGGCGATAGATGTTGACTATTCTTTAGCCGAGAACAACTATTGGTTCTGGTATCGCTCACAAGACAAAGAAGAGCCAAGGCTTGGAGTACGCGGTGAAGAGGCAGGAGAAGACAAAGAACTGCCGCTCGATATCGGAAGACAAGTGAACCGCCTTTACCACGCTTTACTTGGCAGCTCTGAAGAGACGTCGGTCGCTGAATTTTTGTTGCAAAACCCGGCTTATCGTTCGATTACTCGCCGCGTATGGACGCTAGGGAAGCGAGAAATGGGTGATATTCAGATGAACGTGCTGCGCCAAGATGCACTGCCAATGCACTTATTACGTTGTAAGTTGGCAATATTTGGCGCTACAAAGTTTGATCCGCGCTCGGATCGTTGGGTTCGTGTGACGTTCTTCCAAGGCGCACCTCTGTTGGACGAAATTCATGATCCGCAATTGGCGGACACATGGATTTTCCCAAGCATGCCAGAAAGTGACGAAATTACACAAAGTGACAATCAAAAAATCAATGGAGGATTTGCATTATGATCGTCTCTCACAACGAATTGGTGGCCGCGGTTAATAAGGCATTTCTAGGTATGCGCCGTCACTGTGGTGAGGCAGATGTCATTGCAAATATGGTGGCAGATCTACAAATGGTAGGCTTGCACGGGGTGCGTCACTTTAATAATGCTAGCCTATTCCTTGAGTTAGATTCAGACTGCGCGGTGTCAGTGATTAAAAGCACGCCAACTAGTATAGAATTCGAGCTTAATAAGGGAAGCGTGGCATGTCATCTCCCAACGGTACTTGATTTTGCTCTGGAGAAAATGATTGAGTCAAAATCCATTGAGATCACTTTGAAACATTGTCACAACCGTTGGTTGGCATTTAGTGAGTTATTAAAGCTTTCTTCCAAAGGCATAGCCTGCCGTGCGCAGTGGGTGAACGGTTCAAAACCGACGCGAACGCTCTATGTATTGAACAGAGGGCAAATTGCGCCTGAAATCTTTTTATCAGACCAACCTGTTGAAAAAGGCATGGATTGCCACTCAATGATAATCGAGCTATCGGTGAAAGATTTTAATGTTGAGGAAAGCTCACAAGGCTACTCCATTCATATAAAAGGGAAAGAGCTAAGCGGAACTCAGCAGGCATCCTGGCGAAATGGTATCTTTGTAGAGGACAACGAGTGGGAAACTCTCAAAAAAACAGCAGCAGTGTTTTTGGTCGCAAATAGCGAACGCTCAGTACGAGGCGCGGGCGAACTCGAATATAGTTAATGTTTTCAAAAATAAAAACGGCTCACAAGGAGCCGTTTTTAATATCTAGCTTAATTTAAAGCACTAAAATTTAAAGCACTAAACCAGCGTTTCCAGCATCGCTGCATCGTATTCGACAAGTTCTTTGTTTTCCTGCACTCGGTTTACGTAGTCTGGGTTCGCGATGAATTGACGACCAATTGCAACCAAATCAAATTTATTCGCTTGGATTGCTTCTGCGCCAGTTTCTGCTGTATAGCCACCCACACCCATCAATGTCTTTGAGTAAGTGTCACGTAGGTATTGTGATACGCGGCCGCCAAGGAAGTCAAACTCTACGCTGTCATCGAACATACCTTCGTGCAAGTAAGCCAAGTTACGCTTTTCTACTTCTGGCAGGAAGTAATCAAACACCTGACGGTCACGAGCGTCAGCTTCTATATGCATGTAACCAGCAGGGGACACGCGCAAGCCAACAAGTTCTGAACCGATACGGGCAACAACGGCATCAATCACTTCGAGTGGGAAACGTGACATGTTTTCTGGTGTTTCACCGTATTCATCTGTTCGATGGTTTGTATCGAAGTGTAGGAACTGATCGAGCAGGTAACCATTCGCTGCGTGGATCTCTACTCCATCAAACCCTGCGTCAATCGCGTTTTCTGCTGCCTGTGCGTAGTCTTCTACTAGCTGAGCAATCTCTTCGTGAGTGGCTGGTTTTGGTACGGTGTAAACCAATTCGCGCATACGAGGAACGGTGCCATCAAATGCGACCGCAGAAGGCGCTAATACGTACTCTCCACCAAAAAAGTGCGGATGAGCGACACGGCCAGTATGCCAAAGCTGGGCAAAGATCTTACCGCCGTTCGCGTGTACTGCGTCGGTGACTTTTTTCCAACCTTCAATCTGTGCTTGGGTAAAAAGCCCCGGCGTATTCGGGTAACCCTGACCATCTGCACGAATAATGGTTGCTTCAGAAATGATCAAACCTGCATCTGCACGTTTCGCGTAGTAATCCACCATTGCATCAGTAGGCACCAGATCATCGTCTGCCATACAGCGCGTGAGTGGCGCCATTGCAATTTTGTTTTTCAGTGTAATTTTGTCGTTGAGTTTATACGCTTCGAATAATGTTGTTGTCATGAGCATGCTCCTAATGAACGCTAGGGTAATATGCTAACCCTTTTTTGAATGATCATTCAAGATGTTTTTTGAACGTTCATTCAAATAGCTTGTTAAACCTTGTTAACCCCAGTAAACTTAGGGTGTTTGTAAGGTTATAGAGCCCAGCTAGTTGAGAAATGTCAGATGAGAAATGCCGAATTCGACCGAGAATATGTTTTAAGCTCAGCGATGAATGAGTTCATTGCTAAGGGCTACAATAAAACCAGCATGCAAGATTTGAAGCGTGCGACTGGGCTGCATCCGGGCTCTATTTATTGCGCATTTGAGAACAAAAGAGGCCTATTGCTCGCTTCTCTTGACCATTACACGACGACGAAATCTCAGGCTTTTGAGCAGTTCTTCAACGACCCTAAACAGATTCTGTCCGGCTTTGAACGTTATCTTCATGACATTATCGAGTTCAGCGAATGTGAAAGCGGTAAAGGCTGTTTATTGCAAAAGGCGTTGAGTGAGCTTGATCAGCAAGATGAAGAAATCGAAGCCATCATTTGTAACATGCTTGAGCAATGGAAACTCAGTATTCAATCCAAGCTAGAGTTAGCAAAAGAGAATGAAGAAATTGCACCAGGGAGCGATTGCGAGTTGTTAAGTGATTTTCTGGTGATGAATATTTACGGTTTGCGATCGTTTGCCAATACCAAACCGTCCGAAGCGCGTCTGGCTCAGCTTGTAGACAAAATCATGCAGAGTCTGAAGAGTAGCTGTGTGGATGGAAAGGCAATGGCCTAAGTATTGCGGTTCGAGATTCGAGAAAGGATGGCTGTGATGCCATCCTTTTTTATAGCGAGCGACATTTTTATCGTTAATATCGTTTTTATGCCGAGGTCGGGTTCAATCGATGTTGACGTCGGCTGTACACGTATAACGCAATTCCTGGAATGTAAAGAATCGCTGAAAGCAACAGCGTATCGACACCAGCCGCATAAACCAGCCAAATGCCATAAATACTAGCTCCAAAGCCAATCAATTTTAACTGCAAGCGAGCGTTAGTCTGGATGGATAACTTAAGCAGATACGCGCCAACCAAGAAATAGGGTATCAAAATCATTGACGTCGAAATCAAAACGAGCGTGTTATAACCTTCACCTGTAAGCATTACGAGTATTAAACACAGTTGCACCGTTAAACTGGTTAGGAACAGCGAGTTTTTCGGGGTGTCGTTATCGTTAGATTTCGCAAAGAACTTAGGAAACGCACCGTATTTAGCCGCGGTGTAAGGGACTTCGGCAGAATACAAAATCCAGCTTAAGTACGACGCCAGCACCGATACAATTAAACCAATACTGATCACCGCTTTACCCCACGAACCAGTCATCGCAGCCATCAGCCCAGCCATCGAAGGATTAGATATCGTGGCGATCTCTGCACGAGAAGCAATTCCGAGTGACATAAGAGAAATCAAAACGTACAAGATTAAGGCTGCGATGACACCAAGGTAAGTTGCGCGACCTATGTCTTTGCGGTTTTTTGCTCGTCCCGACAAAATTACTGCACCTTCAATACCAGTAAACACCCACAGTGTAATCAACATCGTGCCTTTTACTTGCTCTATAAAAGGTTGTTGTAGTGTTTCTCCTTGTGGATCGATATGAAAAGTATCGGTATCAAAGAAGTAGTAAGCGGCGCAGACAAAGAGGATTAACGGTACGCTTTTAGCCAACGTCGCCAGCAGATTAATGAAGGCGGCTTGCGTGACTCCTCTTAGGATCAAACTGTGAACTGACCACAGCACGAGGGACTCGCAGATGAAGGCATAGATGGTTGTACCGTCACCAAATAACGTGAAGTTTGGGGTATCTACAAAAGCGCCGAGCGCAGCAAACGCGACGACAAGGTAGCCTACAACGCCGATCGTCGCACACAACCAATAGCCCCATGCAGAAAGGAAACCTGCGAGATCACCAAACCCTTCTCTGGCATAGGCATAGATGCCGCCGTCCAAATCTGGCTTAAGGCGAGATAGGTGAAGAAAGCAACCTGCCAGAAGCAGAATGCCGACACCAGTAATCGTCCAGCCGACGATCATCGCATTGAGTCCGGCAACTTCAGCCATGTTTTGCGGTAGGCTGAATATTCCTGCACCAACCATTGAACTAAAGACTAACGCTGTCAATGCGGTTAAGCCAATTCGATTTCCTTGCGACATATTTAACCTAACCTTTGAAATGCTGACTTAGCTTAGCAATGTGTTCGGGCCCGATACCACAGCAACCACCGATGATAGACGCGCCAGATTGACGCCATTTTTCTGCCCAAATCAGGTAAGCATCAGGGCTTAAGTCGTCACGAATTTCGTCGAGACCATCGTTCGCCGTTGCATCTTTTGGTTGCGGAGGAAACGCATTCGCGTAAACACCAAGGCGGATGTGAGATAAACCGATTTCCTCTAGTGTACGCACTGAGACTTGTAATGCTTCTTCTACGATTTCTGGTTGGCAACAGTTAAACAAAATGGCGCTTACCCCAGCTTGTGCCATGGTTGTGACCGCCTGTTGTACCTTCTCACCGGAGCGCAGACATGGCTCGTCTGTAGGCTCAGAATCTTCAAGTGTAAACGAGACCCAAAATGGCTTCACTTCAGAGGTTAATTCGTCGACCAATGCTTTTACTGCCACAGATTCGGCAATTAAGCTTTGCGTTTCGGCGAGCCAGAAATCGATAGAGTCTGACAAGCCTAGAATTAACGGAGTCGCTAAGTCACGCACGTGTTCCTGATCGTACAGGTCTGGTCGGTATGAGCCGAATAGAGGAGGAAGTGAACCCGCAACTTTAGCCCCAGTCCCTTGCGCCGCTTCCTTTGCTACTTGGCCAGAAAGCGCAGCGAGTGATTGTCCTGCTTCTTTGAAGCGCGTTTCTCCGATATGAAATGGCACCAATGCGTAACTGTTAGTTGTAATTACCTGAGCACCGCTTTGAATGTAGTCAATGTGGACATCTTTAACGATTTCAGGCGCTTCGATCATAGCAAGCGCAGACCACTCCGGCTGACGAAAAGGCGCACCACGACGATTTAATTCTCGTCCCATACCACCATCAAGAATCAACATCGTATTTGTTTTCATTTTTCTTACACCTTCAAATAGAAATCTAGCCGTTTGGATGGCTAAAGCTAAATGAGAACGTTACCAATTTCAACCGTTAATTGTTAGTTTGTTCATATTCGCTATTAAGTGATTAGGTTTTGAACAGCTCAACTTGTCCATAAGCTATAGAGGCGGTGCTTGTGAGCGAGTGCTGAGTTGAGTTACTTCTTGTATGTTCATATACATCAGATGAATCAAATATTGCGTGAATAGCTATTCAATTGAGTCGTGCTCATTGTCATATCGGCGTAATAACAATTAAGTAAATTCTTCACAAAAATGAAGGAACGAATCATCGTTATGAACGACGTGCTAACGCGGCTATGGAACCACAATCACGCACCATGGATCTTTAAAACAGGTTGTCTTTTATTGATAACCTCACTTCTCTTGGTTATTCAATCGCCCCGTGCTGAATTACCGTCAGTTACATCATTTAACCAGTTATCCTGTTCGGAACTCGATCAGAACTATCAACCTGTTTCTGATCGATACCAATTGGATATACTCATTCCTGCTCACGCTATGGCATTACCGTTGCTATCAAAATTATGTGAAGACCCGGAATTTAATGGTCAGTATTCGGATATCGTGGTGCATTGGCTTCCTCGCAGACAGGTGACGCCGCAAACCATTTATAGTCAAAAATTTGATGTGATGTGGGCGAGGGAATACCAACTTTCCGGCTTGAGCCCCGACTACGCCAATTATTACGACAAACTGCTCAGCCTGACTGGTTATGATGTGTTGTGGTTTGCTAATCAACCGATTGATGATCAGTTTCTAAAGACCCATCGAATAGGTTTACTGAACGATACCTTTAGCCGTTCGGGCTACCAGCTTCCTGTAAAACAGTTAACGTCGCTCTCTATTGATGTGCGCTCTTCGCTGGTGACTTTATATCCAACGCGTAAAGCAATGATTGACGCCTTCAAGAAAGGAGAGGTTGACGTGATTTCGGGGACCAATCATAGCCCGATAAACCAATCTGAAATGGAGGTATATAAAGCGGTGATTGCCAATGGTGTTTCTGCAGGTGGATGGTTTGTTTCTCATTCGTGGTTGCGTTTGTCAGATGAGATGCTCCGTCAACGGTTAGCTCAAGCGTTAGGAGAGATCGGATAATGCGTTTGAAAGTGATAGCGCAGGACAATTGGAAAATGTTGGCCGGCTTGACGGTACTGTATTTGGTGGTGTCCTTAATCAGTGGTGCATTTTTCACCCAATACCGTTATTCGCAATTTGTGAATCAAGACTTAATGTCTGCGCGCAGTCATATTTGGCTTGATAGTGCGGTAATGGGTGAGCGTCCAGAAACACAACGTATTTTCAAATTGAAAAGCCAGCTGTTGTTGGATCAGGTTAGTTGGTACAACCCAATACAAATTTTTAGCCAGTGTCATACTGCTGCGCCGTCTTTGTCTCCTGAAGACAACTACTCTCTTAGATTACCATTAACATTTTCTCTCGATTTATCTACAGACCAAACTGGCGACTTAATCGATATAAACTGTCAATTGCAAGGCGGGCACTGGCTTTTTACCTCTATTTTATGCGCCGCTTTGTCGGTCCTATTTATCTCTTTTCAGCCTCGTCCACTTAATACAGATGACCTGAAACTGCTTAAGCGATTACTGCAAATTGGCGGAACCAGTGTTGATCAAAAGCGTTGGAAGCAAGCTATTGAGAAATTTCGTGAAACAAATCCAGACAAGGGCATTAATGAAGATTACCTCAGACGAGTTCTCGAAACCAAAGCGGAAAAGTTTCAATCTGTAGAAGAGAAGGCTAGGTTACTTGAACAGGCATCTAAGCCACTCACGTTGTCGTTTTTAGTCACTGATGGGAATGTCGAAGTGCGTGTCAATGATGTCATGATCCCAATGTCTACTACACCGGCAATTTACTGACTATGGTACGCGAAAAAGCGCATGACGCATTCTAATGACGGTTGGGTATTGAATCCGCCAAGTAACCGACATTCCCAATCGCTGGCTGCGGAGCTGATTACATTGATGGAAAATTATGGTGGACACGGAAGAGCAATCAGTGAACTTAAACAGAACGGATTAAAGGCAAAAACGCTCGACCAAAATCGCAATAAAATTAAAGATGCATTGGTTAATAGTTTAGGAGAAAGCTTTATTGAACAATTTGGCTTTGAAAGTGATAAACAAGAAGACAATACGCAATCAATTTATCGTTTGAAGATATCTCCAAATGATATTTCAATAAATGAAAGTTGATTTATCTTATTGAAACTAATGGATAATATTTTATAGATATCTCTAAACTGTAATCAGATATATTTGTAACAGAAGCTTCATCATTTTTCGTCAAAGTAGCTGCCACTGAGTTCGGACAAGGTGTCTGAATGGAAACTGAAAGCAGTGAAATAAACGGAAATATTATGAACAAATTATCAAAACTTTGCCTTGCGATGGCGGTGGGCTCTTCATGTGCTATTTCAGCAAATGCACTTGCGTTGAATATCGTTTTAACCAACGACGATAGCTGGGAAACATCCAACTGTTGAAATCAGCATTAGAGGAAGCAGGCCACGATGTGATCATGTCTGCACCTTGTACGGGGCAAAGTGGTAAAGGTGGAGCGATGAGTCACTACCGCCCAGTGTCGATTGATGAATCCCAAGCTGGAGAGCAGGAATATTGTGTCGGTGATACAGACACTAGTGTTGCATATAAAGATTATGTCGAAGGGACACCAGTCATGGCGGCGATTTACGGTATCGATATCGCGGCGAAGAATGTCTGGGGACAAGAGCCAGATCTCGTCATCTCAGGTCCTAATGAAGGTAACAACTTGGGCTACATGAACAACAACTCTGGAACGCTAGGTGCAACAATGGCGGCTTTGAGCCGAGGTATTCCTGCGATTGCAATTAGTGCTCATCATAATACTTCAAGTGACGCCGAGCAGTCTCAGCTTGTAGCTAATGTTGTCGTTGATATTGTGGCTCAGCTCGTTGCGAGCCAGTTATCGGGATCACCACTTTTACCTGCCTATACGGGATTAAACGTGAACACGCCAGAAGACATGAACAACCACCTGGGGTACAAGTATACCGACGTAGGTTGGAACGCGGGGGCAGAGTTTGCATTTAGTGAAGATCTTTCGCAGCAAAGCACCGCAGTCTACTACATGATGAAACGCCTAATGGAAGAGGGAATGGACTCTAGCGAAGCGCAAGTTGAAGCGGTGGCTTTACTAAAAGACAAAAAAGGACTCGCATTTAACATGGGTGATGCCGGCGATACTAATCAGAACTCTGAGGGTGTTGCTGTAAAACAAGGGTACATTACTATCAGTACCATTGACGGTAACGTTCAAGCGGCGCGCGGTAAAGTGGCATTGGTAGAACAACGTCTTGTTGGCTTGGAATAGGAGCGACAAGAATGAATCGACACAATACTTTGTTTGTTACTTTATTATCGGTTTCCGCTCTGTGGGGATGTAATAGCGACAGTGATGACAACAGGCAAGCGCATGTGCAAAGTGGTGTTTACTCAGGCGTTATTTGGGCGGATGACGCCTCTCCAGATGGTGCGCAGGTCGTTATACAAGAGGGAGTGGAGCCACAACTTACGCTTTGGGATGCGAGAGAACATCAAACTTCGTACCTAGGGGCTCTAAGCAATGATCAAATTACGTTTTTAACCGCTTCCGTTAACTGTGAAATGAGCGGTACTAACTTAACTTGTAATAATGCTAATGGTTCTTCCGTTTTATTACCCATCACCAAAGAGAGCGCTGACCTGAGCAATTATGCTGGCACTTATCAGGCAAGATACTCTGACGGACTGTATCAAATGTCGATTGATGAATCGGGGGCAATCGCGTTAACTGGATCTGCGTGTAGCAGTGAAGGTTCGCTTTTTACTTCGGCAGGATTAGAAAGCGTAATCATGATGGAACTGCTTGATGCGCAATGCATTCAGATTGGAAATGTAAATATTGCGACGCTTGAAGTGGATAATGATTCTTTGGTTAGTATCAACGTTCAAACAGACAGTGATGAGTTCCCACAAGTCTGGGTTAAACTGTAATAGATTTACAGTGTAAACAAAAAGCCGCTAAAAATAGCGGCTTTTGATTTAATACGCACCAAAGTGCATTTCCAGTGTATGTGGCTCGTTATTAAACCAAATCGAATCTGTCTGCGTTCATCACTTTCGTCCAAGCCGAGATAAAGTCTTTTACGAACTTCTCTTGATTGTCATCTTGAGCGTACACTTCAGCATAAGAACGCAAGATGGAGTTTGACCCAAAGACTAAGTCTACGCGCGTTGCTGTCCATTTCGCTTCACCTGTTTTACGGTCACAAATATCGTAAGAGTTGCGGCCAGTTGGTTTCCATGTGTACGACATGTCCGTTAGGTTTACGAAGAAGTCATTGGTCAGCGCACCTACACGGTCAGTAAACACACCATGTTGAGTACCGCCGTGGTTAGTACCAAGTACACGCATACCACCTAGTAGTACCGTCATTTCTGGACCGGTCAGACCAAGCAGCTGTGCACGGTCTAGCAGCATTTCCTCTGGTTTAACGGCATAATGCTGTTTCTGCCAGTTTCGGAATCCGTCAGCCACTGGTTCAAGGACATCGAATGACTCAACATCGGTTTGCTCAGCCGTAGCATCGCCGCGACCAGGTGTAAATGGCACTGTAACGTCAAAACCTGCCGCTTTAATTGCTTGTTCAAGCCCGACATTACCAGCAAGCACGATAGTATCCGCCACGCTGACACCAGATTCATCTGCAATCTTAGTTAGTACATCAAGTACGCGAGCCAGACGTTGTGGTTCGTTGCCTTCCCATGCGTTTTGTGGAGCTAAGCGTATGCGTGCGCCGTTAGCACCACCTCGAAGATCCGAGTGTCGGAATGTACGTGCACTGTCCCAAGCGCTTGAAACCAAATCAGAAACGCTTAAGTCCGTTGCTGCAATTTTTGCCTTTACTGCGTCTACGTCGTAGTTGGTCGTGCCAGCAGGGATTGGATCTTGCCAGATAAGATCTTCGGCTGGTACATCTGGGCCAATGTAACGCGCTTTAGGGCCTAAATCGCGGTGCGTCAGCTTAAACCAGGCTCTCGCGAATACTTCGTTAAAGTACTCTTGGTCTTGGTAGAAGCGCTCAGAAATCTTGCGATACTCAGGGTCAACCTTCAAAGCCATATCGGCATCTGTCATCATTGGGTTGTAACGAATTGACGGATCTTCAACATCGACCGGCTTATCTTCTTCTGCGATATCTACAGGCTCGTATTGCCAAGCGCCTGCAGGGCTTTTGGTTAGTTGCCACTCATGTTCTAGTAGCATTTTGAAATAGCCGTTGTCCCATTGAGTCGGATGGCTTGTCCAAGCGCCTTCAACGCCGCTGGTTACGGTGTCACGGCCAATGCCGCGAGATTTGTGGTTATTCCAACCAAGACCTTGCTCTTCAATGTCGGCACCTTCAGGGTCTGGACCTAAGTTTGCCGCGTCGCCATTACCGTGAGCTTTACCAACCGTGTGACCACCTGCCGTTAAAGCGACGGTCTCTTCATCATTCATCGCCATACGTGCAAAGGTGACACGCATGTCGGCAGCGGTTTTAAGAGGGTCTGGATTACCGTCTACACCTTCTGGGTTCACGTAGATCAAACCCATCATCACTGCTGCCAGAGGGTTTTCAAGGTCACGTTCGCCAGAGTATCGGGTACCTTCGCCACCACTTGGCGCTAACCATTCTTTTTCTGAACCCCAGTAAATGTCTTTTTCCGGATGCCAGATGTCTTCTCGGCCAAAGGCAAATCCAAAGCTTTTAAGACCCATAGATTCATATGCCATGTTACCCGCAAGAAGCATTAAATCCGCCCAGCTTATTTTGTTGCCGTATTTTTTCTTAATTGGCCATAACAAGCGACGAGCCTTATCTAAGTTGCCGTTGTCTGGCCAAGAGTTAAGTGGCGCAAAGCGTTGGTTACCGGTTGAACCACCCCCGCGACCATCAGTGGTGCGGTAGCTACCAGCGGAGTGCCACGCCATACGAATCATTAAGCCGCCGTAGTGTCCCCAGTCTGCTGGCCACCACTCTTGACTGTCCGTCATTAGCGCTTTCAAATCATTTTTTAAGGCTTCAACGTCAAGTGATTTAAGTGCTTCACGGTAGTCGAAGTCTTCTCCAAGTGGGTTTGCTTTTTTGTCGTGCTGATGGAGAATGTCTAAGTTAAGCGCGTTCGGCCACCATTCCATCACGGTCGAACCGGTGGAAGTCATGCCACCATGCATTACCGGGCACTTTCCTGCTGAGTTATTATCGCTGTTGTTCATAGGGTGTCCTTTTAGCAGTGAAATATTATTTTTTCTTAAAACAGAAAATGTAAGTGTTTTATCACTGTTTGATTACCTGTTTAGAAGTTAATGTTTATACATCTCAGTAACTTGTAATTGATAATAGTAAGGAACCTGAGATTTATCATATCACTTAGACCGATTAATTTAATAAGCTAAGCCTATCAATCTCTCGCAGGAGTTTTTAGCTCCGCTGGACGTTCTGAACCTTTATTTTTAGATAAAACCTTATTTAGATTAGATGCTTAAAAGGGAGTGTAGGTCATGCTCTACAGCAGGATATTAGTCTTGCAAGAAGAGGTGTTTAATCGGAAATAGAAAAGTAATAGTGGGTATTTGAAATGTTAGTAATAGTACTCGTGAAGCAATAAACTCGCCTTTTAAAAATGAACTTAAGTCATATATAAAAGGCGAGTGTAGACGTTTTTTGTGATTACTAGATATTATCAGTGTCTAAAATTATATTATTTTGCCGTACCATTTATGTAAGTTTTTAACCAATCGTAGGCTGCTGAACCAATAGGATCTCCGATCGATTGACCAGCCGGAATGGAGTCATAAAAGTGGACCCCAGCCCATAAACGACTTAACCCACACTTATCAGAGAATTCAAGTACTCCAAA
>NZ_CAKLCK010000011.1:0-129450 GCF_921292965.1 Allocatenococcus thiocycli
ATTGCAGGATATTTTCTGCGGTATTACCAATGACGAACCCAGATATGCCGGTACGAGCAAGCGTGCCCATAACAAGCACATCAATTTCTAGCTCATCAACACAATCAGGAATCTGGTCATCCGGTTTGCCGTGAAGAAGGTGAAGCACCATTTCACCAGAAATACCAGACTCATCAATAAGGCTTTGCAACGCTTGCTTATGCTTCACTTTGGCGTGGGAAACTTCATTCTCCAGTTCTGTCTCATCGACTTGTATCCAAGCATTGTCGTCTAAATAGTTCTCCAAGTAGTATTCCCAGCAAGAAATAATATGAAGCCGACTGTCACACGTGTCAGCGATCGAACGGGACAGCGCTAATAATCGTATTGACATGGCGTGTTGCTCGTCACTCGTCCTCATTGGATCAATCGCCACAGCAATACGTCGTTTGTTTCTCGGCTTATTGATTGGTCGATGTAACCAAACCGCACACGGACATTTTCGCAGTAGCGTCATATCAAGTGCTTTAAAACCTTCTGACCCTTCATCAATAGGTTCAGCCTCTTTGATGATCAAATCATGCTCATGAGCAATGGCTTCTTGAATAATACAAACAGCGGGTTGCACGCTGCTTTTAACAGAAAGAGGAAACGGCACTTGCTCTTTAGAGGCACCATATTCGATGCGCAAGGCTTCTACCCTTGCCAGTAAAGAGTCATACAGAGACTGTTCATACCTTTGCTGATATTGAACCAAGTGGCTCGGAAAGTCAGGACAAGCAATAAGACCAGACACTTGAACGTGATCATTGGATGCGATTCTAATGGCTTGCCCTAGCGCGTCACTATGCCCAGGAAGTCCTTGGGTCGCAAAAAGAATGTTCTCAAACCTTTTCATATACGCCTCCTTGGTTGATTAAATCTTAACCAATGGGTGCTTTTTTTCTAGTTAACGATTGTAACGACGAGTAAATATAAACATCCATTCCATCGTTGAGCCTAGTACAGGCTTGTTTTCCATGTGTTACGTTTTTTAGAAGAAAGAACATACTTGGATGTCTTAACCAGAAAAGCGCGGCTCAATACCTTTATGAACACAATGATCACTATACAATCATTCCTATGCCAAGTAACATGTGTCGCAGTAACTCTTTCGGTAAATTTATTACGACCGCCGAATGCCTTCTTACGTTCGCTCTCTTTTTAGGAAAGAATGGTAAAGAGGCTTGGGGAAAGAAAATAAATTTATTAAAAACAATCAGATAGAAAATCAAGATGTTTCAAGATAACCCGCTATTAGCCCAACTTAAGCAGCAAATCCAAGAAAACCTTCCTAAAAAAGAAGGGTCAATCAAAGCAACAGATAAAGGCTTTGGTTTCCTTGAAGTGGACAGCAAAACCAGTTTCTTCATTCCACCTGCGTACATGAAAAAGTGCATTCATGGCGATAAAGTAGTCGCCATTATTCGTACAGAGAATGAACGTGAAGTTGCAGAGCCACAAGAGCTGCTAGAACAGTCACTTACTCGCTTTATTGGCCGTGTAAAAATGTTCAAAGGTAAGCTGAATGTTGTTCCTGACCACCCTCAACTGAAAAAGTTGTCGCTAAAAGCAAAACTAAAGAAAGGCCAAAAGCCAGATAACTTCAATGAAGGTGATTGGGTTGTCGGCCATCTTATTCGCCACCCTCTTAAAGGTGACAACTCTTTCTTCGTAGAAATCTCTGAAAAAATCACGGATGCTGACGATAAGATCGCACCATGGTGGGTAACCTTGGCACAAAACGATCTTCCAAACTCTGAGCCTGCTGGTATTGAGAACTGGGAGTTAAAAGACGACGCGGAATTAGACCGCGTTGATTTAACTCACGTTCCATTCGTAACTATCGATGGCGAGTCCACCAAAGATATGGACGATGCGCTGCATGCGAAGAAAACAGAATCTGGCGATTTTGAACTGACCATCGCGATTGCCGATCCTACCGCATACATTACGCCAGAAGATGAAATGGACAAAGTCGCTCGTGAGCGTGGCTACACGATCTACTTGCCAGGGCGCAACATCCCAATGCTGCCTCGTGATCTTGCTGATGACCTATGTTCTCTTATTGAAGGTGAAACTCGCCCTGCCCTTTGCTGTACCGTAAGCGTAAGTAAAGATGGTGTGATTGGTGATAACATCAACTTCTTTGCTGCGAACATTAAGTCTCACGCTCGTCTTGCTTA
Organism: Allocatenococcus thiocycli; assembly: GCF_921292965.1. NCBI lineage: Bacteria > Pseudomonadati > Pseudomonadota > Gammaproteobacteria > Vibrionales > Vibrionaceae > Allocatenococcus > Allocatenococcus thiocycli. The sequence continues at coordinate 2,205 of NZ_CAKLCK010000011.1, forward strand.
TGACCACGTATCAGACTGGATCGAAAATGGCAGCTCTGATAAATGGCAGCCATCGGAAGATATCGCAACTATCGTACGTGACCTGTACGACTTCTCCGTTGCTCGTGCCGACTGGCGTGAAAAAAATGCGGTTGTATTCCCGGATCGTCCGGACTACCGTTTCGAACTGAGCGAAGACAATGACGTTATTGCCATTCATGCAGACATGCGTCGCAGTGCAAACCGTCTTGTAGAAGAGTCGATGATCACAGCGAATATCTGTGCTGGCCGCACGCTTCGCGATAAGTTTGAAACTGGCGTGTTCAACACTCACTCTGGTCTCAAAGCAGAGAAGATTGAAGAAGTTGTGCAATTAGTTGACCCAGAAGGTACACATGGCTTCACAGCGGACACTATCGCGACACTGGAAGGCTTTGCAGCATTACGTCGTTGGTTGTCTACTCAGGAAACTTCATACTTGGATAACCGCATCCGCAAGTTCCAGGCGTACAGTGAAGTCGGCAATCAGCCACTTCCTCACTACGCGATGGGCCTAGATATTTACGCGACTTGGACATCTCCAATTCGTAAATACGGCGATATGATCAACCACCGTATGCTAAAAGCGGTGATTCTTGACAAAGAACCTGTTCAAAAGCCTGATGATCAAGTCGGAGAAGAACTGGCATTACACCGTAAGCACCACAAAATTGCGGAGCGTAATGTGTCTGACTGGCTTTACGCTCGTACTCTTGCTGAGGAGCCAAGCAAAGAAACTCGCTACATCGGTGAAATTTTCGATATCAATCGTGCTGGTGCGCGTGTTCGCCTGCTTGAAAACGGCGCCGCAGCGTTTATTCCTGGCTCACTCATTGTTGACAATAAAGAACGCATTGAGTGCAACGGTGACAACGGTACTATCTCCATCGATAAAGAAGTGGTGTACAAGCTGGGCGATACGCTAGAAGTTGTCTTGGCAGATGTGAACCAGGAAAACCGCAGTTTAGTTGCTAAACCGACGCAAGTGTTCGCTGAACCGCCAAAAGCACAGACGGAACAAACGGTTGAATAACACTGAATAAACCGAAACGAAAAAGGCGCTATCAAAGCGCCTTTTTTAATGTTCAGCGGAAAAAATATTTAAAACACTACTCCCAGAAACACGCCTGAGGGTCGCTTTCTAGTTCACCCAGTAACACTTCAAGGGACTGGCTGTATGGCAGAGTTTCATAAGGTACCCATTTCAAGTCACCGGTTTGGTAACTCGGCACATAAAAACGCCAAAGTTGCGTTTGCACATCAAACAAAATCTTTGCTACTGGAGACGTATATTCACTGTGCTGTGAATCTAGCAGGAAATGTGCGCGATGAAGCTCCACACCATTTTCTACAGGTTCATACAAACACTTGCCCTGCTCTACGGGTAAATTCGCATTGCGGGCAGAACAGAGTGAATGAACTAACTTGTATAAACGGCTGGTTGCCATTTGAGACACTGACATGAAAGATCTCCTGATAGGTAGTTCTTAGTATACACCTTACCCCAACGAAAAGAGGCACTCTAGCCCTTTTGTTTCTTCACGCGCGAGTGAGTAACATCTGATGTTCGCAAAAATAAAGCGCATTGAAAAGAAGGCATTTCCCTACTTCTGGACCGGTAAATTCACAAAAGTGTAACCTCAACGAAATATCATGTGCGCTGCTTGATACCATTTTTTGGAGTTTAATATGTTACGTTTTACTGTGGCGACTCTGCTAGCCATGGCCATCGCTCTTCCTTCCGCTATGGCGAAAGAGGTGAATATCTCTGGCTCGACTTCCGTTGCTCGCGTTATGGATGTTCTTGCCGAGAAATATAATAAAACGCACCCTGATGACTACATCGCTGTCCAAGGCATTGGCTCGAGTGCGGGCATCACCATGGTGAACAAAGGTGTGGTTAAAATTGGGATGAGCTCCCGATACCTGACAGAAAGCGAAAAAGGAGAAGACCTAAACGTTATTCCAATCGCTTATGATGGTTTGGCAATCGTGGTAAACCGTGCAAACTCTATAGCAAACCTGTCTCAACAGCAGGTATTTGATATTTACAAAGGCAAAATTAAAAACTGGAAAGAAGTCGGTGGTGACGATCAACCAATCGCAGTTGTGACTCGTGAAGCATCTTCAGGCTCACGTTACAGTTTCGAAAGCCTAATGGGTCTTACCAAAATCGTAAACGACCGTTTAGTGTCTGATATCAGCCCTAATAATCTGGTAGTAAACAGCAACAGCATGGTGAAAACGATCGTAAACCATAACACGCGTGCAATTGGGTTTATTTCGGTAGGCTCGGTCGACCGCTCAGTGAAAGCCATCCAGTTTGAAGGTATTGAGCCAACCTCTGAAAACATCGCGAACCACAAATACACGTTGGCGCGACCTTTCTTAGTTCTATACAAAGTCGACGCACTGGACCAAGCCGGTAAAGACTTCGTGGCATTTTTGAAATCAGAAGAAGGCCAACAAGCCGTGGCTGAATACGGCTACACGCCTGTGAAAAAGTTTGATCAATAGATAATCAATAAATAAAAAGAGAGCATTAATATGCTCTCTTTTTTTTGTTCTTTCTGTTGTTTAGAAATGCAGTTGAATAACAGAAACGACAACCGCTCCCGGACGACGGATACCTTCAATTTCCACTTTGATTTCACGCTCAATCTCAAGGCCTTTCTTAATTGGCGTTACTTTGGTCAGTGTACTTACAGCACGAACGTTGTTGCCCGCTTTTACTGGATAAGGGAAACGAACCTGGTTCAGACCAAGATTGACAACTAACTTCGCCGTCGGGAACAATGGCTTGTCTGGATCAACCGAGTCTGTCAGCTTTGGTAGCAACGCCAAAGTCAGGAACCCATGGGCAATAGTCGTCTTAAACGGTGACTCTGCAGATGCACGCTCAGGATCAGTATGAATCCACTGCATATCTTCAGTGACTGCACCGAACTGATTAATGCGCTCTTGAGACACATGTACCCAATCACCAACGTGAATGACTTCACCGACTTTCTCACTGAGCTCTTGGTATAACTTTTGAGCTTCCGGTGCCATGACGATTGGTTCAGGTTGAGGCGCAACTTCTTCGTTAATCGCCGGCTGCTGGTGATCGCGCACTTTCGAGAATAAGAAACTGTGCTGGGCTCTATCCAAAAAGTCACTCCAATAATCGCGTAGCGTTGGAGACATCCAATTCATAAACTCGGATTGATGTGCAGAAATCGCATCAACTTTGTCTTTAAATAGATTTGTGACCTTCATAAACACCCTTAGAAATTTAAGCTCAACTGGCTATACCAGTTAATTTTGAATTAGTTCACAAACTGATGCAAACACTTTCGGGCGAACACATGTATACTCAAAGGTGATTATTTCTTTATTTTCATAAAGATAGCAATAAAACACCATTTTATTGAAAAGTAGTGAGATAAAGTAAAAACTCTATAAAATGCCCTATTTTAATAGATATTTCTTTATCAGGACCTATCACAGCATAGACCTATGATTACAAAACAACCAAACAGTTCTTTTTCGTTAGTTCAAGGCTTTACAAGCCTCAGCACTGTCACTATTATACGACCCACAACGGAGAGATGGCTGAGTGGTTGAAAGCACCGGTCTTGAAAACCGGCATACGTTAATAGCGTATCTAGGGTTCAAATCCCTATCTCTCCGCCACTATTCATAGAAAAAAGCCGCTGATTTATCAGCGGCTTTTTTCATTTCTGACCCACGTAGTTTTTCTTGCTCATGTCTTCCTACAGCAATGAAGTGAAGTAAGACAGAACCGATCTAGACGTATAACTCTCAATCTTTGCTCCCAGATTAGAAGAGGTATATTGAAACACCTCCACCGTTTGCTATGTATATTTTCCAAAAGCAGCTTCCTGCCTGTACTTTTAGCAACCATTCAAAATTTGACAATTAAATGAATACGTTAATACTGTTGATATCTGATTAACCAACGAAAGGATTTAATTGTGAAGGGAAAAATTAGTATTTTTTTGAGTAATAACCTAAGCGTTGTTGGATTTACATCTGGAGTTTTATTCTACCTGATGATCAGATAGGAGCGCGGAATGGGACACATCATAATTGGAGCAGTAATCTTCTCACTATATCTTATAGGGAACATGGTGGCTGGTTACTACTTAGGGAAGCGTAAGTTATCTCGTGCAAAGCTTGCAGCATTATTCTCATTGATCTTCGCATTTTTCCCTCCTGTTAACTTTGTCTTTTTTGCCGCACTAGTGTTTAAGAAAGATATCAATTTTGCCTTAACTAATAACGCTTAGGTTCGCTATTGGTATCAATCTAAATGAAAAAAAGACACAAACGAGTCAACTCAGATCTCGCTGACTCGAATTGGACTAGAAAATTTTATTACCTTAAAACTTCGGATTAATAACCTGCCACCAGAAGGACACTAAATCGCACATTATTCAGAGCCTTTATTTTTGGATTCCGTTTTTTCCATGGTTTCTAAAACTTGCGTGTTTTCATCCTCTACCCATTGCATAAATACTTGATATCCTGCTGCTAAAAATGCCGCACCAACGAACATACCCAGTATTCCGCCAGACATAACCCCGCCAACAGCACCGATGAGTATTATTGGCATTGGTACATCTAACCCTCTTCCAAGAATGATCGGTTTTAAGAAATTATCTATCAGGCTCGAAGCAATCAGTAATATCGTGAAAATAACATTGTGTGCCGTTCCACTATCCCCTGACCACAATACCGCAACAGCGACCAGAGCTATAACGGTCACAGGAAGCTGAACGATAGCAAGAATTAAAGCTATTAAGGTAAACAGAGCAGCCGCTGGAACACCTGCTAACGCAACAACAGCGCCAAATACCATCGCTGTTAAAAATGCAATGCCTATAATACCAATAGCGACCTGCCTGAGCGTTGCGGTTGTTAACTTATGAAGCTTGGGGCCTTTGACTGGATCAGTAAAACTAATGAAAATCTTACTTATTGATGCCGATGCGGGTTCAGCCCAAGCTAACATTATCCCAGCAATGATCACCGCACCTATCAATACAAATACGTTCTTAGCTGCCCCTGCAGCACTATCAAAGACCCAACCAAAGATGCTTTTTACTTGAGGCTGATGTTTCTCTACAAAGTCTGGGAGGTTGACTGCGGCTTCATCCCAGGCTTCATATACTTTTTCCCCGACCAAAGGCCACTCTTTCACGCTGTCAGTTGGCGTCGGCACAACTAGTGTGCCATTTCGATAAGAATCGACTGTCTCCAACGTTTTAGACGCAAATGAGTTACCAACCATAGCGGTCGGAGTTCCAAGGACTAGCACTCCAATTACAGCGACTAAAGTCGCCGCTCGACTGGACCTTAAGCCCAACTTATGCTCAATACCCAACTTAATCGGGTAAAGTGCAATCGCCAATACCAGAGCCCAAAGCAAAATAGGTAAAAATGGTAAAAACGCCCACCAGCAAACTATGACAATAAGCGTAATAGCTGAGAATCGTATCAATGAAGTACTGAATGCCTTCACTAGTACCTTTTCTAGGTTCTCATTTGAATTGTTCACATTGTAGCCCCTTATATTTAAAACTTTTATTCCAACCACTAATTAAACGGTTTGCGTTCTTACTGCCCCCGATAGCTCAGAAGAAGTCAGATAACCCAGAGCTGAGCGGGAGTGATTTTCTACGGCTCCGTTTTATAACCATTAAGCCCAATTCACAGTACAAGCGACAAACTCGCTTATGGTTAACATCAACCCGTTCTCGCCTCAGAAGGCGGTGGATATGACGAGAACCGACGTCGCTCCAATGCTGGCTCTTAATACGAGTCTGGAGCGTAATATCCTAGTGGTTAGCCTGACGTTGATATCTCATTGACGCTCGTTGCATCCGATATCCTGTATTTGCCGCCTAGCTCTCGGGAGGGAATCCCCGCTTGCGCTTCCTTTAAAATGGTAATAATTTTTTGTTCATTGAATTGCTTTTTCATGTTCATCATCTCCTTGGTTGGATGAACATTACTAAGTGTAGACTGGACTAGATTAAGGGGAGAAGGTGGGTTAACTTTTAGTTGTAGTAATTTATTTGAGTACATACTTATTTTTATAGTAAATAAGTCTGTATCAAAACCTAGTTAGATATTAATCGATTTGTTTGTCAAGCTCGTGCGAATTTCCGTCTTCGTCTAGTGTAAGCTTTCCATTTTTATCAACCAGTGAAAGTTTATTCTCCGTAACGAGGAATAGATACTCACCTATTTGAATAATATTACCTTGTTTATTCCAGTGAATTTCACCCTCTTCCATCGCTGTAGCGCTCATTTTATCAATGTAACTGCGAGACATTAAGTATTGGCCATCTTGCTTTGTTTCCAGAAATAAATTAGTAACAGCACAGTCATCACATGGAACGCTACCTTTATAGATGCCAGGCTTTGTTGCGTAATTCGATGGAACTAAATCAAGAAACTACGATCTGAGCGGCTACGCCCATCAATCGTCGTAGCCTCATGCCTAAACCTCGTTACAAAACAACTAACTGGAAGCAGTACAATAAATCCTTAATCAACCGTGGTTCTCTGACCTTTTGGATTGATGAGGAAGCGATAGCTGAGTGGAAGCAAAACAAACAAGGCAAGCGTGGTAGACCTCGCCGATTCAGCGACTTAGCCATTACTACCGCACTGATGGTGAAACGCGTTTTCTCTATGCCCTTGAGAGCGCTGCAAGGTTTTCTAGACTCCGTATTTAAGCTGGCTAACATCCCGCTTGTTTGCCCGCACTACACCTGTATAAGCCGCCGAGCTAAGGAAGTTGAAGTTTCATTTAAAACCAAAACCAGAGGAGCAATACAACATCTGGCCATTGATGCCACTGGCCTCAAGGTTTATGGCGAAGGTGAATGGAAGGTCAAGAAGCATGGAACTGATGGGAAGCGAAGAGTCTGGCGTAAGCTGCATATCGCGGTAGATACAAGCACCCACGAAATAGTCGCAGCAGAGCTGAGCTTATCTAACGTCACTGATGCCGAAGTGCTCCCCAACTTACTCAAGCAAACACGTCGTAAAATCATTGAGATATCAGGCGATGGCGCTTATGACACAAGGAATTGCCATGATGCCATACGGATCAAGCGAGCTGTTCCGCTCATCCCGCCAAGAGAAGGAGCAGCCTTCTGGGAACAAGGGCATCCTCGTAACTTAGCGGTAGGTTGCCAGAAGCTCTACGGCTCCAACAAGAAGTGGAAAAAGCGGTATGGCTATCATAAGCGCTCTCTGTCAGAGACCGCAATGTACCGAGTAAAACAGTTGCTAGGTGGGAAATTAAGTCTAAGAAATTACAACGCTCAGGTTGGCGAGACTTACGCCATGATCAAAGCACTGAACAAACTTACAGGGCTTGGTATGCCTGAAACTCAGTATATTGTATAAAAGTCGCTCAACTTTAGGAGGTTTGGTTTCTCGTCTGAATTACGCAACAAAGCCCAGCTAAGGATAAAACAGCTATTGAAATATGTTTTAACATTATTATTTCCTACAAATTAAAAGCAATATTTATATATAAACGAGATGATAATGAACACAGGCATTCACTAAATATATAAAACGACTGACGTAGATATATACACAAAGATAGCCAAATATTTTACTATTAAAGCAATCATTTTATCACCCTAAAGAAATACAACAAAACAACTTACGTGACTGGCTTAAAACGTACCAATTATATACTTACAAAACAGACAAGTACAAAAATAGCAGTTAGAAGAATATATATTCTCTCCTACTCACTAAACTCGCTAATAATTGTATGACTCAACGTGTTCATGTATCGCGTTCATTATTGACGCTTTAATTTCTTTTAGATATTTAGCGTGCGGGCACCACATTGACAGAGGCAGTTTCATGCCTTCCAGCATCAAGTCGAGAGTGACAGGTTCAATACCTTCAACTTTGAACTGCGGCTTTGTTAGAGCTTTAGGTAACCATGCCCATCCTAGCCCTTCCTTGACCATCTGTGTCACAACCGAGAGTTGATCCACTTGCTCATTATTAGCTGAAAATACGAATTTCTCTTTCAATCCCTCATCTACGAGAGACTTTAATATGAATTGACGCTCCGTAACCAACGCATCCACGACAGATGTTTTATTCATCTTTGCCAGTCTGCCACCCGTTTGTACATAAGGAACAAATTCAACATGACCTAAAAAGACCGCGTCCATACTGTGAATCGCACTGCTTTCGTGTACGTTAACCAGCCCAAAATGAATCGAGCCCTCTACAATGCCCTGCTTAATTTCCGAACGATCTCGCACCAGTAATTCCACGCTCATTGTCGGAAAATCTTGAGCCAGTTGTTTTCGGATCATGTATAAAGCTTCAGGAGGCATAAAACTAGAATAGGCGATAACAACACGCTCCAAACCACCGTATGACAAGCTTAACGCGATATTTTCAAATACTCGTGCCTGTTCAACCGTCTTCTTAGCATAATGATAAAGCAAATGACCATCTTCAGTAGGTTCAACCGAACGTCCAAGACGTTCAAACAGCGTTATGGCTAATTGATCTTCAAGGTTAGCGATAACTTGGCTCATTGTAGTGCGGTGTTTACCTAGTTTGACAGCTGCTTTGCTAAATGACAGCTCTTCGTACACAGTGACAAAGGCCAACAGTTGCTCATGGTTAAAAGTCATATCATTTCCCAGTCAGTGTCATACATACTAAAAGATAACACTAATTGACGTTACTTTTGCATTAATTTCAGGAGGATGCATTATTCCTTCTAAGGCACCGACTCCCTCTTCTCATTATTCGCTATAACACCGCTAGCTTTGTAATTTCTAAGTCGTAGGTTGGCTCAATAAACTCCCACTGTCCCGCTATAGTTTCCATCTCCAAGCTGCCAATTTCACCAGTTAATTCAAGAACACCGTAGATGGCGTTGTTGGTGTGACGAAATGCAGCGACTGGAGACATACGTTTGACAAGACAAGCAGCAAAAACTGCCGTGATTAGCTCCCCGATGCCCTTCATGTCACCTTCAAAGTCCATCATCGGTCTTTGACACAGATAAATGGCTTTTGGCGTCGCCAGCATCATGTTGATAACAGGATTACTCGAAAGCTGTAGATTTCTCACAAGGATGATCTTAGGGCCAATTGAGAGCGCCTTTTTACAGGCCTCAACAGCATCCTCGACACTGTGGATCGATACTTCAGTAAATTTCTCCAATGCAAATTGGTCCGGAACAAGTACATCTGCCATTGGCATCAGTTCACCCATCAATTTATCTTGAACAGACTTGTCGACCGTGCCACTCATTGCAGGATTGTTTAGGCCAGGATCGCAAACATAAAGTGCCTGTCGATTCTTATTCTTCACTCGAATAACCGCTTCAGAAATTGAATCGCAATCCACTGAGCGAGCTTGATGCCCCGATATCACTGCACTACATTCTGATAATTGCCCGATGCTGTCCAACCCATCAATCAATGCTCGAATATTATCGGTGGGTGAAGTACTACCCAAGTTCACTTGTCCACTGCGAGTATTGTCAGAATACTGAACAGTATGGATTGGCCACATATCTATACCCATTCGCTGAACAGGAAATACCGCAGAACTGTTGCCTGAATGCCCATACACAACATGAGCTTGAATGGAGATAATACCTTTCATAAATAAACCTGAATTATTAATTAATAGCCGCTACCAGATTAATTCTTACAATTTCACATGCACTAAAACTGATTAATTAGCTTCGTATACTTGAACTTGCGAAGCGTTAATAACGTAACCCGCCTCAACCGGCTGATTGCCATCAATCAACTCAACTCAACTCAACTCAACTCAGTATTATAGAAAAGAGCTCCCTCGACCAATCGCTTATGTAGGACTCCATCCTACATAAGTCGATTCGGTACTCAAAAACTTTAACTCGTCGAATTTTATGTTAATTAGCTCGTTGCAATAGAAGTTAGTTAGTAGCACTCCCTCTCTCGCTCAAACTTACTCCTGATACCGACCCAATTATGAACGGCAACATCCATCACAGTGGATGAATACACGTCAATTAAGTTTCTCTGTTGGTTCTGGGTCTTTTGGGCTGTGATTTATTAGCCTCAATATCAACGCACCTATGAAAATAGCGATACTTATCGATACTAAACGCTTGAACCCTGAAGAAAGTGAATCCACGCCTTCATGATTAATAATTTGATAAGTGATAACCACAAAGTTGGTGAACAATAATTGATAAATCGTAGAATGACTTTGACGACGAATTGCGTAACAAGCTAATTGGATACCCAAAAACAACGTGAAGCCCAGCACAACCCAATAAGGTGCTCCAAAACCATATAACAGCATGATAGGTAAGGTAAATAAAATGCCTGCTGCTGTGGTTACTAACCTTTGAGCGCTAAAATCCCTTTGATGAAAGGACATGGGAAGTTTAATCATGCTGCTAACGGTAATCGCAATAAGCATTGTCTGAGAGCTTCCAATACCTATCAAAATCGCCAAAGCGATACTCATCGCAGTAGCCTTAAACATCGCAATCCCTAAATGCGCTTCACTCCCTTTAATGCCTTCATCGGGCAAGATATCTTCCTGCTCACCAGGAAATAAGAAGTGAGATAACCAGAAGACAACTATCGCGATCAAAAACGCTTTAAAGATAACTAACGGTACTCCGCTAATTGCAAAGTCCATCTGTTTACTTACTACCGTTGCAATAATCAAGACAATCAAAGTTAATGTTGAAATGATGTCTTGTGGATTCTTATGACTACGGTAGTAACTCCAACAAAATAAAGACCAGCAGAACAAAGCATAACCAGTTGGGGTATCGGACAAAATTCGCGCAAAGAAAACCACAACAAAGCTAACAAATAAAATAACAACAACAACCTGTAGAATCATTTTAATTGGTGGCTTTGCAGGTAACGTGGTCAACAGTATGACCACGAACATAGGGGCTAAAATAGGTAAAGGCTGACCAATGTACTTTAAATAGAAAAGTAGCAAAATTGGCGCAAATACTATTTTTATTACTGGGTTAACGCTGCTACGAAACATAAGTCCATACACTAACAATTCTCATCCATAGTCCCGCTAACCACTCCCCTAACGAACTTTGTTCGGTGTAAAACGCTACCGTTGCTTGAGAGCCATAACGAATGTTGGCGGCACACCCTTAAACACAATATTCACTGGGTATCGCTGAGCATTTAGAGAGGTCGTGTCAGCACGAATGAACCCAGTGTTTGCATCTATATTATTGCTGTCTCCTGTACCCCATCCAACGTTATACACTTCGCCCTCTAATACCCTGCCCGGCAGTGAATCCAATACAACTTTGACAGTTTGCCCAACTTTTATGTATTCCAAAGAGTTTTCGCGAACTAAAGCTGAAATCCAAATCTCTCTGGGATCAATAAACGTCAGCATCGGCGTGCCGACAGAAGCTGGCTGGCCTAGAGTAAGTTGAAGGTTGGTCACAATACCGTCAGAGGGTGCGACAACAGACGTTTTTTGTAGATTCAACTGTGCTTTTTCAAGCCTGGCCATTGCCGCCAATATTTGAGGGTTGTTGTTACCCTCGGGGCCAAGATTTTGTTTAGCCTGAACAAGAGACGCTTCAGCGGCTTCCAATGAAGCTTGCGCTCGTGATTTCGCTTCAATGGCGTTGTCTCGCTCGGACTTACTAAGAACGCCACGTGATGCCAATTCAGAAATACGTGCAGCTTGCTCTCTGGCATTATTTCTAGCCGCAAGCGCATCGACGACCTTCGCCTGTGCGACCTCGACGGCAGCAGTACTCGCCCCTATACTTTGCCCGGCGATCGCCAAATTAGCCTGAGCTTCACGCACTGCGAGTTCATAGTTTCTCGCGTCAATCTTAAATAGCACATCACCAGCTCGCACTACTTGATTGTTCTTAATATTAACGTCAACAATGTTTCCTGCTACTTCCGGAGCGATACGCACTAAATACGAATGTACTCTCGCAATGCTGGTAATTGGCGTAACTCGATCAGACCAAAGGCTATACAGCCAGATAAACAACACCAATGTAATAATGTATATGCTTAGTTTTCTTGACGATTTTTCTGTGTTTGACATTTTCTACTTCTTTTTATTTTGGTAGGTTCCGTAAACTGAAGAGTGGATCATAATAAGCGTTATACAAAGTCTTCAATTAACAAATACACTAGAGTTAAACAAGTTAACTAAGCTGTTTTTAATAAGATAGAACAATATACCACCGCGTTTTTTTCATACTCCCCCCTCGAAGATTTGACGCACTAAACCGAATTTGAAAACTCTATTTTGTCTTACCACCAACATTTCTAGTTTATCAGAAACTTAACCGTATTAGCTCGACATGCATTTATTAAACATCTATTTGGAATGAAATACTTAGAACTTAGTAGGCAGAATCCTCCAAAAGAGCTGACTGTGATAAATTCGAACGCTAAACCACCCTCTTACTGAATATAATTCGTCACTCGTGTAAGAAAGGTGAATGAAAATTCATTATTTTTCCTTTATATGCAGATCAAGTTGAGGGTAAGAGATTTCCACCTCATTCTCTTTGAATAACTGATTAATTTTCTTGTTAACCAGGTGAAGCGTTGGCAAGCGGTCATCAATTGAATTGATATAAAGTCTAAGCTCAAACTCCAAGCTGCTATCGCCGAACTTCAGAAAATAAACTTGTGGTGCGGGAACGCTCAACACAAGCGGAGTATCAGCCACGGCTCGATATAATAAGTCTTCAACAAGGTCTATATCTGAGCCATAGGCAACACCAACAGGGATCACGACCCTAGTAACAGAATCCGTTAAGGACCAGTTGATAAGCTTGTCTGTGATAAATACTTTGTTGGGGACGACAATCTCTTTATTGTCCCAATCAATAATGGTTGTTGAACGCGTTTGAATCTTGCTTACCGTTCCAGAGAGCTCGTTAATCGTCACTGTATCGCCAATCCTTATTGGCCTCTCAAACAGCAAAATCAAGCCAGAGATGAAATTGGCAAAAATTTCCTGTAATCCGAAACCCAACCCAACACCAATTGCCGCGATCAGCCATTGCAGGCGCTCCCACTCGACTCCGATTGTCGTAAAGGCAATAGTTATGCCGAGCATCAGGATCACATAGCGGAGTAATGTAGTGATCGTGTAGCCAGTTCCCGGTGCCAGACTCATCCTGCGTAAAACCAACAACTCTAAAAGACCCGGGATGTTACGGATACTCACAAAAGCTACAACTAAAGTCAGTAACGCATAGACTAAGGACTTCATTGTGATATCTATCGCTTCAGCATCGGCCCCCGAAGATTGAGTCACCTGCCATAAAACAACGTTGTCCATCCAGTTGGTTAACTCCAGCTGACTGGACCATACCGTCGAAAGAACAGTCACGAGCAAGACCAGACTCAGCCCTTTCAACAACGCCATTGACTGCTCGCTGATGGATGCCTTATCCAAACCCTGGTCTTCAGCATCAAAAGCCATGGCATCTTCAGGTAACCCCTCGCTTTCCCGGGCAATTTTTTCCTCTCGCTTGGCAAGAAAGCGCTGATAACTTAATTGTCGTTGCTCTAGAATCAACCAACGCTCACCCAGCTGATAAACCAATAATACCCCGGTTAACGCAAATATATTGAGCTGCTGAAGAACAAGTATCTTCCACGACCCAATATACAAACCCAGTATGGCCATAACAATAACCACAAAAAATGAACCAAGTATCGAATAATAAACAACAAAGAGCCCCATTCCAGATTGGAAAAAAGCAGGCAGGTGAGCATTAACATCGCCTAAATTTAACGCGCTCTTGTAAAGCACAAAAAGCAGAATGACCACCAGCAGATAGAGTATGCGTAGAATTTCGGCATCATTTTGTTGAGCGATCAAACGGAAAAAATGGAAGAAAACCAGAATGACTAGTAAGGGAAACATTATCACTCGTATTCGATGATGAATCGTATGGCACACCTCCGTTGACCACCGAAAATGCAACTCAAGCACCCCTTTCTTTCTGCTCAAGTGATAGAGAAAACCAACACTCCATAAGAGAATAAAGCTGGCAACCATGACCTCATCGAACAGAATTGACGGATGGCGTGCCCATATGAAATCTATAAACCACACACAGGTAAAGAAAAATATCGGTAGAATTGACGACGCAACAAATGTTATCAACAACACAATGATGCTGTTTGAAAAGCTGTCTTTTAACGGATTTCCAAATACCTTTTCTTGCCGCTGAGAAACAAGATCAAGTTTTAACCTCGACCACCAATTTAAAAACAGCAATAGCAATGAGAGTCCAACAAAATAGACTAATGAAAGACGCGCCTTAGACCAGTCGATACTCTGAACACTTGAACTGATCACTTCTCTTACGCCAAAAAGTTTCCGGCTATCGAGCTTAAAAACGTTTTCCCAAATCGGTGAGTTACTGTATGTCCAAACTTGGCGTTCTTTAAAGAAAGCTCTGGCGTCTTCGAGGACTAGAGAATAGTCACTAGACACTGCTATTAACGTGTCTATCGCCGTTGAAAGCGTTTTATATAATGCAATCAATTCCTGGAGCTTGTCCGACTCCAAAACCCGTTCCGCTTTGCTTATCTCATATAGTCGAATATTAACCTGTGCCCGATAATCCTGAAGACTTTCAAGGTCGACGTTTTGGGGCAACTCTTGCAGCATTTTCCTGGTGTAAGCTCCGAATTCCGTTGTTTTATTAAGCCAATCCAGATTACTTTTTATCACCTCCAACTCTTCTGTAAGCTCGGCGTACTCCAGACTTACTCTTTCCAAATCTGTCGACATTTTGGCGATTTCGAGCTTAACCTTATCAAGCTCGATTTCGAGCTTATGAGTATCGGTGAAGTTCTCTTGGTCATACTCGATTTCTCTCTCTATAAAGTTTTCCCTGTTGAAAACTTTAGAGTAGGCGGTTTGCTCCTCATAGGTAAGAACGTAGATGGAAATCGACATGACAACCATGATCGTAAATGCAACGACATACGAAAAAATTTCCTTTTTTCTAATCACAGCCACCCCTTACCAATACGGAGAATCAGGGAACACATTTGTCACAAATGATTATAGACTTACCACGGTTAACCCTGGCTAATCTCCGCTGACAAAACTTCGAGAATCTGCGTGAGCGCAACGCCCAAACCTCTCGCGTATGCTTCAGGCGTTCTCTCTGACAAATCCACTTGTCTCAAAATCTTTTTATCAAAGATGATCGTTGGTCGAACACTCGAACTGTCTACCAATATGAACTGAATTTCCATTACGGCTGTTGGTGTTTGGTCCTTTCTGAAATCACCGTACAATTGCGTCACGATGGTCTTTAAAACCAACGGAGTAGAAACCCCAGAACTGTATGGAACGGCATGTTCAACTAGACCAGAACGAGTAAGTGTGGTTGGTAAGTGACTTTCGATCAAAGTGCTCGGCTCGGATATATAGCGATTGTAATAATCCGTCTCGAAACTCACGTCTGATAACCTGAAAACCATCTGAGTATTATTAAAAGGGCTGTCTACGCGAACGCTATCAATGAGTAAAAACTCAAACTTTGGGGAAAAGGTTTTGTCAGACTCATCAAGCATGATGGTGTAGTGCTTTGGGCTTTCCAACGGCTCACTGATACTGCAACCGGCTAATGCAATAGAACACAAAATCAAAGGGAGTAATTTATTAATATTCATAACTGACCACACTTGTTTGATTATGTATGTTTAAATTATCAATCCAGCTTCAACTTCTCGGGCTCAGCACTAAATATGATGCTAGATGGCTGACTCTTCAAAGTCTCCGAAAAGTCCTTTAGATTTTCCACCGTGACCCTGAGGTCTTTTATTACATAATTAATATCTGACTGATTGTCGGCCATAATGACGTCTAGCCTGACAGCAGCTCGGTCTAAATCATTGATTAATTGATTCAGCTCTCCCCCATTATTGAGGGTCGTATTTAGCTTTTTACTGATCTGCGCAACGGATGAAATGATCGCTTTAATTTCAGCGTCCGAAACCACGCCATCAACACTTTTCACCATTTGGTTCGTGTTCTTCAATAGCTCTATCAACTGCACATTTAGACTTTCTACATCTATCTGCCCAATGCTGCCGTCGAGAGTCTCAATTAGCATATTGATATTGCTTACCAGTGTATTGATATCTGCCTCGTCCAAACGGTCAATGAGGTTCTGTATGCCAGAAACAATTTTACCTGTAGAGCTCTTTGTCGATGGTACATAGGGGTATTCTGGAGTCCAATCAAAGCTCAAGCCTTTCTCTGTTGATATAAAGTCAAACGATAGGAACTGTTGGCCAGTGATACCAGCTAACTGAGTTGTCGCTCTCAGCCCACGATCGATGGCCACTTGAACACTCATGTCCCACTCAGCAACTGTCTTTTTAGCGCCAGTAATTTCACTACGAACCACAACATATGACCTTCTGTTTTCTCTTGGTACATCCGATTCATAGATAGCATCGGAGAGTTCAATCGATACCACCTCGCCTGCCGTTATCCCTCTGAACCTCACGGGCGCGCCTACATCAAGTCCTGAAACTGACTCATCAAAGTAAGTCTCGACTATCATCTTGGGCTCAAATAAGCCCCTTCCTTCCAAAATGAACAGGACAACAAATAGCGAGATTAACGCCGAAACCACAAACAGCCCTAATTTATAACTGCCTTTTGAATCATCCATTACTTAGCTCACTCTCTTGTTTTAGTGCATCTGGCTGCCGATTGAAAAACTGGCGAACTCGCGTGTCATTGCTGTTATCTCGTAAATCTTTAGGGCTCCCCTCAGCGATAATGCTTCTCGATATAGGGTCGAGCATGATTGCCCTATCGGCGATAGAAAAAATACTTTGCAGCTCATGCGTCACGATGATGAATGTGTATCCCAAACTCTCTCTCAAATTTAAAATGGTTTGATCTAAGTTCGCCGCAGTGATTGGGTCTAAGCCTGCCGACGGTTCATCCAAAATCAAAATATTCGCCCCAATCGCCATGGCCCTGGCAATACCGGCTCGCTTGAGCATCCCTCCAGAGAGCTGACTTGGCATGAGTTCCGCTGAATGCCCCATCTCTAATAACTCTAATAATGTCCGCGCAATTTTATTTTTCTCTGGCAGACCGAGATCGGTAAATTCATCTAAAGGGAAACGCACATTTTCTAATATGTTTAATGACCCAAACAACGCGCCGCTCTGATACATAACACCAAGCTCGCGCTGAATGGATGACTTCTCCGACTGTCCCGCATGTACGATACTCTTGCCATTAATGGATATGTCGCCAGACATTGGCTCGTACAAACCAATAATGTGTTTCATGAGGCTGGATTTTCCGCAGCCCGAACCACCTAAGATAACGAGAACCTCACCACGCCTTACATTAAAGCTGGCGTCTTCTAGCAAGATTTTATCGCCGTACCCCATTTTTAAGCCAGTGACCACGACTGCATCATCTTTATCTGGATCATTGAATGCCGAATTCATTGGACACCCTCAGGTTAGTAATACGGTAAAGAAGCCATCAATCACGACTATCCATATGATGCTGCTCACCACTGCACTTGTTGCCGCCAAGCCGACCGAAGTCGAACCTTGGCCAGTGGCTAACCCCCGCTCACAACCGATGACTGCAATAATGAACCCAAAAGTGGTCGCCTTTACCAAGCCAAATATCAAGTCCCAAGCAGAAAGTGCATTTAAAAGTTGGTTGTAATATTGGACGAAACTTATATCGAACTTCAGTAAGACAAGGGCACCACCGAAAACACCGACAATGTCGGCAAGTATGGTCAATAGAGGGAGCACGATAACGGAGGCATAGATGCGAGGTATGACGAGAAACTCCACAGGACTTATCCCAAAGGTGCGCAGCGCGTTTATCTCTTCATTGACTTTCTGTGTCCCAATCTCCACGGCGAATGCCGCACCAGTACGACCTGCGAAAACGATCGCCGTCATCAATGGGCCTAACTCTCTGAACATGGATATCCCAATCCCATCCGCTACGAACAGAACAGCACCAAATTGTTGAGCAACTAAGCCGATTTCAAAGGCGATGATGACTCCCATTAGAAAGCCAATTAACAGAATGATAGGGACCGCATCCGCCCCTGCCCTTGTCGATATATTCGAAACGGTCGCCCAGTTGACGTTTTTCCTCCCACGGATTCCTATCTTAAAAACCAGTACGCACTCTTTGATAAACTTAACGACAGAACCGACATAAACGAGCATTTCCATCGTTGCTTGCCCGACACGCTCAAAAAAAACACTTTGTCTTCTAACGGTGGTAGGCGAACTCCTTGTGGGTACAGGAGGTACAAGCTCTGCCAAACTAGGTTTAAGGCCAATTATGGAAATTTCAGCGCCAGGAGCACGAAATCGGGTCTGTAAATCCGATAAGAATGCGACACCAGAGATGTCAATAAAGGTGAGATTGCTCGCGTCTACCACGATGGGAGAATTTGGGTGTGATTCGAGAAGCTTGTTCGCTTTATCCCAAAGCTCTCCAACAACAGCAGAAGTAATGCTATCAGCCAACTCAATTTCTAAATTGCTTTCATTCATAGACTTCCACTCACCAATAAACACACACCCACATTGCGAAAAATCACTCAATACAGAGTAAAAACTGCGGATACTTACCTCGATTAAGCTTAGCCAACGTTTCAAGGTTTCAGTTGTCGTGATGAGTCTAATTGATTAATTAATCATGTTAATTCCGGAGAATATGATCTTTGTCATGAGTTCACCTCGCCATTCAAAACGCACTAATGGCCAAAGAAATGCACCAAAAGTTCCTCTTCAACATCAAGGCATCGACCTCTGAATGAAAAACGAGTGATGGTTGCACGCCCCAAACATGATGGATGTCATCCTACATAAGCGATTATTTGAAGTAGATCACTTCCTTTATATTTGTCCCATCAAATAACTCTGAGGCACAACTCATGAACCCAATGCCGCATGAACTCGTGTGGGGCGAGATTTACTTCCCTCCATTGTTGCTGGTGATCGGATTGGCTTACGTTCTGACCACACTAGTTACATCCTTCGCTGTTCGTTTGGGCCTACACAAACATGTGGCGTTCCCAGCGATAGCGGAGCTGAGTCTAATTGTTATTTTCACTGGCGTTATCGGCCAATTTATTACGATATTCTGAGGTAAGTTCACCGTGATTAAACGTTATCTAATTAGTCTGTTATTGCTTTGTGGGGCAGGAGCTGTGGCCTATTCCTACTACGAAACATACGCGAATAATCCGTGGACAAGAGACGGTCAAGTCAGTGCTTATGTCATCTCGGTAACACCGCGCGTCACAGGACAGGTAACAAACGTATACGTAGCTGATAACTCAAAAGTAAAAAAAGGCGATTTGCTGTTTGAGATTGACCCAAGCATCTACCAAGCGACATACAACAAAGCGTTGGCAAGTAAGAAGCAAGCCTCTGCACTCCTGGCTAAAGCGAAAAATGAAGAACTACGCGCCATTAATCTCGCAAAGCGTAGTCCTGGTGCCGTACCGGCCTTAACGCTAAGCAATTTAGCAAACGCCGTCGAAACCTCAGCAGCGAACGTAGAACTGGCCAAAGCAACGATCGAGGAAGCACAACTTAACCTCGATTACACCAAAATTTACGCGCCAACTGACGGATTCATTACCAACTTAAATGTTCAGGCAGGTTCACAAGTGGTGGCCAACTCTCCAGTCGTTGCTCTTATTGATGAGAACAGCTTTTGGATTGAAGGCTACTTTAAAGAAACTGACTTAGCGGGTATTAATCCAGACGACCGAGCCTACGTGACGTTACTGATGCGCGATGATGTGCTGTTAGAAGGCAAGATTAAAAGTATTGGTTTCGGCATCGCTAAAAAAGATGGTACTACGGGCAACGATCTCCTGCCTAATGTAAACCCTAACTTTCAGTGGATACGCCTGGCTCAACGAATTCCGGTCAAGGTAACACTGGACGAGATCCCTGAGGGTCTACAGCTACGTGTCGGCATGACAGCATCCATCAAAATCATGAAACACTAATAGGTAAATACCATGCTCAATGCCTCTACCAAAGAAGCCATTAAAGTCGCGCTATCTATCGTGATTGCGCTCAGTCTTGCGCTATGGTTCCAGTGGGAAAAACCGTACTGGGCTGCAATTGCAGTTGTGGTTATGGCATTGAACGAGAGCTATGCCCATTCCATTCATAAAGGACACAACCGTGTGTGGGGAACGCTAGTCGGTATCGCTTATGCGCTGTTCTTAATTGGTACGTTTCCCCAGGATCCTTTCTTGTTCCTGAGTTTTCTAACCATGTTTCTTGGGTTATGTATTTTTATGTCAAGCGACGAGAAATATGGATACATATTTTCGATGGCTTTTACAGTATGCTCCATCGTCGCTTGCATGGGTCAATTTGATGATCAAACTATATTTCACTTCGCAATATTACGTCTTCAAGAAACGGTACTAGGTGTAATAACGTTTTCTGTTGTTTATAGAATTGTTTGGCCTATTAATACCGAACAAAATTTTATCCAGAAGTTTGAAAATAGCCGCACTCTGTTACTTGAAGCATTAAAAAATAAGCACGACTTTAACATTGAAGCGCTTGAAGCTAATGCGGGAAATATTAATAAGCTATATCAGCTACTAAACTTGCCGTTAAAGGACAGCTATCAACTAAGGCAGCACAGACGAGTTTGGCTTGATCGAGTCAATGAAATGACTCATATCCAAGAAAGACTGCTGAGTCGAGTGAATAACTCGAATGAAAACAGCGCTGAATGGAAAGTGTTGGCAGAAAAATTAGAAAACTTTTATGTAGATAAGCCTCAAACGTCTCTTATCGGCTATAGAAACAGCAATAAAACTGAAAGTGCCAAAATATCAATTCATCAGAAGAAACGGACACTTACCCAACATTTCAAAGACGATAGACGTAAAGTTTTTCATGGTGTGTCGATGTTCGTAACATCATTACTCGTTTGGATTTATCTCCCGGTACCTGGTGGTTCAATTTTCCCAATGATTGCAGCTGCTTTTTCTTGCATCTTGCCGACAATGCCGCCGAGTGTACTCAAAGATGCCTTCTTCGGCGTAATAGGTACTGGAACGGTAATTTTACTGGAGTATGTGTTTTTGATGCCCCTAATGACCGAACTATGGCAGTTAGCACTATTCTACTTCATTAACACAATAGTGATTTGGGAGGTTTTTTCAGCACCAAAAATGATGATTCATCGAATACTAGGAATCAATCTATTGGTCGTACTTACCTCTGGCGCTTTAAACCTGACTCCAACATATAAAATTGAAACGCCAATTCTTATGCTGACGAATATTTTAATTCTTCTTCTGATTGGGAAGTTATTTTCAGATCTATTTTGCAAACCTCAAAATTTAAAATAACAGACCATTAAACATAATAAATTTACTAATTTCCTCAAGGAAGAGGTATTTGACTAACTTGAGGAGATGCTATTGTGAAAATAAACTTCGTACTGGCTTTTTTGACAGTTCTATTTACCCCATTGGGCTTTGCTCAAGAATCATTTTTCCCTATTTGGGGTGATGAAGCTGAAAAGAGAGGCTATTCACTACCTAAGCCTTACGGCCTTTCTCTTTCCTATATGGATATGAGCAACCCTATTACAGTCAACAGCATTGATTTGACAGGACACCCTGTACTTGACGCGCTTGATATTGATGCCAACCACGCCGATTTTACGGGCTCAAATATTACTCTGAGGGGAGATGTCTGGATTTTTCCGTTTATGAATATCTACGGCATTATTGGTTATACCCAAGGTACCAGTACGGCAAAAATTAACTCACTCGGCTGTGATGCTTCCTCTGTGAACGGTATCGGAAACAAAGCTCTGTGCTCGTTGCTGGATGCTGCTGGCGACGAGTTACCGGACAATGCCGTATTTGAGCTGGATATGGACGGCGGAACCTATGGCGCAGGTACCACGTTGGCGGGAGGCATAGGAAATTGGTTTGCTTTACTCGATATGAACTACACCTACACCAGCATCGCCGCTATTGATGGCAATATTAAAACCTTCGTTGCCGCACCTCGTGTCGGGTATCGCTGGCAATATGATGGCGGACGCGAACTGCGTGTATTTGCTGGTGCCATGTATCAACATGTTCAACAAGAACTATCTGGTGATCTAAAGAGCTTAAATCTACCGCGAGAAATCCATGAACTCGTCGATCACTTGAGTCCAGATGCCGGCTTCAATGTCAGTCAAACTGCTGACGAGAACTGGAACGGTGTAGTTGGATTCCAATATGCCTTTAACAAAGACTGGGAGATCTTGATGGAAGCCGGATTTGGCGAACGTGAGACTCTGTTCTTTTCTCTAGGGCGTCGATTCTAGGTATTGAAAGTCATGAAAAAAACACTCCCTCTTGTTTGTCTGTTTATGTCTGGGGTACCCCTCGCCGAGCAGACAGAGCAAAAACCAGAACAGCTTGAACAGACCATGTATCAGCAATATCAAGCGTGGCTTGAGGATCTATTGTTGGAGCTGGGCGCAGATGGTCAGTTCGATCCTAAAAAAGGCGTCGACTGGAGTGTCATGCCCGGGCCCTTTTATACTCCGGAGAAAAAATTTGGTATTGGCGTGTCGGCAGTTGGTCTCTATAAGCCAGATATCAACGATATGGACTCACAGCCAAGCTCGATTACCATTAACGGTTTTGGGTCAATCAACGGCGCTTATGGGATATCGATCAATAATGCCAACTACCTAAAAAACGACCAATACCGTTTATTTGTTGACGCTGAATTAACGGATTCTCCCGATGTATTTCATGGCTTTGGGGTTGACGCAGGAATGCACAATGAACGGGTCGATTATAACCGACGCAGTTATTCCGCCTCCATCACTGGTATGACGCGTATATTACCTAACACCTACTTAGGCATGGGTCTCTCGTTTTCCCATAATGAAGCGTCCAACGCCAAACAAGAAAACACAAACACACCTTGGATTGGTGATGATTTTGCGGAACTTCCTGAAACGCAGCGTAACATTGGCGGCTTGCTCAGTGTGACTTATGACTCGCGGGATTTTGCCCTTAATGCATCAAAAGGAAGGCTGATTGAGCTTGAATATCAGAACTTCAGTACTGAATTAGGCTCAGACAATGATTTTGAACGTGTAAGGTTCAATTACAGTGACTACCACGCTCTATCGTTAATTCCTGGGGTTCTGGCCTGGCAGGTGCGTGCCGAATCTAATTTCGGTGACGTGAGCTGGGATCAAATGGCTATGCTCGGAGGCGCTGAGGCGCTGCGTGGCTACGAACAAGGTCAATATCGCGACAGAAACATGCTGATTTCCCAAGTGGAGTACCGGCAGCCACTATCTGGTCGCCATGGCATGGTGTACTGGTTAGGAGCCAGCACATTGGCTGAGGAATTTGATCAACTGGGTCAAGACAAGTGGCTTTACTCTGTCGGCGTTGGCTACCGATTTGAAATCAAGCAGCGAGTTAACCTGCGTTTAGATATGGGCTTTGGTAACGATCAAAGCGGTTTTTACTTTGCAATTAATGAAGCGTTTTAACTGAAATGAACCGTTTACTTTTTAAACCCTTTTGTACGATCGCCCTATGTACCCTCCTGGCTGGATGCTCATCGACTGATTGGGAAACCCATGCTGTGCCAACTTCGAATCAGGCTGCAGATATGCTAGCAGGCAATTTGACGACCAGTCAGAATTGGTATTTGGATGAGTCTCGCTTCCCTCAATTGACAGTACCGCAGAACGTTCGCCCGTGTTGTGCATTTGGGGATATGCAGAAAGTTAAATTCGGGCCAGTCCCAGTGCCTTTTTTCCGACTGAACAACATTGTCGAACTTGAGGAGATAGGTCCGCACAAGTTTGCCAGCGGGATATATCACTACACGCCTTCATCCTCATCGGCATTGGGCCATGGCGGCAGCGAAAATAACGGTATCTTATACACGCAGAAAGGCGGCTTTATCGACCTCGCCCATGTACGCGATACCGCCGATGACACCATGGGATTATTTTTTGAGATACTCGCCAACTTAGGCCAAGCCCATGGCATTGATTTACCAGCCGAATTAGGACCAAGATATATCGAGATGACCCCGTTCGACGCGTCTTTACTAACCGAGGAGCAAAGATGGTCTGTTGCTGCTCACCTTGCAGCGCGTTTAGCCTACTTCAAGGCTGAATCCCACGAGATTGCCCAGTGGCACGGCTACGCTAGTTTTTCTGGATGGCCAGAGACGATTTCAGCCTACTCGCTTGAAGATCTCTACTCCAATATGTTGGGCGCGAAAATCGTACTTAGCCTCATTCAACAGCATAAGGTGTTGACCGAAAGAGACTATAACCAAAACGTCAGCTTGCTTCTCAATGCAAGCCTGCGAGAACTTGGTATCGTCGATAAGTCGAAAGCAAAATTGGTCTTAGCCACCGTCGACGGAAAATGGTGGAACTCACAAGAGTCGATCCCAAACAAGTACATGGTTCTGCAGCGTCATTACGACCTTGGCGACCAACAAACGCCTCATCTGCTGACACCAGAGTTATTAGGCGAACAGAATCCAAGTTTGCTAGATCTTGCGCAATCTTCCGCCACAGTCCTGACCTTACCAGCATCTTCTGAGTCAATAGAGCTCGATAGCATTGCTAGGTTAGTGCTTGAGATAGCACCGAGCTACGCTGACACCTTTAACCATATCCCAAAGCATATCTGGTCAGAGCGTATTGATCATACTCAGTTTCCAGTTATTGCGCAGTATGCAGAACGACAGGATAGCCAGGATTTAAAACGATTAGGTATTGCTGATGAGTAGCGCCCATTCTTTCAAAAAATTGATTCGGTTATTAATCGTCCCTCGCCTGTTTACGGGTTTATACGGCTGCGCTAGCGGTAATCAGTATAAACTGCACTGGACCACTTTATCTCTTGTACACCGTTGCTTTCCTTCAAGTTGTATGTCGGATAGTTAGCAGTGACACCAAACTCAAATCAAAATTCATGTAATCTTTTTGGGGCGTTGGATAAACAAATTGATATTCTTGAGATAACCTCTGTGGACTGCCCCAGTATGTCAAATCACGGCTCGGTGCTACTGCGGATCAGTTAAGTGTAACATTGATAAGCAATGTGCATATTTAAACGGTTTGGGGCTCAAACGTGCTAACCACGGTCGTGCTAGCACGCCTATGGACAATTTCGAAATATAGACGCTATGGGAACGGCGAGGTTACTGGCCAACAATACAGTTACGACCTTGGTTTTTCGCCATATACAGAGCTGAATCAGCTCTGGTGAAAGCACTTTGTAATGTGTCTTGAGAAGTTAAGTTACAGTAACCAATGCTCACTGTAATGGGAATGCTCATAGCCGATAAACGGCTCTGTGATTCAACTGATGAATGGATTGTATGCAACGTCGCCAGAGCTTGTTTGGAATCATTATCCGCAATAAAAATCACAAACTCCTCGCCTCCGTAGCGGCTAACCAAATCGCCCTTTTTAAGACTACCAGACAGAATTTTAGAGACATAAACGAGCGCGTTATCACCAACGTCGTGACCAAAGCGATCATTTACTTTTTTGAAATGGTCAATGTCTAAAATTGCAAGCGTTCCCTGAATAGGCAAATCACCTTGAAACAAATGGGCAATACGCTCATTAATGTAACGGCGGTTGAACAATCCTGTCAGCTCATCCCGAATGGATCTTTCGTAGTGCCAGTCAATCTGATTAAAAAGAAATAACGACAATAATCCGCCTAACAAGAAGAAGCAAACTATGTTTTGAGTCACCACGACTGCAACACGGTAATACTCTACTTGACCTGTTACAGCCAATGCAAAAGTAGGAAAACCAGCAGCAACAAGGCAAACCAATGCAGCTAAAGCGAGCATACGCTCGCCCTTACCATTTGAAGTTCTATGTTTGTGACAAAGTAAAAAAGTGGAAGCATACACCAGAGCAAAATTGACGAACGCAATCTGAACACGCAATTCAAGTGTATTTGGTACGAAGTGATAAATAAGAGTTTGTATCGCTGTATATGAGCAGACATGAACAATTGCTAGCTTCCATAACCACGGCTTAATATCGCGTTGATACCAACTTATAGAGCCAAATAGCAACAAATACGCAACTGTCATATACATAAAATTGTTTAATAAAACAGAATAAATAAGCGGAAGCCAGGAGCGAATAGCCATTGCAGCAAATGCAAAACCAAACAGTAAGAAAAAGTAAAAGAAATAAAGTGCTGATCGTCGTTGATAGTGAGTCAAGCCAGAGCGAATCTGAGATAAAAATATGCAGCCAACAGCACTACAAACAATATTGTTTATTACGCTGGCAAAATCGATGAGGCTTGAGCTTGAATTAATCACTACTTTTTTGCTTAGGCTAAGTGGGTCAAATAAACCGCTGATAATGTAAAGGTGACACAAAACACTCAAACATGTTAACCAATCACTCGATAAGAATCCATTAAAGTTAGATGAGATAAATCGGGTCGAGATGAAAGAATGAGAATGCCTAGAGTATAACACCTAATCTAAGCTAGGAGATGTCGAATTTACCGATAGCACCATACTACACAGTAATTAGTCATTGGCTATGTTAGATATTGCGCATTGACTTTCCACTGGTGTCGATCTTTTACGACGCCCTATACTTTATTGGCTCAGTAAGATGAGTTCAGCTTTACCCCAACGACGTAGCAGAAGTCCCTATCAAATACCCACCAACCATCATTAATACTCCAAATACCAATTTCCTCAACTGGTCGTTAGACAATGGGGGCGGATATCGCCTGGCTACCAAAGTTACTAGTGCGACTAACGGAACTGCAATGACGGACAACCAAATAATACTTGCACCTAAACTACCATCAAAATACACATAAGCGGTGCGCGAAGCAGAAGTGCAGGCAAAGACCATCAATAGCGTGCTACGTACTAATTCAATGGAAAATGGCTGTCTGTAGAGATGATAAACAATGGGTGGTCCTGCCATGCCAAACAGCCCACCAGTGAGGCCGGAGCCGAATCCTGAAAATAAAAAGGACGTCGAAGCGGAGCGCATTACTAACGTCTTCGGTTTAAACATGAAATTGAGCCCTGCGGCTAAAATCATGATGCCTAGTAGACCACGTAATATATTGGTCGCTGAGTCACTGAGTTGATCGAGCAAAAATACCCCAGCAATCACGCCAGGTACTATACCCGCCACTAAAGCCAGCATGATTTTAAGTTCCCCAGACAAGGGCTTACCTACCAATGCCACTAAGCAATTAAACAAAGTGACGATACTCACCACTGCGGCGATAACGGGCAGTGCAACCAGATTAAGACTCACAGTTAAACCGATCACAATGATACCGAGACCAAATCCAGTCACGGTCTGAAAGTAAGTGCCAATCATGATGGCGGCAAGAATGGCGAGTAACGTCGGTAATTCCATTTCTTTCCCTAATTGGTTATGTCTTCTTTTATTGAGGCGGATGAAACTTGGTCTATTTTCTTATCTTGTTGAGCCTGAACCGCTGTAACCGCAATCACATTAAAAATGTCCTCAGCGCAGCATCCCCGAGATAGATCATTCGCTGGCTGGTTTAACCCTTGTAACAAAGGGCCTATTGCCACCGCACCGCCTAACCTTTCTGCCAGCTTGTAGCCTATATTTCCCGCTTCTAAATTAGGGAATACCAGAACGTTAGACTGGCCTTTCACTTGCGAATCCGGCAGTTTTTTAGCAGCAATCTCAGTTACGATAGCGGCATCCAACTGAACGTCTTGGTCCACGGCGATATCAGGACAACGCTGTTTCACTAGCTGAGCTGCGTTACGAACTTTGTCGACAGATTCATGCTTCGCGCTGCCATTGGTAGAGAAAGACAACATGGCCACTTTAGGTTCTTCCATTAATAGCGATTTAGCACTGGTTGATGCGGCAATAGCAATGGAAGCAAGCTGCGTTTCATTGGGATCAATCACCAGTCCGCAGTCACTGAAAATCAAACCACCCTTGAGGTTGTGAAAAGGTTCACACAACATCATCAAAAAGAAGCTCGACACCAACTCACAGCCAGGTGCAGGGCCGATAATTTGTAAAGCCGTACGAACCACATCGGAGGTAGTATAAACAGCACCGTTCACCGTTCCGTCAGCAAACCCTTCTTTCACCATTAAATTGGCAAATATGAGAGGATCTTGAACCTGTTCGAGGGCGTCGTTATAGGACATGCCTTTCGCATTACGCAAAAGGTATAGACGGTCAGCTAACGCTTCTTTAAGAGGCGAACCCTGAGGCGAAACAATTTGAATGCCCGCAAGACTCACACTATGCCGCTCCGCAGCCTCTGCAATCACTTGTTGATCTCCAACCAAAGTGATGTATGCCAATTGCTTATCCTCGGCCATCCGCGCTGCGGCAAGCACTCGAGGGTCTTCAGCTTCGCTCAACACCACTCGCTTACGATCTAACTGAGCTTTGTTGATAATCCTTTCCATCGCCTTCATACTATAAATTCCATTTAATGATACATTATGTTCCATATTTTAATTAAATGTTAATCGCACTAATAAAAAAGATCAAATTTTATTCAGAAAATGGATATATACTAAATTGAAATGTACAATCTTAGACTTCGACGTATCGCAAGGATAAATGACTCTATGCCTACAGAAACACCGCAAGTTCAAGGAGATACTCCTACGCTCAGACTTTTTGCACTATTAGAGGTGATAGCGCAAAAAGACGAGTTCATATCTCTACAAGGATTAGTAGAAGAAACCGGACTACCAAAACCAACCCTGCATCGTATGTTGCAGCAGTTAGAAGCCGCAGGCATCATTCAAAAAGACGGAGATGAAAAGCACTATAGCTCGGGTATTCGTTTGAGAAAGCTAGCCGAGAACTTGTTGCTTAATAGCACCATGCATAGCGCAAGACGCACAATTCTCGAGAACCTCAGAGAAGAGGTGGGTGAAAGTTGTAATTTAACAGCGCTGTCCAGCGGCGAGATCATCTACCTCGATCGTGCAGAAACAGAAGCCCCCCTTCGCTTCCATTTGCATCCAGGGTCACGAGTACCTGTTCACTGCTCTGCAACGGGCAAACTGTTTTTAGCGCATATGTCTAAGTCACAACGTAGGCGGCTTATTGAGAATGTTCCTCTCACTCAATATACCGTAAACACGATTACTGATTACTCCGAGTTGGAAAAAAACATCGAGGAAGCAAAAATCCAAGGTTTTGCCATTGATGATGAAGAGTTTCTGCCCGGTCTAGTCTGTATTGCCGTGCTTGTGCCTTCTCCGACAGGACAATCTAATCTTGGTTTAGCCATACAGGCCCCTGTTATTCGTGTTAAACCAGATGAAGCCATTAAGTTCTTGCCTACTCTGCAAAAAGCAGCAAAAGCACTAGCAAAAATAGAAGCCGATAACTGGGGCGAACATTAGTCCCCAAAATACTCAATGGATACGTTAGCCACTTAGCCTGGCAAAACAACCATCCCTGTGGCGCCAGTTGCTTGCCTTATTGCCAAACATAAATCCTAACCCCAGTGAGATCCAATCTACTGGGGTTTGTCTCTTTCGGTCGACATGACACAGATCGGCCACTTAAAAACGCAACCGAGAGCACGAATCGGCTGAGAACACACTTCGAGTGGCTATGGTTCTCCCATACTTGTTCCACTATTGTGTTTTATATGAATGTAAAAGAAGAAATGGAATAGAAGGGATCGCTACCAATCAAATTAAAGATTGATAGCGATAACGAATGGAAAGCTGAGCTAGGATAGGTTTGATTTAACGTAGTAGCCAACAGCGACAAGTTTATTATCGAGCACTCGGTAATAAGTGTGCTTGGTTTCCACTTTGTTCGATTGAGGGTTTAGCCACTGATAGGTGTACACGCCTCGACCGTTTTTCTTAGCTAACGTCAGTAATTCGGTAAGAATAGGCTTATTATCCGGGCTTAAAATCTCATCATGTGAGCGTCCCACCAACTCCGGAGATGCGCCATGAGCAAGAAACTTTCCCGAACTCATGTCCATCACAAACACGTATAAATCGCCCTCAACAAAGCTTCCTTCAGGGTCGTTAAACTCATCAATACTTTTCTGCTCAGATTCCACCATGGCTTTCATCGCTCTAGCGAGTAACCGCTTCGCCTCGGATGTACTAGCGCGCTCTGGGTAGTAGCCGACGGCCACAATCACTTCGCCAACACGCTCAAAGAATGTGGTTTTAGGCTCCCCCATACGGTCAGTGGGGTTGGTCCAATTGTATTTCACTTCCCCGTAACCTTGATGTAGCGCCTTGGTGATCATTTCCCGAAAAAACGGCTTGCCGTAAACGTCTTGCGTATCAAGCACACTATCGCCAACCAACACCATAGACGAGCCACCGCTCGCTAGGAATTCACCGTCAATACCTAAGGCAAAGACATACAGTTCCCCATCTATGTATTCAGGGTCACTCATGAAATCTTTTACGCTCTCCTCTCCTACTGTTTGAACATGTATAACTGCCTTGGCCAAGAGGGTTTTCGCACGCTTTTCCGCTTCACTTGCTACGTGAGGCTCCGTGATATCGAGTACATTCACGGCAGCGCTATCTTCCGCACGCAAAGCGACACTACCCAACACAATGGACAACGCACAACCTATAACAATCAGTTTCAATATGTTCATGGTTATCTCTCCTAATAGCCAACTAATGACGGTAGCCAAAGCGTGATTTGTGGGAAGAAGGCGATAACAAACACGCCCAGTACCGACGCAAGAACAAATGGGTGAATCTTAGCGGTAATCTGTTCAACTGTGGCTCCACCAATACCCGAGGCGACAAAGATATTTTCGCCAAGAGGCGGAGTTGCAAACCCTATCGATAACGTACAAACCACGACAATACCAACATGGGTTGGGTCAGCGCCTAACATGTACATGATGGGCAACAAGACTGGCACAATGATCATAATCGCCGCTAACGTTTCCATAAACATGCCGATAAACAACAGTAATATGATGGTTAGTGCCCATACGAGATACATATTGTCTGTAAAGCCAAGTAGTGACTCTGCTACTACTACTGGAATTTTCTGTTCAATCAGTAAGCGACCAAACACGGTTGCCGCAAATAAGATCAATAGAACTCGCCCAGTGATCCATGTCGTTGTCGACAACGATTTAAGAATGTTCTTAAACGAGAGTTCACGGTGTATAAACAAGCCAACAAACAGCGAGTAGAAAATAGCCACCACTGCCGATTCTGTTGGGGTAAACATACCGCTATATATGCCGCCAAGGATCAAGAACGGCGCCAAAACAGACCAAAGCCCGCGGCGTAAAGATTGCCTGATTTCTCCAAATGACCAGTTTTCTGTCAGACCTTGATAGCCTTGCTTTTTCGCAATCATATAGTTGGTAATTACCAAGGTTGATGCCATGATCAGCCCTGGAATCACGCCCGCAACAAACAGCTTTGGAATCGATAGTGATGCAAACTGACCATGTTGAGCAATGGCCTCTGGCGGTGCCATTAAGCCCATGGCAGAGATACCGAAGATAACCAGCGGAATCGACGGCGGGATAATAATCCCAAGTCCACCTGATGCAGCGGTTACTGCGGAAGCATAGCTTTTTTCGTAATCGCGCTTAACCATTGCGGGTACCATTAACATACCCACCGCCGCTGTGGTTGCTGGGCCAGAGCCAGAAATCGCTCCGAAGAACAGACACGCCATAACCGTTGCAGCCCCTAGGCCACCAGTCACTGGTCCTGCCAGGCTTTCAGCAATATCCACTAAACGTTTGGAAATGCCAGCGGCTTCCATCAATGCGCCAGCCAATACGAAGGATGGCAGAGCCATCAAAGGGAAGTTACCCACTGAAGTAAAAGCTATTTGCACTAGTGCAATGGGGTTTTTATCCAATATCAAGTAGGCAGCCATGGATGCGCCTGCGAGCGATACAGTAATTGGTGCGCCTAGAATTAACAGTGTTAAAAAACCACCAAATAGAATTAGAGTTAAATAGGATTCCATAATTACATCTCTCTGTTACGACTCTGGCAGTGACTTTTGAGCGGTCATTTTGCGAAGTTCTTTTACTTCTGGGTCTTCATTCTTGGCACCTTTACACAAGCGCTCATAGTTGTTCCAAATGATCCGAACCATCATCAGAGAAAATGCGATCGGTAAAATCATGTAGAAGTACTTCATCGGGATACCGGTCGTCTGCGATTTCCAGAAAAGATTCATTTTATTGAATACAAAGTCGTAGCAGAGGTACACAAAATAACCGTTAAACAGCAGCCATAGTAAATCCGCTATGGTTTCACTGATGGTCTGTACGATGGGAGGAAAGAACTTAAAGTGGAAACTTACTCGGTTGTGGGCTGACATTTTCGCGGCAACCACCGCACCTAAATAAGCAAACCAGACAAACATATAGGTGGCAACTTCATCACCCCAAGGAATGGAATAGTCAAACAGCTGACGAGATAAAATTTGCGTAAAAAGTAGTAAGACAAAGCTCGCTAGTAATAAACAACAGGTGTACTCCTCGATGTTGTTTAGGTGCTTTCTAATTATTTTAGCGACTGACATATAACCTCCAATGTTGATTTTTACATGACAACCAGTCGCTCAATGTGTTTGAGCAGATAAACGAGTAAAGCCATGCAAAAACCCTATCCAACGGGCTGCCGTCAGATAGGGTGTAACTAATCGTTATTGTCTACCCAGTAGCTCAAGAACGTTATCTAGCTTCTCTTTACCCCCAATGCTTGAGTAGAATTTTGGCCATACTGAAGTGGTAACTTTCTCTATCCACTCTTTTTCACCGTTCGCAGGGTCGGTGAATACCATGCCTTTACCTTCGAGATCTTTACGGATCTTGATTTCCGTTTCTTCTAAGTAAGCAAAGCTGTGATCTGTTGCCTCTTGACCGGCCTCAAGAATGGTCTTTTGCATCTCTGGAGATTGTTGCTGGAACACTGACTCACTGATGATGAGCGGCTCAAGCGAAAAGATGTAGCGGATGTTAGTAACGTATTTTTGTACCTCATTAAACTTCATCGCATACACTGTAATGTATGGGTTATCTTGACCGTCAACCACTCCTTGTTGCAGGCCCGTAAAGGTTTCAGACCAAGCCATTGGTGTTGGGTTTACGCCCCAAGCTTGGTAAGAAGCAATCATGATTTCGTTACGAGGAACACGAATCACCAGCCCTTTTAGATCTTCTGGCGAGGCAACTGGCTTCTTCGAGTTGGTCAATACTCGAAAACCTGAATACGCCCAACCTACGATTCGAACACCAGCATCACGAATGGTGTTTTCTACCAATTCCTGACCTACCTTTCCTTGTGTCAAAAGCACGGCTTCTTCAGGGCTTTGAATCACATAGGGCATCGTTAATAAGCCAACCGTTGGTGAAAATGGAGTCACGTTGTTAATTGCTAAAACGGAAAAATCTAACAGACCAATAGCCGCATCATTAACGGTGTCTTGTTCATTACCCAATTGTCCATTTGGGAATAGGTCAATTTTTACTTTGCCTTCTGTCTTTTTCTCCATCAACTCGGAAAAAGTCTTGGCTAATTCCCATTGCGTTCCACCAGCAGCATCGCCGATAGCCATTTTGAAGTTTGCTGCCGAAGCCGTGTACGAAAACACTGCTGTCGCTGCAATTGTCACTCCAGCAATGATTTTGTTTTTAATAAGTTTCATAGTCTTAACCTTTCATAACGTACAGACATCCACTCTGTACTTTGCTTACAAGGTGACCTGGTACAACTTTCCTGGTCGTCGTCATTTCCCTATTTTGGAGATAGGCTTTGAGTGTTACAGCACTTCATCCTTTAGTGAGTACCACTGGTAAAGGAATCGCTGTCCTACTCGTCGAAATGGTGCAAACATCTCCGATTCCACCACTTCCCTCACGTTTGGAAACGGAAGTTTTGATTCGAATATTGGTAAGTCGAGCTTGTGTCCCTCTCCTGCAATCCACTGAGCCAGACGTTTACCGGCTTGCGCTGAATACATCACACCATTACCGCCATAACCCAAGGCGTAGAAGATGGATTGCGATGGATTCGGTTGATAGATTCTTGGCATCATGTCGTGGCTTACGTCCACCCACCCCCACCATGAGTAATCAATTTGGATTTGGTCTAATGCTGGGAATTTTCGCGTAAGGTCTGAACGTAACATGTCCTCGTATTTCTTCTCTGGCGCATTCTTACCGGTAATCGCACTACGAGTTCCAATCTGAACTCGATTGTCTGGAAGTAAACGATAGTAATGACGAAGTACGCGAGTATCCGTAATCACCTGATTGGTTTTGAAGTTACACGCGGCAATTTCGTCTTGCGTTAAAGGACGCGTTACCATTGAGTTTGATAAGACTGGGAGCAAACGGTTTTTTAACTCCGAGTGCAAACCTTGACTGGTATAACCGCCAGTACAAACCCCCACCGAGCGAGCCTTTACCACACCACCAGGTGTTTTGAGGTAGTGTACGCCACCGCGAGTTTCCCACCCCATAACAGGGCTAGCTGGATGGACCTTAACGCCCAACGCGCGCGCTTTTCTCAAGTAGCCAAAAGCCAACTTACCTGCATGAATACCAATACCTTCTGGTTCGTGCATCGCACCTGCTGCTTCTTGGTCGCCGACATAGTCTCGTTTTACCGTGTCAGCATCTAAAATTTGCGCATCGTAGTTGAAGGTTTCGCGAAGCAATTTCGCTTCTTTCTCTAATCCCGGCATCATCTTTGGACGATGGGCCACATATAGGTGACCACCGGGTTGTGGGTCACAGTCGATATCCTTGATCAGTTCCTTGAATGTGTTCATGCCATCCACACACTCGCGGTGCATTTTCAAAGCCGTTTCAAGGCCCCAACGTTCAATCCACTGAGAACGCTTTAGTCGTCCTGAAGCACATTGAGCCTGACCGCCATTACGGGTGCTACACCCCCAACTCAAGCGATTCGCCTCGATAACTGTTGCTTTAATCCCATACATTTCCGCAAGGTGAATCGCAGTACTTAAGCCTGTAAACCCTGATCCAATAATCGCAACATCGACATCCATATCCGATGTGATTGGACCATCGTCTTCCGGTGGAGCACCCGCTGTATCTACCCAGTAAGTTGGGGCGTATTCTTTACCATGACCCGGCGTTTTATCCTTTAGCGGATCATATTTAGGATCGTATTTATCTTTCGCTTGGGTGCTTTTCGCATTAGTTTCTACAGCATCGACTGCTGGTTCTTCCATTACTAAACTCATAATTCGACTCTCCTAGTCATAACCCCTGAACGAATAGTGGTTGCCATGTTTACTTATTTGGAGTGATAACTGGTCGAGCTTTTCTAAAGGCATTCTTAACACTGATTTTTCCATCACGCAGAGTAAAAACATCCACCATACGAGCTTCGATCACCGTACCGTCAGGGTTGGTAGCAGAGAAGGTTGATTCCGTTACTGCACGATCGCCACAAACAAAGTGCACAGGGTCGCTCCAAGCCGCATCTGGGAAATTCTGCCAAACCAGTTCGAAGCTATTGCGAACGGCTTCGTACCCTTCAATGGTGTTTCCAAGCAAACCATCTCCTGCGACGGTCTGAAACACACAATCATCAGTCATATATGACATTAATGCGTCAATGTCGTGGTTATTCCAGGCATCGCTAAAGGACTGTAAAAATGTCGTGTCGACTTCGTTTTCCTGTAATAATGTTGCTGTGTTTGTTTGCATATTCATCTTCCAAAGTCCTTTTATTTTTTTCGTTATTGGGTTAATACAGAGCAGTTCTACACTGCCGTTTTATTAGAGCATTTAAACTATAATTACGGATAATTAACAAGTTTATAACACTCCTCCACTCTAACTTTCAGTTGTGGTATGTACAAACTCTAAGCTCACAGATTTAATTTTTTTATAATTTAATTTTTGACCTAGTAAGTTTTAAAATCGTTTTTCATCGACTGATTATTCAAACGCTTGTTTATTTTTTACGTTAATTTGTTGTTAGTCGAAGTCAAAGTCTTGATTATACTTACGCCCATATTGTTCTAGTTTCCTATCATGGAAATTGACTTCAAAGTCGTCTTTAATTTCTCCACTTTGACTATCTAGTTCATTTTCCGAACTAGATTCAAAATCTATACTCGTCATTTTTTCTTCAACATTCGATGTTGTCTTATTTAATTCACTCATAGATATCAGCTCCTTTAATAAGTTATTTTTCACTGAGGGTAAAACATTAATAGATATTAGATCTTTCACATACTCTTGCTCATCATGAAGAGAATGTATACAGCTATTTCTTTCGTTTATAAATGGATGAATTGAATACCATTTATCCTTTTGTTGCTCCTGAAAATCGCAGTCGGAAGCTTTAAATACCTTAGTACTTTCAATATGATGGGGCGAACTTATAAAACTAGCCTTATGACGCCCCCGAACCTTTATGATATTGATGCAATCCTTGGTCGAACTGTTACAGACAGACCATATTGCGTTAAAAAGACTCTCAGTCCACTCTAGTAGTCGTGTAGGAAACCCTTGTTGTTCGGACAAACACATTAATAGCCATTCATTAACAGCACGGGAACCCAGCATCGGTACTCCGTAAACTTTCATTGTGGAAAGAAGTTCTTGTTCTACCCTTCTAAGGTTATTGCTATTTACTTTGCCTAAACTTGGAATTAGTGCACCGACTTTATATTCTTCCGCTCGATATATTAATGTGTTATTGCTTTTGGGCTCAGAAAATACATTTACTATTTCATATAATGCTTCGAGCGTACTGATATAATATTTACCGTTCATAATGAATACTCTTACCATCGAAAAACAAAGTAATAATTAAACTATTCTCTGAATATAAATAACCGTCAACATATATACTGCGATAAACATTGCATTCAATAAAAGCAATATAATTGGTTTCCACCCTAGGGAGAAAAGCTTCTCAAATGATGTTTTTACGCCTAGAGCGGCAATAGAAATAACTAAACACCACTTAGATATCTCTGACATTCCTTCTGACACTGTAGGAGGTACTAGGTTAAAGCTATTGATTACAATCAGTGCAATAAACATCATCAGGAAGAACGGTATTATTGGGGCGTTAATATGCGATTCTTGACCATCATTCTTTCTCTGCGCACGAAATGACAATGCAATTAACAGTATCACTGGCATCAGCATCGCGACTCGAAACATTTTCGCTAATGTTGAAGCATCCCCGATCTCGGTAGACAACATAAAGCCCGCACCGACCACCTGAGCCACATCATGAATGGAGCCACCCAAAAACATACCCGCTTCACTCGGTGATAACTGTAGTGAAGTAACGACAAATGGATAAAGAACCATGGCTATCGTTGAAAATGCAGCAACACCAATCGCTGTCATTAATGTGTATTGCTCGTTCTCTTTGCTCTGTGGAATCGTAGATGAAATCGCCATCGCCGCGGAGATGCCGCAAATCCCTGTTGCGCCGCCTGCCAGTAACCCAAATGTACCAGACACCTTAAGTAGCTTTGCGAACAAAAGGCTGAACATAATCGTCAGCACTACAGCACCAGCTAGGATACCCACGCCATGAAGACCTATGGTACTGACATCACTAAAGGCAATGCGCACACCTAACAAGGCAACACCAATTCGAACCAACTTCTTAGCCGCAAACTCAATACCGGCACCACATTTTTCATGGTCAGAGAGAAAATGCAGAGAAATACCCAGTAATAGTGCATAAAGAAACTTAGGACCGCCGTAGTGATCAGAGACAAACGTTGCCGCTGCGGCTATTACAATACTGAGTAATAATCCCGGTGCGATGCCCGTCGCTTCTCCATATAGCGTTCTGGGCATTTTCATGGTTTTAGAAATCATCGCTTCCACCTTTCCGTGTATTCAAAATGCCCGGCCATATAATGGCCGGACATACTCCCCGAGACCTATACGTAGTCTTTGTATTTATCTAGGAAGCGAACAGGTTTCGACAGTGCGTCGCGACGGAACGGGTCGCCCAGTTCCTGTGTACACATGATTTCGATGACTGTTGTTTTGCCCTCGTTCATCTGCATGTCGATGGCTTTTTGAAGTGTTGGACCTACATCTTCCAGCTTATCAACCGTGATACCTTCAGCACCCATTGCTCTCGCGATTTCAGCGAAGCTTTGGTTGTCTAGCTCACCGGCCACGAAGCGACGGTTGTAGAAGTCCACTTGGTTTTTCTTCTCAGCGCCCCATTGACGGTTGTGGAATACCACCGCAGTCACAGGAATGTTGTGACGAACACATGTCATCGTTTCCATTAGACTCATGCCCCACGCACCGTCACCTGCATAAGAAATAGCAGGACGATGTGGCGCCGCAACTTTTGCACCAATGATGGTTGGGAAGGCATAACCACAGTTACCAAAACTCATCGCGGCAAAGAAGCTGCGTGGTTTTTCGAAACGTAGATAGCTATTAGCGACAGAGTTAATGTTGCCGATGTCAGTAGACACCATTACATCTTCCGGCATAGCTTTTTCGAGCTCACGAAGCACTTGGCGTGGGTGCAGATATTCACCACCAGAGAACGGCGTTTCTTGTGCGTTTTCTTCGATCATATCCAAACTGAATGGGTCACGTTCGTGTGTCCATTCATCCAACTCTTTTTCCCACAGTGCCTTTTCCGTTGCGACTGTGTCTTGGCGAGACGCTTTGTTTTCATCACAAAGTAGTTCACGACCTTCTAGTCGTTCTTTTAGTGCAACTGCAGCAGCCTTAGCATCACCACAAATGCCTACAGAAATTTTCTTAACCAGACCAAGCATCTTATTGTCGGCATCAATTTGGATGATTTTCGCGTTCTTTGGCCAGTAGTCCATACCGTGTTGAGGTAAAGTACCAAATGGACCAAGACGTGTACCCAATGCAATAACCACATCCGCTTGGGCAATCAACTTCATCGCTGCTTTAGAGCCCTGATAGCCAAGTGGACCACACCACAATGGGTGGCTTGCCGGGAATGAATCATTGTGCAGATAGCTATTCACTACTGGTGCACCCAGTCTTTCTGCTAATGCCGCACATTCTTCAACAGCATCGGCCATGACCACCCCACCACCAGAAATGATGACTGGGAATTTCGCTTCGGCAATCAGATCCGCAGCTTCATTGAGTGATTTTTCGCCACCTGGACCTCTGTCTAGTCGAGCTGGTTTTGGAATTTCCGTTTTGATTTCACCGTAGAAATAGTCACGTGGAATATTCAACTGAGTCGGTCCCATTTCACTCATAGCGCGGTCAAAACAGCGGCCGGTGTATTCCGCCATACGCTCTGGGTGTGTCACGTGACCTTGGTATTTAGTGAACTCTTGGAACATAGGAAGTTGGTTACATTCTTGGAAACCACCCAATCCCATTGTTTTTGTACCTGTTTCTGGCGTGACAATAACCACTGGGCTGTGTGCCCAATAAGCAGCTGCAATCGCAGTAACACAGTTACTGATACCAGGACCATTTTGACCGATAACCACACCGTGACGACCTGATACACGTGAGTATCCATCCGCCATGTGCGCAGCCCCCTGCTCGTGCACCACTGGAATTAATCGAATGCCAGCAGGAGCAAATATATCCATTGCATCCATAAATGCTGATCCCATGATGCCGAACATGTCTGTCACATCATTGGCGACCATAGTTTCAACAAACGCTTCTGATGGTGTCATCGTTGTATTGCCGGAAACAACCGTGCGTTTTTCTTGCTCGCTCATCCTTCCCTTCTCCTTGAGTTGAACTAAAATTTCATTTTTCGGAATGAATTGTCTCTTTTTTGCATTCACATTCACCTTAGTAGGAGAATTTTTGCGCGTCAACGATTTATCTTTAATTGGAATGATTTATTCCAATTAACAAAACTAGATCACATTGTTAACAATATTTTGTACAAATAGTGTCGTTAACTTAGATTTAGCTGTTCATAATCGACGAACATCACCAACAGTTGCAGGTAGTTCGCAAGATATATAGAGGGAATGAGCAATGAAAGAAACGGAATTGATACCGACGAGACAAGTAAGCGTCAGAGAATGTTTTGGTATAGACAGTGATTTAACAGTATCGGCATTTGAGCACGGTGGCGAGTATGTTCCGCAAATCGATCCAAATTACTGTTTTGACCCTGAAGTGACGCTAGCCATCCTAGCGGGCTTCTCATCAAATCGTCGCACTCTCATTCAAGGCACACACGGAACCGGTAAGTCTTCTCACATAGAACAAGTGGCAGCTCGACTGAACTGGCCCTGCCTGAGAATAAACCTTGATGGACATTTGAGCAGACTCGATTTCATCGGGAAAGACAGCATCGTTATAAAAGACGGCATGCAAATCACCGAGTTTAAAGAAGGCATCCTTCCACAAAGTATCCAACAACCTATCGCACTGGTATTGGATGAATACGATGCAGGGCGACCAGATGTGATGTTCGTTATTCAGCAATTGCTTGAGCAAGATGGTAAATACACCTCATTGGAGCAAAACCGCGTCATTACCCCGCACCCATATTTTCGATTGTTCGCCACATGTAACACGCTCGGTCTCGGCAATTTTTCTGGTCTGTATTCAGGTACACAAGTGCTCAATCACAGTCAGCTGGATAGATGGAATATCATCGCTACTCTGAACTACCTTGACCCTAAACACGAAGCCAATATCGTGTTATCCAAGAATCCGGAACTCAATAATGAACAAGGTTTGCAGCTAGTTGAGCAAA
Organism: Allocatenococcus thiocycli; assembly: GCF_921292965.1. Taxonomy (NCBI): domain Bacteria; kingdom Pseudomonadati; phylum Pseudomonadota; class Gammaproteobacteria; order Vibrionales; family Vibrionaceae; genus Allocatenococcus; species Allocatenococcus thiocycli. Next base: position 43,118 of record NZ_CAKLCK010000011.1, read on the forward strand.
TGATCGCAACAGCCGGAATGACTAGAAACGGTTTTATGGCGGGCGATTTATCTACAGTAATGTCTCCCAGAACGGTGCTGACATGGGCCGAGAACATTCGTATCTTTAACGACGTCGCAACCGCGTTCAGGCTGTCATTTCTAAATAGATGTGAAGAAGAAGAAAAACAGCTTGTTTGCGAATACTACTTCCGCTGCTTTGGTGAAACTTTGATTGCCAATCCATCAGTTAGCTCTGGTATGGAGCAACTTAGCCATGGCTAATGTATCGTCTCAACAGAAAAAGATCCTCGATCTTAGTGTCTCCGTTGCCAGAGCGATCAGTGGAAATCTCACACTTAATTATAGGGGTGAGCGTTTATATAGAGGCGATCAGCCTTACTACTTTCTCTCAGCCCACACCAATGACCTCACTTTTGTTTCTCGCCATGAGTTAACTAAGAGTAAAATGGCTATGCAAGGTAAGATCGATTCTTCAGCGTTGCGCCTTTTGGTGTCAGACGCAGAGCTTCATTACTCGCAACGCCCCAATGGCGAAGTTGAACGTCTATTGTTTGATTTTTGCGAGCAAGTCCGAATCGAGTCCCAAGTCCCGCATTACTTAGCAGGTATTCAAGTTAGCACTCGATTCAACTTTTGTTATTGGAGTGAACAGTATCATCAGAATGGCTTTACTGAGTCTCGTCTTGGTATGCTTCTTTTTACGCTTATGCAGATCATACATTCGCGTTTAACAGGGATACCTGTTTCGGAACCTATCGCCGAGGCTATCGAATCCACTCGAGCTGGAATCGTACCGATCATAGGCACTTGTCTGGTACAACTAAAAAGACATCGATTAGATCAGCGTTTGTTCGCCACTTATGCCAACCAACTTGCGACTCTCGTCAGTGAACTTATCGATCAAGAACAAGAAGAATCAAACAATCAAACCATTCCTGCCGTTGAAGAAGACATTAAAATCCTTGCCCAACTGGCGCTAATTGTAGACGGGGACATCGAAGACCAAGAATACGACGCGGATATCACTGGTAGCAGTAAAGCTTTCCAACTCGCTGGGTCTAAATATCAAGTTTTTAGTCGAGAGTTTGACCGAGAGGTGGGTGCTGAAACTGTGGTTAGACAAGCGTTACTGCTTGAGCTACGACAAAAGCTTACTGACGACATGATGGCAAGACAGGTTAACACTCGTCGATTAGCAGCAATACTGTCTAGTATTGTCCAAACCCCGCAGCGAAACAAACGCCAAGATCATCTGGAAGAAGGAGTCGTTAATGCGAACACCATAACCAAACTGGTTACTTCTCCGCTTGAACGCACCATATTCTCACAACCAGAACTCGGTGCATCCCATCAATGCGCCATTACATTTTTGATGGACTGCTCTGGCTCCATGCAAAAGCACAGTCATAAAATGAGCTTGTTGATGGACACACTGCTTAAATCCGTAGGTCTAACCGAAGTTCCTTTTGAAATCCTTGGCTTCACAACCGGAAATTGGAACGGCGGGAAAGTTTATCGACAATGGCTACAACAAGGACAACCAAAACACCCTGGTCGCTTAAACGAACTTCGACATATTATATTCAAAGACTTCGATACTCATTGGCGACGAGCTCGACTCGGCATCGCCAGCTTACGAAAAGCCGACATATTCAAAGAAGGAATTGACGGAGAAGCCGTACAGTTTGCCGCTCAACGTCTAACTGCACAAGGTGCGCAGCGAAAGATACTTATCGTATTCTCCGATGGTTGTCCCATGGACACTGCCACTAGCACAGCCAACGACCAATTTTATCTCGATAATCATTTAAAGCAGGTCATCGAGCGCGAAGCAAACCGCAATAAAATAGAAATCTACGGTGTCGGTATGGGCGTCGACCTAAGTCCCTACTATCGAAACAACATTATTTTGGATGTAAAGGAAAGCTGTCTGTTTAGTTTGTGTCGAGAGGTGTTTGGGGTACTAAGGAAGTAGAGCTGGTACCGTTCAACCCTGTTTAAGCCAATTGAACTGCTCGGTCTAGTCGGCACTTCAGCAAAAAGGCCGCTAAGAATTTAACGGCCTTTTTCGTTTCTGCAATTTTAATTGGCAGCGACTGAAAGGTGCAATTTAGACACGAACTTATCGTGGTTTTGTATCACGGACTCTAAATCCGCATAACATCCATCTGCGATAGAAAACTTACGTTGTTCATAATTTGGCGAAACTAAGTAAGTCGTCATGTTCGCTCTTTTGGCCGCCGCCAGGCCTGTAAAGCTATCTTCAATAACTAAACATTCTGCGACACCGATTTGGAGTTTACGGGCAGCGGTTAAATAAACATCTGGATGGGGTTTACCATATTCTTCATCTTCAGCGCTGCAGACAACACTGAACTTGTCCCACAACTGAAGGCGATTGAAGACTGCGTTAATGACTACATGGTTAGAAGATGTTGCCAATGCGATCTTTAACCCTTGGTTGGCAAAATAGTCTAATGCCTCGTAAACGCCGGCCATCGCCTCACCAGAAGTAGAAATACGATGACACAACTTCGAAAGAATCATTGCTTCCAGCTCTTTCGTTGGCACGGTCAATGAGTATGCCTCACACCAAATTTGCGCTATTTCATCAACACGCTTCCCCATTGTCATCTTTTCGCAGTCGTCACGTGTAATACACACACCAAAACTGTCGAGTGATTCCATCTGCGCCTCTTGCCACAGAGGCTCAGAATCAATGAGTACACCATCCATATCAAAAATAACCGCTTTTATATTCATGCTTACCTCAAAATTAGAAAATGTATGACAACCAAAACCGTTGCCATACCCTAAGTCTTTTAAACGACAGACACTTTATCTGACTCAACAAATGTCGTTTCAAACCCTGGTTGTTCAACATTAATCAAGTAGGTAAAGAAAAACGCCAGCACGTACAACGTAGTGTAGGCAATGACCACACCGATTGTGCTGAAGTATGGTAGTAATACCACCGCAATGGCTGGCGCAAGGAAGTTAGACAATCCGGCAGATAAGTTATAAACCGAAATCGCCGCGCCTTTGTGATTTGGTTCCAGTGCAGGAAACACTGCCGCCATTGGTACAAAGGCTGCTACAAAGATCCCCAGAGAAATGGCCGGGATCAACGCCATGTAAAAGTTGTTACCGAAATGCTGAGGAATGTAATAGAACCCAAGGCTAGAGAGCGCCATTCCCACACAACCGAACCAACGTACTACTTTCATCCAGCCCAGTTTTTCGCCCAAGATTCCCCAGAAGACGTTAGAAAAGATGGTGGTAAAGAAGAACACTGCCCAAACCTGAAGCCACTCAGACGTAGTAAAGCCAAGATCATCGACAAACATCATCGGCATGATGACTGCAAAACCGAAAAGCGACAGCGTGTTGATAATGCGTACAAAGCTAGAAAAAAGTATGTTTTTGTTGGTGTAAAGAAGCGTTACTGCTCGGCTTAATTCGGTCAGTTTCTGCTTGTTAGTCAGGTTATGCATGTGCGTCGGCGTTTTAACATTACGCAGAGCGACCATGGCGATTAGACCACCCGCGGCACAAAATGCCAGCGATAACCACAAGGTACCAAACTCGCCAATCCAAGGAATAGTAAAGCTAGGAATGTAGCTACCCGCAACACCAATACCGATGGAATATACCGTCCAGAACCAACCAAGAGCCGAACTTACGCCATCACTGCGAACGTTGTGTACAATCACCACGATAAATGAGTAGAGGAACAGTGGATAAGCCAAGCCACGAATGCCGTAAAACAGTAAAATGAGTCCGTAGTTTGACTGGCTCAACCCAAGGGTTAAGAACAGTACATGGAATACACACCAGAGTAGAAAACCAATTTTCATCGTTTTCTGTGGAGTAATGATTTCCGCTACCACACCGGATACCCAAGCGGCCAACGCCGCAGCCAGACCATAAAGTGTAAATGCAAAAGATGACTGAGCCGGACTAAAGCCAAGCTCGGTAATGTAGTGCGACAGAAACGCCAGTTCAAAGCCATCACCAGTCATAAAGATTGCGATAGCGACGTATCCCCATATCAGATTGAGCGGCAATCCAAGCCACTGTTTGCTTACGTTTTCCATATATTCCTCGTTTCGTAGGGTAAAGGAATCCCACGCCCCCTCCTTTTTCTTTTATGGGGGGCGTAGTCCATTTTTAGTTGTGATGTTCTTTCTAAGGTGACTCTTAACGGCCAGTGTTACGACCGAAGGGCCAAGTCGTTTTGGTAAAGAGAGCGAAAACGTGAATAACGCTCAGACAGGCCTGATTCACGCTCGACATTCGGCTGATAAACGCGGTGAATTTCCGGCTTCTTACATACTTCATCCACCGATTTTCCTGACGCCAGGCAAGCAAGTCGAGCCGCCCCTAACGCCCCACCCGTTTCACCACCTTTGTGAGTCATCGTTGGCAAGTGAAGAATGTCGGCGAGTAACTGCGCCCAGAACGAGCTACGTGCACCGCCACCCACCAATGAACACTGTTCGATGTGCGTACCGCTTTCTTGCAACACACGCAGACCATCAGCAATACCAAAGCTCACCCCTTCGATCACCGCATAACCAAGTAACGCACGATTGGTGGAATGGGTCATACTGTGGAACATACCCGTCGCTTCCGGATCGTTATGTGGCGTACGCTCACCAGACAGATACGGTAAGAAAATTGGCGCTTTTGCTTTCTCTTCTTCACTAAGCTGCTCAATTTCAGCCAACAACTCAACTTCCGTTGTGCCTACTATTCGACAGAACCATTGAAGGCAGCTGGCAGCACTTAGCATGACACTCATCTGATGCCATCGTTGTGGCAAAACATGACAGAAGGCGTGTACGGCAGACTCAGGTGCGGGGCGATATTTCTCGTTGACCACAAACAGTACGCCAGAAGTGCCAAGGGAAATAAACGCATCACCCGGACTGACCGCACCAACACCGATTGCGCTTACGGCATTATCACCACCGCCACCAGCGACGATGACAGATGGACTTAGTCCCCATTTGTGGGCCATTTCAGCGGATAAAGAAGCCGATACTTCACAGCCCTCGACCAGTTCAGGCATTTGTTCCCGCGTTAGCTGGCATTTGTCGAGCAGAGAATCTGACCAGTCACGCTTAGCGACATCCAACCATAACGTGCCTGCAGAATCCGACATGTCGGAAACTTTTTTGCCCGTCATTTTGAAGCGAAGATAATCTTTCGGCAGCAGCACTGTGCTAATGCGGGAAAAGTTTTCAGGTTCATGCTTGCGAACCCAAATTAACTTGGGAGACGTAAATCCTGGCATCGCAAGGTTACCAGCAATTTCATGCAGATCCGGAGCAGCCGCTTCAAGTTCGGTGCACTCTTCGTGACAACGTGTGTCGTTCCACAAAATAGCTGGACGAATCACATCATTGGCCTCATCCAGAAGCACTGCACCATGCATCTGTCCAGACAAACCAATGGCTTTAATTGCTCCCCAGTGCTCAGTGCATTTCTCACGCAGAGCCCCGATCAAATAGTTCGTTGCTTCCCACCACTCTTGCGGTGCCTGTTCCGACCAATGAAGATACGGGCGTTGAATCGTCAGTGGCGCGCTGTGTGAAGCGACCGTTTCACCGTGTTCATCAATCACTAACGCTTTCACTTCTGAGGTGCCGAGATCTATACCTAGATACATGCCCATTCCTTATTGAATCATTGAGTAAGCTGCTGCAATTTTTTCTCGCAGCAATGTTTCAAAATCCGCGCGACCGGCCAGTTCACCAAACAAAGCGACATCCTGCGCGTAAGCGGCGATTGGGTCTTCAGAATCAAACATGCTGTGCACGGCATTTTCATCAAGAATCCCATCCTGATACTCATAAGGCAGTAAACCTTTGTGCCACTGGTGCATAAAGACAAAGAACAGCGCAGGCAGCATCGCAGTCGCATCTGGTGTAACACCTCGCTGATAGCATTCAATCATCGTCGGCGTAATCATGGCCGGGATTTTAGAAAACCCATCCGCAGCAACACGCTGGTTGGTGTCTTTAATATATGGGTTGGTAAAGCGCTCTAACACCACCTCAAGATAGATCGGCAGATCGATACCATTGTCACCAAGGCAAGGAATCACATCCTGACTGACGTAATCGTGCGCAATCTTGTAGATATAATCCGTCAAAGTACTTTCGTGAATAAATGACTGACCAACCAATGTTCCGGCCCAAGCGATACAGCTGTGTGAAGCATTCAAGATTCGGATTTTCGCCTCTTCGTAAGGAATAACCGACTCCACCATTTCCACGCCTACATTTTCCAGTGCAGGTCGAACGTCTTTGAAACTATCTTCAATTACCCACTGAATGAAAGTTTCACCCATCACTGGCGCGTTATCTTCAATACCTGTTTGTGCTTTAATCCGATATGGCAGGTCTTCAGCGGGACGAGGTGTAATACGATCCACCATGGTGTTCGGACTTGTCGTATTTTCCTTCACCCATTGCAACACGTCAGCCTTACCAGTCAGAGTCAGGAACTCCATTAGACCATCTCGGAATCGCTCACCATTGTGTCGCACGTTGTCACAGTTCAGCAGTGTCACTGGTCCAGCACTATCCGCCATACGGCGCTCAAGGATTTTCGTCACCGTGCCGTAAATTGTTTGGTGGCCACCGCTCAGATCAGCTTTTAGGACTGCGTTATCAACATCCAGTGAGTGATCGGTTTTTAAGTAGTACCCGCCTTCTGTGACCGTAAAGGCGATCACTTTTGTCTGCGCTTTTGCACCTTCTTCAATCAGCGGCGCCAAATCTTCCTGCCACGGGAGCAACGTCTGAATAGATTTGATCACCTCATATTCACGCTCCCCTGCTGGACTGACCGTCTCTAACACATACTCACCATTCTGCGCACGGAGAGTTTCAACGGTTGATTCTGCATCATTGCGAATGTTACCTGCCGCGATATGCCAGCTTTGGTCACCCGTTTCTAGCAATTTGTGCAGATACCAGGCTTGGTGCGCACGGTGAAATGAACCCAGACCGATGTGAAGCCACGTATATTGGTTTTTCATTATATTTCCTCGTTTTTGTTTGATGGCCTAACTCTAATCGATCAAATTACCAAATAAAGAGCCATAGATCACAAATGAATTATTGACCATCAAAAGATTTTTTGTTCATTTTTGAGTAATTGATTGCTATTGCACTCACGAGGAGTTAGAGAGAAGATAGGTGTTCTAGATACGATGACGAACTAAATATTGTCATCAAGAGAAACACAATAAGCTGAATAATAAGGATAAAACGTGGCTAGAGACGATAGTTTTAAAACCGATCAGATGGTTCGCGCAGCCTGGATGTACTACATCTCTGGTCGAAACCAGCGCGATATAGCATCTGAACTTGGCTTATCACGTCCAGTTGTCCAGCGCCTGATAGCAGCAGCGAAAGAAGAAGGGATTGTCTCTGTCGGACTTCACCATCCGATCTCCACTTGTTTGGACTACGCAGAACTGCTTAAAGAGAAGTATCAATTGGTAGAGTGTAATATCGTGCCAACCATCAGCGATGATGAGACGCTTGATAACGTATCTTTTGGCTGCTTCCAGCTCATGTCGAAATACATGAAAGACCAGCAGAATCAGATCATTGGTATTGGCTCTGGTCTGACACTTAAAAAAGCCATTAACCGAATTGATTTTGAAGCACCAAACAGTAAATGTGTCGCATTAATAAGTGCTATGGGCATAGATGGCCAGTGTAATTACTATGATGATGTACCACTGATTCTGGCGCGAAAAATTCAGGCAAATTACTTCCAATTGCCCGCCCCACGTTACGCGACCTCTACCGACGAATTCAAAACTTGGGCAAGTATGCGTGTATTCAAAGAGGTATCCAGCGTTGCCGACAGTGCGAATGTGATTTTCCTCGGTATCGGTTCATTGAGTAAAGCCAGCCCAATCATCAAAGACGGTTTCATCTCTGCAGATAAGGCAGATGAGCTCAATCAGCAAGGAGCGGTAGGCGAAATACTTGGTCGTTTTATCAATGCTGAGGGTGAGGTGATCGACTGCACCATCAACACTTTCATCACCAGTTACGATATACGTAACAATGACTGCCCTAGAATTGGTGCAGCTTGTGGGGAAGATAAACGCCAGGCTATTCTCGCCGCACTGAGAGGACACTGGGTGAACGGTTTAGTTACTGACGAAGTAACAGCGAGATGGTTATTAACGCAATAAGCGAATTTTCAGTTTAAACCGTAGATCTCTTCAACTGTCGACCGCGACCAGTTAAACCAGACTTTCAATTGTCCGCATAACGCTATCCATTCGCGAATCAATTGAAAGTCTGCATCAAGACAACAACGTTTTCTCATTAGAAACACGAGAAGTGAATGTGTTTAATTAATACGGTAGAAACGTTCAGCCAAATTAGTGTGTTAGCCTTTCTATCAACGCTTGTTGATATTCAGGTAATTTCGAACGAGAGACGGATTGAAATGCTAATGGCGTTAGATAAGTCATACCCGCATGTAGCGCACTCGCTTTCATTGGTAAGAACACATCTTCTAGTTTAACGCCTATTCTGCCCGACTCGCCGTAGGTACTAGCACCACCAGCCGCAGTCGTCACCAACAGCATTTCTTTTCCCTGCCATAATCCAGGTCCTACACTCCCCCAAACATCATTCATGTAAGCTTTCATCATCGGAGTAATATTGAACCAATGGGTTGGAAACATAAATACAATGCGATCGTGTTCTCTCGTTAGCTCGCGCTCCTTTTGTGCATCGATGGCGCGAGTATCAAAACCATAAATAGTCTCTAGGTTTCGGACTGTGACTCCTTCAACACTTTCAGCAGCTTGCTGCATCCCCTTGGTCATCACTGACCTTTCTGGATAGGGATGTGAGACAATAACCAGCGTTTTTATATCCGTTTTATGAACCTGCTCTGCAGCGGACACAACATTGATGCATGTAAGCCACAGAACTTGCAAGGCGAGAAAAATCCAGCCCGCTTAATGACGCTATCCCATTTCATTTGCGCTGTTCCTAAAATTCTATCTTTCCACAGTTGTTGTAAAAAAATTAAGCCCAGCGAGCTGAGCTTAATTTTATTGATGCCAAGATTTTATTGACCAGCAGCGTATTGCTCGTCAGTCACTTTCTCTTTCCAGATAACATTTTTGCCATCTTTCGATGCTGTAACAACAAGGTGTGTCATTGGTGCATCTGGGGTCGCGCCGTGCCAGTGATCAATACCCGGTGGGCACCAAACGCTCTCGTTTTCGCTAAAGCGAATCACTTTACCATCTCGGGTACCAGTAAGTGCCACACCAGAAGTGACAATCATATGCTGGCCTGCAGGATGCATATGCCACGCGGTACGAGCGCCTTTTTCGAATGTCACATAAGCAGCGCTGTAATTCGCGACGTCATTTTCAGGGAATAGCATGTCCACTTTTACATTTCCTGTGAACAAATTTTCCGGCCCGTTAAAGGATTTAAGATCTTGTGCGCGATACGCTTGCTGGCTGCCTGCCGCATCGTCAGCAGCATTGGCAGTTGAAACCATTGCCGTCGATGAAACCATCCCTGCCAGTAACGTTAATATGAGTTTATTTTTCATAATCGAATTCCCTGTTATTTATTTAGGACCGAGTCCAGAACTTGTTGTGCGTTGTTAGCCACGTCTTCACCAACTTGCTTTTCAATGATGGTGATGAATTCTTTTAGCTCATCAACGGTTACATCGTTATTCATACTAATGTTGTAATGAGCTGCCAATTGGCTGTTTACACCCGGTATATTGGATAGGGTCGCAATCGTAGCGACTTCACGTTGCTTCCAAGTCAGCACATCACGAGCAAAAATGTCACCAAACAAATGAGATTTCAGGTATTCATCAATTTGAGGAGAGAAATCAAATAACGGCCCTTTTACTTCAACGCCGATGAGTTTAGTTTGGTTTTCTGCACCAAATTCAAGGCTGGTTTTATCTGTCGGTAGTGGCGATGACTCTGGACCAGCGACGTCTTCGATTCCATTACTCTTTCTTTCTTCAAGAACCTGCATAAATGCAGCCAATGCATTCAGGCTACGAGGGAAACCAGCATATGCGTATAGCTGACCCAGCACCTCCTTGGTTTCATTAATGGTTAAACCTGCGTCCAAGCCTTCGTTCAAGCTTACTTTTAGCTTCTCGATTTCACCACTGGCGGCAAACGCTGCGATCGGAATAATCGCCTTCTCTTTAGTATCAAAACCTTCTGCCGCCGTTGCGGTATTCATAGTCAATACCGCTAGCAAACTCGCCACCAAAATGGACCATTTACTGAAATATCTGCCTATATGAAACATTTGTGTCTCCCTATTCCCTTTGCATTTATGAGTACTTCAATTGCACTCTCTAAATATAAAGTTATCGCAAAATCTGCATACTACTTTGCCTAGAAGAGTTTAATTATTGCCTAATCTTCTATTAGGCCAAATCCGCTAGAATTGAGATATAAATAAAAACATCATGTTACAATTGGAAACAACAATAACACGAAGATTGACTTGACTATTAAAATATAAAAACCACTCAATAAACAATTAATCGTTATTTATACTAGCTAGTCATTTAAATGTAGAAGTAAAAATCGTCTATTTAATTAAATAGTAATAATCAGGCGTAATTTCATTTTTATCTCGGCCCGCTTATTAACGTAGAAATGCCTGTTAATCTTTTTGATTAACAGGCCTTTATTTACAAAATCCAATGTATTATTCAATAACCTCTATAGTGACTTTCATTGAGCCACCAGAAGTAAAGCGCGATAAATCGCCGTCAACTTTACCGAGGTTAATCAATCCAGATGCATAACCAAAGTTTTTATAAAACACGACTAAGTTACCCCAAGGCGCGTAGTAAGAAATGTCTCCCGCTTTAGAACTCACGCCAGCTGGCGCCCCTTCTTTAGTTAACTTCGATGGTAGGTAGGCTATTTTTTCAGTACTGGCGTAATCTTCCAACTCTAAAGTTAATGGTAGTTGGGCGATAAAATCTTGTGTGCTCAGACTATCATTTAACGTCGCAGTGACGGTGCGATCATCAAATACAAAACGAATCTTCATTGTACTCTCCCCGGTAATAACTCCGCTCTCGGTCACGTTGCCGGAAGCGAAACAAATTTGGCTAATAAGTAATGCGGGCAACACTGTAATCGTGGATAAAATGGTTTTGTGCCACTTCTTTAACAACATAGTCGTGATTCCCTTTTAGTTAAGTGACAGTATTAGAGGTTACCTAATACGCGTGCCATTCTCTGCAGCCCGTCGAGTAGCTGCGCTCTCGGGCAAGCCATATTGAGACGAATGTAACCCTCGCCTTGGGTGCCGTAAACCGCGCCCTGATTGAGCATAAGAGCGCCTTCAGTTATCAGTTTTTCGCCGATTTCTGCGGAAGGCAAATCTAGCTGACGACAATCAATCCATGCCAAATACGTGGCTTCTTGCTGGATGACACTCAAACGTGGTAAGTGCTGGTTAGCAAATTCAACGACAACCAAATAGTTCTGATGAAGATACTCTCTCAAAGCATCTAGCCAAGCTTCACTTTCGTTGTATGCCGCCATTAATGCTGATACGCCAAAAGGATTCACATCACAAACTTCATGAATATTTAATGCGCGATCGATTTTGTCACGTAGCTGTTTATCAGCAGTGATGATATTGGCGATTTGTAGCCCTGCGATATTGAACGACTTACTCGGAGAATTTGTCGTCACTGTGTTAGCAAGAAACTCATCCCCCAAGGCAGAAAAAGGCTGATGTTGAACTCCCGGAAACGTAAGATCACAATGGATTTCGTCGCTAATCACTTTGACACCATGTCTAAAGCAGATCTCACCCAATCTGGTCAACTCTTCTTGTGTCCACGCACGGCCAACCGGATTGTGGGGATTGCATAGAATCAGAACCTTCACATCAGATCGAGAAGCTTTTCGTTCAAGATCGTCAAAATCCATCTCGTAATAACCATCACGATTCACCAGCGGATTTTCAACAAGGTGGCAGTCCATATTGCGAATCGAACTGAAAAAACAGTTATACGCGGGAGTTTGAACAATAACGCCATCACCCGGATTGGTCAGTGCTTTCAGGATAGCTGATAACGCAGGAACTACGCCTGACGTGTACTGAATCCACTCACGTTGGATGTGAAAGTTGTGTCTTTTACCGAACCAGTTAATAACCGCGGCGTAATAAGCGTCAGGGACTTTGGTGTAACCAAAAACGCCATGCTCAACACGTTGTTTCAATGCACTTACAATAGGTTCGGCAGTGCGGAAATCCATATCCGCGACCCACATCGGAAGAATAGAGCTGTTCCCCATGCTATCCCACTTAACACTGCCTGTTCCTTGTCGTTCAACAATTTGATCAAAGTTGAAAGATGGCATTATGTTCTCACCTCAAATTCCGTTTCAATTGTGCATCCTCCTGGGTTCTTGCATTTCTTATCAAAGATAATTTCTCCGATTGAGCGTGCTTTAATAGAGCCAGATAAAGGATTCTTGATACTGATGATGTCGGAAACAATTTCAGCGTTCAATGTCGCGTATTCAAAACACAGATCTGTCTCTTCCATAACGCAATTTTCCATGATTAGATCTTGCGCGTAACACAACGGCTGCTCACCGCGAATGGTGCAATTAACCAAGCGTAAATTTTTTGAGTGCCAACCTAAATATTCACCATCTAAGACGCTGTCGTATACCGTGACATTTTCTGTGCCCCAAAATGCGTCTTTAGAGTCCAAATACGCGTTGCGAATAGTCACATTTTTAGCGTCTTGGAACGAGTAGTTTCCTTGTAGCTTGAAGCCATCAATTTCTACATTTTCACAGTTCATAAAAACATAGTCGGCGCCGCGCATTTCAACATTGTTTAAATTGACGTTATCACACATCCACAAGGTTTCTCCCGCATTCGGGAATCTCGTATTTTCGATAGTAAGATTCGAGACACGGCGAAACATTTTAGGCGCTTCGATCACGCAGTTATTCATCGTCAGGTTCTCTGAGTACCAGATAGCAGCTCGCGCGTATATCGTAAACAGGCTCTGCTCAATCAAGATGTCATTGCTATGCCAGAAGGGATATTTACCCATAAACTCACAGTGTTTAACCATGATATTTTGCGAATGTTTTAACGCTGACTCGCCCGGGTAAAATCGCACTTTATGCAGATATTTGTTTTCTTCAGCGTATAATGGTCTCTCACCTTCAAAGAAGGTGTCGCATAATTTTTCTTGCTGACAGAGTTGGTCTTGGATTGTTTTCGATAGTGTCATGGTACACCTGAACTTAGAAATTAAGGAATTAACGTTGGCAAACATTGCCAGTACTTACTTATAAATGAACAGTAAATAGCTTGGAAACCAAGCGGGCACATTAATAAAACTCGTCAAATTATTTAATGTAGAGCGAAAGGAAATAAATATATACTCCCAGCCACTCTAATAACTGAATAAAAAGGTAATGAATACAAAAAGGCAGTGGATCAGTACACCTTACGCGAAACTTTAAAAAGTGATGACTACGTCACTGACAATCTTTCCTAAGATAATCTCCCATCAATTTGTAAAATGGGAGTGTTTCAATGCTGGATTATAATATTTGCTACCAAATATAAACGTCGCAAATATTACTCATTTCCTTTAGCCTAAAATATTATCCAGAACTTGATCGGCATTTAATGCAACATCCTCACCACAGTGCTGTTTTAGTTCGCCAATAAACGTTTTCAACAAGGCTGGCGTGATACCATTATTTAAACTGATACCAAAATGTGCCTGAAGCTGGCCATTAACACCCTGCATATTTGCCAAGGCTGCTATCGTCGCAAGCTCTCGTTCTTTCCATGTCAGTACATCACGCTGGAAAATGTCACCAAACAGATGTGCTTTTAGGTACTGGTCAATTTCGGGGGCAAAATCAAACAAAGGGCCAGAGACAACTTGCCCAACTAACTGGGTTTGGTTTTTAGTACCAAAACTTAAACTGCTTTCGTCTGTTGGTAGAGGGCTTGAAGGCTCGCCTTCTGTATCAAAGATTCCTTGCTGCTTACGCTCTTCTATAACAGACATAAATGTCCCAAGCGCGTTGAGGCTTCTGGGAAAACCAGTGTATGCGTACATCTGTACCAGTATTTCTTTGGTTTCGCTGATGGTGAGGCCAGCATTCAACCCTTCGACCAAACTCATCTTCAGCTTTTCAAGCTCACCACTTGCAGTGAATGCTGCTATTGGAATGATGGCTTGTTCTTTACCAGAAAAGTGTTCTTGCATGGTTCCTCCGAAGTTTGAATCAAAAGGCGAATCAATGTCCTGATACCCTTTGGATAACAAGACAGCAGCCTGTGTTTACGGTAACAACATGTCTAAATCTACGCCTAAATTTAAAAACCCGTTAGCCTAATGATTGCCAATACTTGCCTAATTATCCAAACACCAATATTAACAAGAGAACTAGAGAGGAGGTTTAGCCAATACTTAACCCTAAGAAAATAAACTGTAATCGATTGTTATATAAAATATTTATACTAATTAAACGAAAAATAAGTGCATGATAAGCCGAGAGAACAATCGAAAAAATCGTGATGAAACTATCAATAGCAAATTGCCTAATAATCTTTACATAAGGAAAATAGCTGTTATAACTAAATAGTCGAAGACAGAAGTAGTCCAACCCTTTGGTTGCCCGTGGAGTAGCAATGAACGATTCACAAAACACAAACGTAGCAGCATCAATCCTTGCTGAAAAAATCCAAAAATGGACCGGTGATACCACACAATTTGATACTGAAATCCTAGGGCTTAGATTAAGTCGCTGGACAACGCCTACACCACCAACCAGCTACACTCACAACCCAAGCATCTGTCTGATTGCCCAAGGAAAAAAGCGTGTTTTTCTGGGTGACGATAGCTTCACGTATGATGCCAATCATTTCCTGATCTCGTCAGTTGATCTCCCTATCACTGCCAACATAATGGAAGCAAGCGAAGATGAACCCTACCTTGGACTGATAATGGAACTGGATTTACAAGAGATTTCCCAACTCATTGTAGATAGTGAGTTTTCTTTTAAGACCAGCAAGGAAGCACAGAAAGGTATTGCTGTAGGAGAACTGTCAGGCTCGCTACAAGATGCGTTTATTCGCCTTATGACGCTACTAGACGAGCCTGATAACATTAAGATCTTGGCTCCGATAATCAAACGAGAGATTTTTTACCGATTATTAATGACTGAGCAAGGCGCACGATTAAACCAAATCGTGACGACAGGTAGCCATAGTCACCAAATCGCCAAAGCCATTGACTGGCTAAAGAACAACTTTGTCAAACCATTAAGCGTAGGCGACCTTGCAGCGTACAGTGGTATGAGTAAATCTGCTTTTTACACGCATTTCCGTTCAATGACATCGATGACGCCATTACAGTTCCAGAAGAAATTGCGACTCAGTGAAGCGCGTCGATTGATGCTGACAGAAAACTTAGATGCAATGGCAACAACATTTAAAGTTGGATATGAAAGCCCTTCCCAATTTAGCCGCGAATACAGTCGCTTGTTTGGTTTGCCACCATCGAAAGACATTAAAGCGCTCAAAGAAGCCAACATCTCTTAAATTTGCTTCTACTCAACCCGTTATAAAATAATGAAAAAGTGGGCATATCGCCCACCCCAGATGCTCTCTAAAACGCAAACGGCTAGAAAACACTCGTTAATCGCGGTGTTTGCGGAATCACTTGCTCTAGCTGCTTAAAACATACTTACAACGCTTCAACCAGACCTGCGCCATCTTTAGCTTTGCACACATAAATCGATGCTTTTAAACCTGTCGCAGCTTCATATTTAGCTTCTACCGTCGATTTCACTTCATCCACCAATGCAGGTGGAACGAGAGAGACGATACAGCCACCGAAGCCACCGCCGGTCATACGCACACCTCCTTCTTCGCCAATCACCTCTTTCACCATCTCAACTAGGACGTCGATTTCTTTGACGGTAATTTCGAAATCATCACGCATTGATGCATGAGACTGAGCCATCAGTTCACTCATTCGTTTAATATCATGCGAACGGAGCGCTTTTGCCGCTTCGACTGTGCGATCGTTTTCAGTGATCACGTGATGCGCACGTTTTGCCACCAATTCATCCAACTCAGAAACTTTCTCGTTGAACTGCTCAATGGTGACATCGCGTAGAGCTTTAACACCAAAGATTCGTGCCGCTTCTTCACACTGTTCACGACGAGTGTTGTATTCGCTGTCTACCAAGCCACGTTTTTTATTCGAGTTGATGATCACGACTGCCATGTCCTCTGGCATAGAAACCGCTTCTGTTTCCAGGCTGCGGCAGTCCAATAACATGGCGTGGTTTTCACGGCCTTCTGCCGAAATCATTTGATCCATGATGCCGCAGTTACAACCAACAAATTCGTTCTCGGCTTGCTGACCATTTAATGCGATTTCCGACTGGCTTATTTCCAGGTTGAAGAGCACTTTGAACGTCTGACCAATCACGACTTCCAGTGCCGCTGATGAGCTCAACCCCGCACCTTGAGGAACATTGCCGCTGACAGAGATATCAGCACCGGTAAACTGGTAGCCACGAGCCAACAGACACTTCACGACACCGCGAATGTAGTTTGCCCACATTTTGTCTTCTTGGTATGTGATTTCTTGAGTGATATCGAATTCATCAATCGCGTTGGCGTAATCAACCGATATTACGCGTACTAGGTTGTCGTCACGCTTTGCTGCCGCAACAACCGTCTGATAGTTAATTGCACATGGCAGTACAAAACCATCGTTGTAGTCGGTGTGTTCACCAATCAGGTTTACACGACCAGGCGCTTGGATAATATGGCTTGGCGCATAGCCCAACACGTTCTCAAAAGACGCATTCACATTTTGGATTAAATCAGACATATTGAATTCCTAATCTCATAAATTCTTTTCAATTTCTCTTTAACTGGCAGATAGTCCGAGAAAATTTTGTTAAGCCCTAAATATTTGGAATTGCAGCTAGGCGACAAGTAAATTCAGCCCTATGAGCATAGATTTCCTATGTGATTAGGGCGGCCGGCGATCCGGTGGATTTATGCAGGCAACAACGCTGCGGTTTCAAATATGACGGGGTTACTGTTCTTTGTAGTGCAAATCACTTAGATCACGCAGACGCTGTGCCGCTTGCTCTGCGGTTAAGTCGCGTTGACTTTCGGCCAGCATTTCGTAACCCACCATAAACTTACGAACTGTCGCGCTACGTAAAAGTGGCGGGTAGAACAATGCGTGAAGCTGCCAATGGTCTACATCTGTGCCTTGTTCAAAGAAAGGGGCGTAGTGCCAACCCATTGAGTAAGGGAAAGAACATTGGAATAGATTGTCATAACGGCTGGTCAGCTTTTTAATAGCAACAGCAAGATCGTCACGCTGCTCATTACTTAACTCGCTCATACGGCGAATGTGTGTTTTGGGTAGCAGCATGGTTTCGAATGGCCACGCCGCCCAGTAAGGGACAACCGCCAACCAATGCTCGGTTTCAACGACGATACGGGAGCCATCTTTTAGCTCAGCTTGAACGTAATCCACCAGCAGGTTGCTACCATGTTCCTGGTAGTAAGCCTTTAGGTTTTGCTCTTTACGTTCAATCTCATTTGGTAAGAAACTGTTCGCCCAGATTTGACCATGTGGGTGAGGCTGAGAACAGCCCATGGTTTCACCCTTATTCTCAAACGCCTGAACCCAAACGTAATCTTTACCTAGCTCTTCAATTTGCTCGTTCCACGTATCAATCACGCCACGGATTTTGTCTACCGGTAGTTCAGGTAAGGTTTTGCTGTGGTCAGGACAGAAACAAATCACTCGGCTCAAACCGCGTACACCTTGGGTTTTGAATAGTGGGTTGTCTGATTCTGGCGCATCTGGTGAATCCACCATCAGAGCAGCGAAGTCGTTATTAAACACGTACGTGCCCTGATAATCTGGGTTAGCATCGCCAGAGATACGCTCATTTGTCGGACACAGGAAACACTTCTCATCGTAGCTTGGTAACTCATCAATCGCCGCTTTCTCATCCGCCCCACTCCAAGGACGTTTTGCACGGTGTGGTGAAACTAAAATCCATTGACCCGTTAGTGGGTTGTAACGGCGGTGTGGGTGATCCACTGGGTTAAATTCAACGTTCGACATTTTACTTACTCAACTGATTCTTCTTACTAGTCCGATGTACTGCACCGGATGAAAATTAGTAACCTTGTGGGTTATTTGATTGCCAATTCCAAGTATCGGCAGTCATTTCAGCAACGCTGCGTGTTGCTTTCCAACCAAGCTCTCGCTCTACCTTGTCTGTGCTCGCCCAACATTCGGCGATATCACCCGAACGACGCGGGCATAGCTCATAAGGCACAGGTTTACCGCAAGCGGCACCGAAAGCTTCTACCATTTCAAGTACACTAGAACCTTTACCTGTACCCAGGTTGTAAATATGCAAACCCTCTTTCTCACCCACAGATTTCAATGCCGCAATATGGCCATCAGCCAGATCCATTACATGGATGTAATCACGCACACCTGTACCGTCCGGCGTTGGGTAGTCGTTCCCAAATACCGAGAGCTTTTCACGACGACCAACCGCCACTTGTGCAATGAACGGCATCAAGTTGTTTGGAATGCCTTGTGGATCTTCACCCATGGTGCCCGATGGGTGCGCGCCGACAGGGTTGAAGTAGCGCAGCAAAGTGATGCTCCAATCGCTTTCAGCATTAAACAAATCACTCAAACACGCTTCCACCATGTGTTTACTACTACCGTATGGGTTAGTGGTTGCACCTGTTGGTGAGTCTTCTGTGATCGGAACGATTTCTGGATCGCCGTAGACGGTTGCAGAGGAACTGAATACGATGCTCTTCACACCCGCTTTACGCATACTACGCGCCAACACCAATGAGCCATTGACATTGTTATCGTAATATTCCAATGGCTTGACGACTGACTCACCTACCGCTTTCAGACCTGCAAAGTGAATGACCGCTTGGATATCATGCTCAGCGAATACCGAATGCAAAAACGCTTCATCACGAATATCGCCTTGATAAAAAGTTGGCTGTTTGCCAGTTAGCGCTTCAATACGGCTCAATACTTCTGTTTTGGCGTTACACAAGTTATCGACAATGATGGGCTCCATGCCCGCCTCAATCATCTGAACGCATGTGTGACTTCCGATGTAACCCATACCACCTGTGACAAGTACTCTCACTTTTACTTCTCCACTGTTGCTGCTTCCTGCTCGTTACCGGACCTGATGCTCACTGAGCCAGCGTTATTCACACCAAGTCGATACGCCCAATTCTTCGCTGATTAAAATTCTATCAACCAAAACCGATTTAGATCCGTGATCAAACTCAAATTAGTGTAAACGTTTCCACAAATAAAAGCACTGTTTAATCGTGGAAAAAAAAACACGCATAATCTAAAAATAAAAAGATTATTAAAACTTTAATTGGTCACAGCTCTAAGATAATCAAGAAGCGTCAACTTACATAGTAAATTGTAAATACGCCAAAATTGTAAACGATACCACTTAGTGACAGTTAGCTCTGAATGAGTAATAACTCATGAGTACTAAGAAACAGGAAAAAGATGGGTATGGAGAAGCGAATTGAATTTTCTCCATTAAAAAGGGACCTGAGTCAAACTCAGATCCCTCATTTTTATTCACTTTCTGCTAATCGTATGACTACGCCAGAGAAGACATATCGATAACAAATCTATGCGCTAAATCACCAGAAGCGAGCTGCTTAAATGCATCGTTAATTTCATTCATTTTGATCATTTCACATTCTGGGTAGATGTCATGATCAGCACAAAAATCCAGAAGTTCTTGCGTTTCAGCGATACCGCCGATCAACGAACCAGCAACGCGACGACGACCAAATACTAGAGGCACGCTCATTAGCTCGTCTAATGGACCAACCTGACCAACAATGACAAGTGATCCGTCTAGATCCAACAATGGCGTGTATAGATTGACATCATGCTTGGTTGGTACTGTATCGATGATGAGATCGAACGAAGAAGCCGCAGCTTGCATTGCCTGCTCGTCTGTTGACGCCAGGATAGCTTTAGCTCCCAATGCTTTTGCTTGTTCTTCCTTGCTTGTTGTACGGCTGATTACCGTCACTTCAGCACCCATTGCCACAGCAAGTTTAACTGCCATATGACCCAGACCGCCCAAACCAATGACGCCAACTCGCGAACCTTCAGTTACGTTCCAAGTACGTAATGGTGAGTATGTTGTAATACCTGCACAAAGAATTGGCGCGGTACGAGACATATCCAACGAGTCTGGAATGCTTAATACAAACTCTTCACGAACCACGATGTGTTTAGAGTAACCACCTTGAGTGATTTCACCGGTATGACGATCTGGTGCACCGTAAGTCGGCGTCATGCCATTGCGGCAGTACTGTTCTTCGCTGTCGTGGCAGTGGTCGCATTCCTGACAACTGTCCACCATACAACCGACGGCAACTCGGTCACCTACTTTGTATCGAGATGCTTTTGCACCTACCGAGGTAACGATACCAACAATTTCGTGGCCAGGAACCAGTGGATATGGTTGAGGCCCCCAGTCACCATTAACGGTATGTAAATCTGAGTGGCATACACCACAATAGGTTATTTCAATCGCGACATCATTTGGACGTAACTCTCTGCGTTCGAAATGATATGGTACAAGATCCGTATTTTCTGATTGTGCCGCGTACCCAATTGTTTTCATGTCACAATATCCTTTTATTCTCTATTGCTAATTTAGGATGACTATCAGTCACAAGTCATCACTATCACCTTATACACTTAGAGATCACAGTTCTTGCCCGATAATCTTTTATCCTTGCTCGATAGTAATCACGGGGGCTTCAGATTAAGCGAGGCTCAACGATAATCATTCATATAGTGTAGTCTGCGCACAAAAAGCAAAGGGTTGCTAGCTATTCACTTAGCCGTGGTATAACACCTAAAGTCACGAGGTAAATCAGAAAAGAAGCCACCAGTTCCTCTCCCATTCACACACCTTCACAATCTCAGTCAAAGTGATTAGCCGTCGGGAGATATTTATGCCTAAATATAGGAATAATATCCATATCCAAGCGTATGCCCCAACCTACGAGAAAGTGAGAAGTAAATGCAGGAAAAAAAGCCGCAATCTATTGAGCGTAATCCTTGTCCTGAGCCAATCAGAATCGGTTTTATTCTCCAACCACATTTTTCTCTTATGGCATTTACTGCTGCCATGGATGCGCTTATTACGGCAAACCTAGTCCATGAAACCAGCTTATTTCAGATTCAAACCTTTGGTATCGATTCGCGTAAAGTATTGAGTGATATAGGCATCGATATCGCAACAGATGCAACGGTTGAATCGCTAAATCTACACAAAAGAGGCTCGCTGGATTGGCTGTTTGTGTGTGGTGGTTATCGTTGCAGTACGCAAGCATCCCAGCCGCTTACGGAATGCCTGACCTCTGCCTGCAATCAAAAGATCAATCTAGGCAGTATTTGGAATGGGACCATTGCATTAGCCCATGCAAACGCCATTGAAGAAAATACCGCTTCCGCTGTGCACCCTAACAGTCATCAGTTTATTCATACCACTTTCCCTACGCTGGAATTATCCTCCCATACGTATGAAGTCTCGGACAATCGCGCTAGTTGCGCGGGACCAAACAGTGCGATGGAAATGATGCTGAGTATCGTTGAGGCCAAGTTTGATAAACAGTTAGTACGTGCTGTACGCGAGATCTTAAGCTGTGATCAAGCATCTGAGGGAAGGCAAGCAATATTACACAGCCAGGCGAACAAACCAACGGTGGATACCCTAGCCCGCCCCGAGGCGCTGGAAGACGCAATTGTATTAATGGAAAACAACATTGAAGAGCCCCTGACACCTGATGAGCTCGCACGATTTTTATCGATGTCACGCAGACAGTTGGAGCGGCTATTTCAAACCCATTTAGATATTTCACCGTCAAGGTATTACCTAAAGCTACGTCTGTTAGCGGCTCATAAAGAGTTGGAAAATAATAAAGAGCCAATTATTCAGATTGGCTTGAGCTGTGGTTTTGTCAGCAGTAGTCACTTCAGTAACTGTTTTAAAGACTTTTTTGGTTACACACCGACTCAACTGCGCCAAACCATGAAGAATAAAAACTCCACTCATTCGACACGCTAACCAGTCAAGTTCCAATAAAAATGGAAGCTAGCAATAAAAAAAGAAGACACAGAGCCCGCTGTGTCTTCTTTGGCTTAGTAAGTGAGTGTCAACACCAAGGACGAGAGATAGAAAATATCAACACTCAATCACATTAACAGCTAAGCCACCTGTTGATGTTTCTTTGTATTTATCCTGCATATCCAGGCCAGTATCGCGCATTGTTTTGATAACTTTATCCAGAGACACAAAGTGCTCTCCGTCACCACGCAATGCCATTTGAGCTGCATTGATGGCCTTCATTGCAGCGATCGCATTACGTTCGATGCAAGGCACCTGAACAAGTCCGCCAACCGGATCACAGGTCAATCCCAAGTTGTGCTCCAAGCCGATTTCGGCTGCATTTTCTACTTGCAGCGGCGTTCCGCCAAGAACGGCACAAACACCCGCAGCAGCCATTGCACACGCTGAGCCCACCTCACCCTGACAACCGACTTCTGCTCCGGAGATTGACGCATTTTTCTTACACAAAATACCTATCGCTGCTGCAGTCAAAAGATAATCGACCACCTGTTCGTCGGAACAATTTGGAGTAAATTCTTTAAAATACATTAACACTGCTGGGATAATGCCCGCCGCACCGTTCGTCGGTGCCGTTACCATTCGGCCACCAGCCGCGTTTTCCTCGTTAACGGCCAGAGCGTATAAATTGACCCAATCCATGCCGCTAAGTGTGGAGCTAATGACATTCGGGTTGGCACAATAAACGAGGGAGTCGAATAGTTTCTTCGCACGGCGTTTAACGTTTAGCCCGCCTGGTAACACGCCCTCAGCACTGAGGCCGTTAGAAATACAAGACTTCATTGCGTACCAGATATTAAGCAAGCCGTCTCGGATCTCCTGTTCTGAACGCCAAACCTTTTCATTTTCCAGCATCAGTTCACTGATACTCATTTGGTTTTTCTGGCATAGCTGGAGAAGTTCTTCACCACTATTGAAATCATAAGGAAGCGCGACAGAATCCGCTGAAGAGGTCTCAGACAGCGCTTCTTTCTTATCTAAAATGAAGCCACCGCCCACAGAAAAATAAACGTTTCGGTATAGCGTATGACCGGATTCGTCGATGGCGATGAGTTCCATTGCGTTCGGGTGATAAGGGTGCACTTCACGCAAGAACTTCATGTCGTTTGACCAGTCAAAAGGGACCAGCTTTTTACGTTTTAGCCATAAGTCACCACCTTGCTTTAATTCCTGTGTGATGACAGGGATCGTTGCCGTATCAACGGTGTCCGGTAGCTCTCCCATTAGGCCAACGACGATGGCAGAATCCGTACCATGGCCAACGCCAGTCGCACTCAAGGAGCCCATTAACTTAACCACGATTCGCTGAGTCGATTCTAAGAAATTTAACTCATCTAACTCATTGGCAAATCGATTGGCGGCAACCATAGGTCCAACAGTATGGGAACTTGATGGCCCAACGCCAATTTTAAACAAATCGAAAACACTGATAGACATCCCTTGCTACTCCTATCAATGGCTTAGAATAATTGTGCGAGTACCGGATAAAAATACCCGTCTCTCAACATGATGTTTTACAGCATTAAACAACGTGATTCGTTCAACATCCTGACCTTTAGCAATCAAATCTTCTGGATAGTGAGCATGCCCTACTTCCTGAAGCCCTTGAGAGATGATCGGACCTTCGTCCAAATCGTTGTTTACGTAGTGAGCCGTTGCACCTACCATCTTCACGCCTTTTTCCCATGCTTGGTGGTACGGACGTGCACCTTTAAAGCCTGGTAACAGGGAGTGATGGATATTGATTGCGCGTCCACTTAAGCGTTCACAAAGCCAAGGAGAAAGAATCTGCATGTAGCGCGCCAGTACGACCAATTCGATGTCGTATTCATCTAACAAGCGAACAATTTCCGCTTCCTGCTCTGGCTTGGTCTCGGGAGTAATCGGCAGATGGTGGTAAGGAATACCGTGCCACTTCGCCAAGTCTTCCAAATCTGGATGGTTTGAGATGATAACCGGCACTTCAACATTTAACTGACCAGTACGATAGCGATAAAGCAAATCGTTCAGACAGTGATCATATTTTGAAACCAGGATAGCCATACGCATGCGTTGACCAGAAGCGGTCAGATTCCACTCCATTGAGAAATCTTTCGCTCTTACACCAAACTCTGAGTCAAATTGCTGCGGATCAAAATCTGGTTCAGCAGGAATAAACTCAATACGAATAAAAAACTGCCCTGTTGCTCTGTCATCAAAAGACTGGATTTCATTGATGTAATGACCAACGCTCGCCAAATAACGCGTAACGACGTCAACAGTGCCGCTTACACTCGGACAATGTGCGGTAAGAATCCAAGTTTGTGTTGAATTTTCCATAGTTCCCTCTACTCATGGTATAGCCGGTACATCCCGTACCGGCTCGATTACAACTTAGCTAGCGCTTTACTTAGCGATCGACAGACCAAACTCTAGGCTTGCATCTTGAATCCACAACCATAGGTAGTCAGAGAAGCTACGGCGAACAACCAACTCGAACTTATCTTCTTCAAGGCGGCGAATGATCGCGCCACTTTTCGCAAATACGGTTGACACAACTTTGCCAACTGGGAATTCCTTCAAGTGAACATCAATCGGCGTCGACTTTTTCAGAACATCAACAGCATGAGTACCAGAGAGCTCTAGAATCGTTGAACCGCCGCTACCGTTAACCAGAGAGTAATGACCCTTCATTTGCTCACGAAACGCTGATTCCACGTCAAATGCTGCTAGTCCTGGAACCGTAATCAACCATTCATCCGGCGCTAACCAACGAGCGGAAAAATCGCCTTTAGACGTTGATGTCAACGGTTCAAGTGGCAATGAGAAGCCAAGAATTGAAGACACTGTTTTGACCATTTCTTCATTTTCTGGGTTGCATCGTAATGTTAGATGCCCCATCAACTTCACTTCTTTAAGAACCACACCTTGACGATCTGGCGGCATACTTGCCAATTTATCGAACTCTGCATGATGCAAAGGAGATTCACCGAAAATTTCTCCACCAGGAACCTGGTTCATTAGGTCAACCAATGGTTGTTTGTTTTCTTGTTCAATCAATGTTGTATCAGACATTTTGGCGCTCTCCCTTTGGATCCAAAAATACAGTGCTGCAGATTTCAGCTTCAATCACGCTACCGTCTACTTGTGGGTAGTAAACCTTTTCGCCCATGCGGTCCAGACCACCTTTTACAAAGCCCATCGCGATACTGCGATTCAGGTTTGCACTCCAGTAGCTAGACGTAATATGTCCAACCATTGGCACAGGAATCGGCGCATTTGGATCGAGAACACCTTGTGAACCTTCAGGAATAACGACATTCGGGTCGATGGTTTTCAAGCCAACCAGTTGTTTACGGTTTTCTCTTACACAGTCTTCACGTGCCATGCCTCGTTTACCGATAAAGCTGAATGATTTGCTGTTCGCGACACACCATCCCATACCTAAATCGTAAGGGTGAACACTTCCGTCTGTATCCTGACCTGCGATAATGAAACCTTTTTCTGCACGCAAGATGTGCATAGTTTCAGTACCGTAAGGCGTGATGTCGTATTTCGCACCGTGTTCCATCAACTTCCTCCAAACGTGTAGGCCGTAGTTTGCCTGAACGTTGATTTCGAATGACAGTTCGCCAGTGAAAGAGATACGGAAGATACGCGCTGGTACACCAGCAACCGTAGCTTGTTTCCAGTCCATAAACGCGAAGTTATCTTTGCTTAGGTCGCAATCTGTCAGCTCTTGGAGCAGCTTGCGGCTGTTTGGACCTGAAATTGTTGCTGTCGCCCAGTGATCGGTAACCGAAGTAAAGTACACTTCCAGTTCCGGCCATTCTGTTTGATGGTAAAGCTCAAGCCACTCAAGTACGCGTGCAGCACCGCCAGTTGTGGTAGTCATTAAGAAGTGGTTTTCGCCAAGACATGACGTAACACCATCGTCGAACACCATACCGTCTTCACCACACATCAAACCGTAGCGACATTTACCAACTGGCAGTTTTGCCCAAGCGTTGCTGTAAATACGGCCTAAGAATTCACGCGCGTCTTTACCTTGAATATCGATCTTGCCAAGTGTTGATGCGTCCAGAATGCCGACAGAGTTACGTACTGCGAGACACTCACGGTCGAGAGCTTGTTGCATGGTCTCTGCCGCTTTAGGGAAGTACCATGGACGTTTCCATTGACCAACATCTTCAAACAATGCGCCATTGTCTAAGTGCCACTGATGCATTGCGGTGTAACGTTTAGGGTCAAACAACTCTTTACAGTTACGTCCCGCAATCGCGCCAAAGGTAACCGGCGTGTAGTTTGGACGGAAAATCGTCGTACCTGTTTCTGGAATTGACTTGTTCAGCGCGTTCGCGGCGATAGCCATACCGTTAATGTTACCTAGCTTACCTTGGTCAGTACCAAAGCCCATCGCTGTGTAACGTTTAACGTGTTCGATTGACTCAAAACCTTCACGACATGCCAGTTCAATACCAGCCGCTGTTACATCGTTTTGGAAATCCACAAACTGTTTCGGTGCTTTCGACGTCTTTTTAGGGTGCGGAATATGGAACAATGCCATTGGTTTCGCGACTGGTAACTCATTAGTCTTTGGAAGCGTAACATCCACTGCACTCAGACCTAGTTCTTGAATCGCTTTATTACCCGCTTCAATACCCTCTTGCATCGCACCTTTAGTGGTGAAATTGCCGTTAATCGCACCTGCAATCAATTGCTTCTGTTTTGTTTCACCTGGAACAAAACCGATAACTTCTTCGTTCCATACTGGACGGCTGCCAGTGTGACAAGATAGGTGCACTGCTGGGCTGTAGCCGCCAGATGTTGCAACCGTATCTACTTGAATTGTCTCGCTTGAGCCTTCAACTTTCTTACCGCTCGCATCGAGTTTATTAATACGTACCCCAGTCACACGTTTGCTTCCCAGCGCTTCAACAACCGCAGAGCCTTTGATGACACGGATTCCCGCTTTAATCACGCTCTGGATGATTGCACTGTCCGCATTTGCTCGGGTATCAACAACCGCTTTAACTTTACGACCTGCGCTATGCCAATCCAATGCTGTCTGGTAGCCACTGTCGTTCGTCGTCATAACCACAAGGCTTTGACCTGGTACCACTGAGTAGCGGTTTATGTATGTAGATACAGCGCTACAAAGCATGCTGCCTGGTAAATCGTTGTTTCCAAATACAAGTGGACGCTCGTGAGAACCTGATGCCAATACCACCCATTTCGCACGAACGCGATGCAAACGCTGGCGAGCAGTATGCTTAGGCGCAAGATCCGTCAGGTGATCAGTACAACGCTCGTGGATAGTTAAGAAGTTATGGTCATGGTAGCCGTTCACAGTCGAGCGAGGTAGTAACTTCACTTCCGGACATGCTTCCAGCTCAGCCAGAACCTCTTGCACCCACTGAGTCGCTGGTCGGTTATCTACTTGTTCTTTAGTGTTTAGTAGGTTGCCGCCCATCTCACTTTGTTCGTCTGCAAGAATTACGCGAGCACCGCTGCGTGCTGCTGTCAATGCAGCCATTAGACCTGCAGGGCCAGCACCAACGACTAAAACGTCGCAGTGTTGGTTGATATTTTCGTAACGGTCAGGGTCGTTCTCTAGTGGTGAGCGACCTAATCCCGCAGCGCTACGAATGTATTTTTCGTAGGTTTCCCACATTGATTTTGGGTACATGAAGGTTTTGTAGTAAAAGCCTGGAGGCATCATGCCGCCGCCGACTTTACCTAAAACGCCCATTACATCTTTATCAACATTCGGCCAGCCATTGGTTGACTGACAAACAAGACCATCGTAAAGCTCTTGCTGAGTCGCACGAATGTTAGGAACCTGCGTCGCTTCTGTCGCACCAAGCTGGAAGATTGCATTTGGCTCTTCTGCACCTGCTGCGATGATGCCGCGAGGACGACTGTATTTAAAACTACGGCCAACAACATCAACACCATTTGCCAATAGCGCTGAAGCCAGTGTGTCACCCGCGTAGCCTGGGTACGACTTACCATTGAATTCAAAATTGATTGACTTCGACTGGTCAACTCGACTTTGTGATGAAATACGATTTACTTGTGTCATCCTTAACACTCCTTACTCTGCAGCCAGTGAAGGTTGCTCTCCAATCTTGTAGACTTCTTTAATTTCGTAAGTCTGTGTATCGCGCGTCATATTGAAAAACTTGCGACACCCCGCTGAGTGCACCCACATTTCGTGGTGAAGGCCTCTTGGGTTCTTACGGAAGAATAGGTATTGGCCCCATTCTTCATCTGTGCAGCTGTCCGCATCGACTGGACGTGTAATGTGAGCCTGACCTTTTGGGTGGAACTCTTCTTCTTCGCGATACTCACAGCAGTGAGGGCAATAAATCAGAAACATAATTCTTCTCCTGTTAGTGCGCTACGCCCGCAGCACCGTGTTCGTCGATCAATGCACCATTGTTGAAGCGGAACATTGAGAAAGGTTTAGCCAGTTCATGCATTTCGCCTTTAGCCAAGCTGGCTGCGAATACGTTGCCTGACCCTGGAGTCGCTTTAAATCCACCCGTACCCCAACCACAGTTGAAGAATAAGTTTTCAACCGGTGTTTTGGTCATGATTGGACAAGCGTCCGCTGTTGTATCAACAATGCCACCCCACTGACGGTTCATGCGTACACGGGAGAAGATTGGGAACATTTCAACAATCGCTTGTACGGTATGCTCAATCGTCGAGTAAGAACCGCGCTGACCGTAACCGTTGTAGCCATCGATACCTGCACCGATAACCAAGTCACCCTTGTCTGATTGGCTGACGTAACCGTGTACGTGGTTCGACATCACAACGGTGTCCAGAATTGGTTTAATCGGCTCTGATACCAACGCTTGCAGAGGGTGAGACTCTAATGGCATTTCGAAGCCAGCCATTTTCGCTAGCACGCCTGAGTTACCTGCAACCACACAACCCACTTTGTCAGCCATGATGTTGCCGTAACGGTTCGTTTTCACACCAACAATCGCGCCATCTTCGATAATCATGTCGACCACTTCAGTTTGCTGAATCAGATCAACACCCATGCTGTCTGCACCGCGAGCAAAGCCCCATGCAACGGCATCGTGACGCGCAACACCAGCGTTTGCCTGCCATGACGCACCAAGGATTGGGTAACGAGTGTTCTCAGAACAATCCATATGCGGAACAAGTTCTTTAACCTGTTGTGTATCAAGTACTTCACCTTGGATACCGTTCAGACGGTTTGCTGCAACACGACGTTCGATATCACGCATGTCTTGCAGCGTGTGTCCCAGATTGAGACAGCCACGACGAGAGAACATCACGTTGTAGTTCAGGTCTTGTGATAAGCCATCCCATAATTTCAGCGAGTGTTCGTATAGAAATGCAGCTTCATCCCACAAGTAGTTAGAACGAACGATGGTTGTATTACGCGCGGTATTACCACCACCTAAATAACCTTTTTCAATGACAGCAACGTTAGTAATGCCATGTTCTTTTGCCAAGTAGTAGGCGGTCGCTAGTCCATGACCACCGCCACCAATAATAATGACGTCATACTTTTTCTTAGGCGTAGGATTGCGCCAGACACTTTGCCAATTTTCGTGATGGGAAAGAGAGTGTTTAAGTAGACCAAAACCTGAATAATGCTGCATTTGTCTATTCCTTCATTTCAGCTAAAGTCAAATACCGTTTTCTATTGGTATGCAGGGAAATCACGGCATAGTGACTGCACTTTGCTTCCTACGACTTCAATCGTGCTTGCCAGCGCTTGCGGGTCATCAAGGACATCAAGAATGTCTGAGATCCAACCTGCTAGCATTTCACATTCCGCTTCACCGAAACCACGCGTTGTAATCACTGGCGTACCAATGCGCAGGCCTGAAGTAACGAATGGAGATTGTGGATCGTCCGGTACAGCATTTTTGTTTACGGTAATACCCGCCATGCCAAGTGCTGCGTCTGCCGCTTTACCTGTCAGCTTCTGACGGATTAGGCTCAACAGGAATAAGTGGTTGTCTGTACCACCCGATACAACGTCGAAACCACGCTCGATAAATACTTTCGCCATTACCTGAGCATTAGCCACAACTTGTTTCTGGTATTCAGCGAATTCTGGCTCTAACGCCTCTTTAAACGCTACTGCTTTTGCCGCAATCACGTGCATTAGAGGGCCACCCTGACCACCAGGGAAAACAGCAGAGTTGATCTTTTTCTCTAGTTCAGCGTCGCGAGAAACAATCAAACCACCGCGTGGACCGCGTAGCGTTTTGTGTGTTGTGGTTGCTACAACATCCGCGAAAGGTACTGGGTTTGGATAAACACCAGCTGCAACTAATCCCGCTACGTGCGCCATATCAACGAATAGGTAAGCGCCAACTTTGTCCGCGATATCGCGGAAGCGTTGCCAGTCAACGACACGTGAGTATGCTGAGAAACCAGCAACGATCATTTTAGGCTTGTGCTCAAGAGCTAGTTGTTCAACTTGTTCGTAGTCAATTTCGCCCGTTTCAGCGTTTAGACCGTATTGAACAGCGTTGTAAATTTTGCCTGAAAAGTTAACGTGCGAACCGTGAGTCAAGTGACCACCGTGAGCAAGGCTCATGCCTAGTACTGTGTCACCTGGTTCACAAAGAGCCATGTACACGGCAGCGTTTGCTTGTGACCCTGAGTGTGGTTGTACGTTCGCGTATTCCGCACCGAACAGTTGTTTTGCACGTTCAATCGCCAATACTTCTACTTCATCAACGAATTTACAGCCACCGTAGTATCTTTTTGCCGGGTAACCCTCAGCGTATTTATTGGTTAGTTTACTACCTTGAGCTTGCATCACTCGTGGGCTGGTGTAGTTTTCAGAAGCAATCAGCTCAATGTGGTCTTCTTGTCTCTGTTCTTCTTTTACAATCGCCGACCATAGTTCACTGTCGTACGCTTCGATGTTTTGAGTAGTGTTAAACATATCTTCTCCTTGATACTGGAATCTCGCTTCCCTGTTTAGGCATCAGGTTTGCCGCACGACATTGAATTCAAAATCGTTACAATGAAAACCTAATCGACAACTCAATAGTAATTAATTCGTAATATTGCGCTTGCGTAAATACGACAAAATCTGCGGATTTGCGACATCATTTAATTTATTTTTAAATAAAAAAAGCAGAGCTCGCGCTCTGCCAAAATCCCGATAAAAATCAATAACTATTTGTATATACACCTCCTTGTCCACATTCCAAAATATCATTATTAATACATTTATTAACAATGATATTTAGAGCGCAGGGCTTCAGTCCTTAATTCAAATAAATGAGCGCAATAAATTTTATAAATTAAATTTATAACCACTTATTGTTTGAATTAAGCACTGAAATTAAGGTAATAATTTTCTACTAATTGATTAACATTCGATAACAACGTTTCCGTTAGGAACACTACAGCAAGAAAGAATGTAGCCGTCTGCGACATCTTCATCAGTGATACCACCGTTGTGGCTCATTTCAACATCACCACTGACTTTCTTAACCTTACATGTGCCACAAATGCCCATACCACAAGCTTTTGGAATAGTAAGCCCTGCTTTAGCTGCGGCAGCATGGACGGTTTCACCCGGCGCAACCTGAACTTGCTTGTCGCTTTCGGTAAACATGACTTCGATTAGGTCGCTTTCCGTCAATAGTTCCGCTTCTTCTGCTGCAATTTCAGCATCCTGAACCGCTTGTTCTTCTACGCCAGCTGGAGCCTCACCAAATGCCTCTTCATGGTAGTGATCCATGTTGAAACCTAGTTTGACAAGGATAGATTTTACCGCGCGCATGTATGGCGTTGGACCACAACAGAAAATCTCACGTTCATGCAGATCTGGCGTGATCATTAATAGTTTGATGTCATCTAAATAGCCACGGTATCCCGACCAGTTTTGTCCTGACTCCAAACGCTCACAAATCAGATGCAAGTGAAAGTTGGAGATGCGAGATGACATAAATTCAAGCTCACGGTGGAAGATGATGTCGCGTGGCGTTCGAGCACTGTGCACGAACGTCACATCAACGTCGCTATTGGTATCATAAATCCAGCGAGCCATAGACATGAGTGGCGTTAC
Organism: Allocatenococcus thiocycli; assembly: GCF_921292965.1. NCBI lineage: Bacteria > Pseudomonadati > Pseudomonadota > Gammaproteobacteria > Vibrionales > Vibrionaceae > Allocatenococcus > Allocatenococcus thiocycli. Next base: position 75,519 of record NZ_CAKLCK010000011.1, read on the forward strand.
ACCTACCCCACCAGATAGCAGAAGTACTTTCTCTGCCGGGAAGTCAATACTGTTAAATGCCCCAACTGGTCCATGAACGGCCAGTTCAGAACCTTCTTCCAGATTGTCGTGGATCCAGTTAGATACAAATCCACCCGGAACACGTTTTACCGTGATCGAAAAACTGTAAGGGACTGAAGGCGAACTCGAAATGGTATAAGAGCGGAAAACTTGCTCACCTTCGATTTCAAGCTCAAGCGTGACAAATTGGCCAGGCTTAAAGAAAAACATGGTTGGCTGCTCAGCCATAAAACAAAATGTTTTGGTGTCCCAAGTTTCTTGAATGGTTTTTACGCAACGAACTGCGTGACGACCGTTATCCCAAATTTGAGTTTCAACAGGTATAAAAGAGCCACTGGTGGCTAGAGAGTTCATTGGGGTATTCATATCCGGCTTCTCCGCAACGGTGTATTTGGTGGATTCCCTCCATGGGTTGTGCTTATTTTGGGTATTATTGACTATTCGAGTTATCCATTAACGACACGGAGTTATCCAAAACGGTCACGTAAGGGAAAATAGTTTATTGCGTGTCTCAAATAGGCTCACTCAATGTCGCATTTAGACCACTTCTTAACATGCCAATAATGGCAGGATATCTGCGAGCCAAACATTTACCCACTTTTAGTAAGGCTGTTGGCCAAAAACGCATGGAAGCCCCCTAGTAGGGCGTATCGTCCACATTTTCTAGAAGAAGATAGACAATGACACAAAACGATATTCTCAACATCAGTTACTCGAGCTTAGAAGTAGCACGAGCAGAAATGAAAAAAATGCTCGAAGAGCGTCGTATTAATTATTCACTACCACGTCCGTTATATAACGATCCACTTCTATTCAAAATTGATGTCGAAGAGATCTTTCAGAAGGAATGGTTATTCGTTGGCATGACGAGTGAAATACCGTCAAAAGGTGACTACTTTACGGTAGAGATCGCGCAAAGCCCTGTCCTTATCGTCCGTGACGCTGATGGACAAGTCAACGCGTTCCACAATACGTGTCGTCACCGCGGCTCTCGTATTTGCTTGGAACACAGAGGGAAAGTGGCCAACTTAGTTTGTCCTTATCACCAGTGGACATACGATACGAAAGGTAACTTGCTATTCGCTGGCACTGAGATGGGCGATGAGTTTGATATGCAGAAGCACAAACTTAAACCTGTTCACTGCAAAACGGCGGGTGGCTTTATCTTTATCTGCCTTGGTGAACAGCCACCAGAATCAGATTTTGATGAGTTCCTGGCGACACTTGAAGAATACATGGAACCGTACGACGTTGAGAACACCAAGCTTGCCGTTGAATCAAACATGTATGAAAAAGCGAACTGGAAACTTGTTCTAGAAAACAACCGTGAATGTTACCACTGCAGCGGTAGCCACCCAGAACTGCTAAACACACTTCTGGAGTGGGATGACACGAACGATCCACGTGCTCCAAAAGAATTCTTAGACTACTACGAGCGTATGGCTGCAGAGTGGGATGCAGAATCTATCCCGCACGAGCATAAAAAATATGGTCGCAGAAACCGCCTGGTACGTATGCCTTTGAAAGAAGGGACGTCTGTAATGACCATCGATGGTTCGGCTGGTTCGAAGAAAATGCTGGGTCGCATCAAGAATGATAAGTTAGGCTCTTTACGTATTTTGCACCTGCCTAACTCGTGGAACCACATGCAAAGTGATCACTTTATCGTATTCCGCGTTCTGCCAATCTCAGCGCAAGAATCGATGGTAACGACTAAGTGGTTTGTTCACAAAGATGCGATTGAAGGTGTGGATTACGACCCAGAAAACCTACGTCGTGTTTGGGACGCAACAAACGAACAAGACCGTCGACTTGGCGAAGAGAACCAACGTGGTATCAACTCGCTAAGTTACGAGCCAGGACCTTACTCGGAAACCTTTGAGTTTGGTGTTATTGATTTCATCAACTGGTACGCAGAACGAATCCAGGAAAAGTTGTAATCTACAATACTTGTCTATACCGTGCTCCATAACCCAAGCCCCATCTCACGATGGGGCTTTTTTATACTATTGCCTCTCCTGAACTGAATAAAAAGAGCTCAGAAATTTGAGCAACTTAAACCAGTTCTTTGATGATTTTCTCTAGTTTATCCAAGCCTTCGCTTAGTATTTCAGATTCGATGGTCAATGCTGGAAGTAGACGAATTACGTTCGCTTTTACGCCACAAGAAAGCAATATCACACCATTCTCTTGCGCCTTGCTAATGATTGCCTTAGTAAGATCTTGTAGTGGCTTGCCAGATTCTGGATCAGTGAACTCGATTGCCATCATCGCGCCAATCGTACGTACCTGACCGATTTGTGGAACCGTCTCTTGTAGCTTCGTCATACGTGCATTAACAACTTCACCAATACCGATCGCTTTTGCACACAACTGCTCTTCTTCAATGATCTTTAACACTTCCAGACCAGCAACACAGCCCATCGGAGAGCCTGCATAGGTACCACCAAGACCACCTGCTGGTGCTGAGTCCATAACGTCAGCTTTACCAACCACGGCTGAAATTGGGAAGCCACCAGCAATGCCTTTTGCCATGGTCACCATGTCTGGTTCGATACCCAAGTACTCAGTTGCAAACATTTTACCCGTACGTGCAAAACCCGCTTGGATTTCATCTGCAATCAACATGATTCCATATTTATCACAGATATCACGTAAGCCTTGCGCGAAGGCAACTGGCGCTTGGTAGAATCCGCCTTCACCTTGTACTGGCTCGAAAATGATCGCCGCAACACGTGCTGCTTCGATATCACAAGCAAATAGGTCCTCAAGTGCTTGCAAGCTCTGTTCTACAGATACACCGTGGAACTCGTTCGGGTACGGTGCATGGAAAACTTCGCCAGGGAACGGACCAAAACTCGCTTTGTACGGCGCAACTTTACCCGTCAGAGCCATCGTCAGGTTAGTACGACCATGGAAAGCACCTTTAAATGCAATCACGCCGCTACGACCAGTGTGTGCACGAGCCACTTTTACCGCGTTTTCCACGGCTTCTGCGCCTGTAGTCAGGAAAATCGCTTTCTTTTCTGAGTCGCCCGGTGCGATTTGAGTTAACTTCTCTGCCAACTCAACAAACGATTCATAAGGTGTCACCAAAGCGCAGGTATGAGAAAAGTTATCTAACTGTGCTTTTACTGCCTCAGTAATACGCTTGTTGGCGTGACCCGTATTGTTTACCGCAATACCCGCCGCAAAATCGATATATCTATTGCCTTCCACATCCCAGATTAGGGCGTTTTCAGCTTTGGCAACATACAGTGGGTAAAGTGCGCCCATACCGTTAGAAAATACCTGATTTCTTCTCTCGTGTAGTTGTTGGTTAGTCATTTTTGTATTCCTTGAGTTGTACATATACCTCCGCCAGGAATGATTCCCTTTGGCGACTTTAGTTTCTATTTATTGTTGTATGCGTTAGCTAAACGCGAAGAATCGTTAAGTAGGATCGCCTTTCACCACAAACACTGAACAGTGAGAATGGCGAACTATCTTTGCGGCATTAGAACCTAAGCAATATGAGCGAAAATTCGGATTTGCAGATGCCATAACAATGGCATCCACTTGAGAGTATTTGGCTTGCAGCAACACTTCATCAAACACCACACCATTACGAACAATCGCTTTGCCACGATGTTGTTTTGGCACGTAGGTTTCTAACATCGTCTGCACACAATCAAAGGCACTTTGATGTTGAGCTGAAAAAGCACTTCCAGATGCTGTCGGTACCATACTGTGATGCACCCGTGCCTCATCGACATACAACATGTCTATGACACCTTGTTCGTCTATCAACTTAAGCGCCATGTCGACCTCTTTTTTCACTACATCAGGATACGAAAGGTCAACTGGCATTAGAATTCGCTTGAGGCTCATATTAATTTACTCCCATCACTGTGTTTGGTAACCACATCACCACTTCAGGGAACATCATGCACAGAATCAATACGCACAGCTTTAGAGCGATAAACGGAAGAATCGAGCGATAGATGTCCATCATACTGACGCCAGGAGGTGAAATTCCTTTCAGATAAAACAGCGCGAAACCATAAGGCGGCGTTTGCACTGCGATTTCGATGTTTAGGATCATCAAAATACCGAACCAGATCGGGTCATAACCCAGAGACACGACGATAGGTGTAAACAACGGCGCGCACATCAAAACGATGATCAATTCATCAATAATGAAGCCAAGCAGTAACATGATCACCTGCATTAAGATAATCACGCCCCAAGGCGGTAAGCCCAGATCCTCAGTGATTTGCGCCACCATATTTTGCACGCCACTTAACATGTGGAAGTTACTAAATAGTGACGCGCCTAAAATGATCCACATCGACACGCTGACCAGCATCGCAGTTTCAAACCCTGATGATTTGAACATCTCGAAACGGAATCGTTTAAAAACAATCGCAAGTATGATCGCGCCAACAACCCCGATCGCACCCGACTCTGTTGGCGTAGCAATACCAGTAATAATGCTGCCCAATACCGCCACGATCAGTAACAGAGAAAAAAGACCATCACGTGCCGTCGTGAATTTCTCTTTACCCGTCATTTTGCTTTCACTGCCCGTGCCTAGCGGTGCTTTTTTCGGATTAAGCTTGCAGCTAATGATCACGTAAGACATCAGCAAAACGATAGAGATAAGAGCTGGAATGATTGCTGCTAAGAACATACGACCGACCGAGTTTTGTGTCGTCGCTGCGTACATAATCATCGGTATGCTTGGTGGGATCAAAATTCCCAATCCACCACCAGCCATGATGACACCAAGAGCCAGCCTTTTATCATAGCCACGCTCGAGCATTGGTTTTAACGCAATGCTACCTGACGTCATGATCCCTGCCCCGATAATGCCGACCATAGCGCCAATCATGGAACACACCCCGATCACACTGACCGCAAGTGAGCCGCGAATACGCCCAATAACCATTTGACTGGCGTTAAACATCGCGTCGCCAATTCCGGAACGGGTCAGCAATTGTCCCATATAGATATACAGAGGAATGGCCAGCAGAATAAAACTAAAAAAGTTGCTCTCAATGGTTGTTGGAACTAGGTTGAAGATGCCTTCACCCCAAGTAAGGTAACCTATCCCCATCGCAATTCCGCCCAAAGCAAGGCCGACTGGGGCACCTAGAGCAAAGGTAAATAGAATACAACCGACCAATAACAGCGTAAGAACTTCAATACTCATATGCCCTCCGCTGAGTCTACTAGTGTCTCTTTTTGTTCACGTTCTTCAGGAACTTGTTCGATAAGCGCTTTACCTGTTACCAGGTAGTAAAGGTCTTGAATAATGTCGCTGGTAAACTGCACGATAAACGCCCCACAAGCGACAATCATCATCACCCAGAAATGTGCCATAGAAGGCGCCCACTCAGACTGGCGACGATAATTAAACTCGATAGCTTCTTCAAATTTGCCCAGTGCCATCATTAAAACCACACAGAGAAAGAATATGGCCAATGAATAAGACACAAGGTTAAATAACGAACGGACACGCTTAGATACCGACAGGTACAGCACATCCACATTAATATGAGCTTTATTTTGTTGAGCCAGTGCCCCACCCAACGCCGCTATATACCCGAATAAGAAAAGTGAAACGTCATACGCCCAAATAGTTGGACTGCCGAGCACATAACGAGAAAAGACTTCGAAGGCAACGGTAGCAGCGAGAACAGGCATTAAGATGGAGGCAGAAAGGCCAATCCAATAAATTATCTGATTAATTCCGCGACAGTAGATTTTTAATACTCTAATCAACATAGACATCACCTATAACAATGTGAAAGAGATAGGGGGAAGGTATTTCCCCCTTGAGTGCTGATTCAACCGGAGAGATTCCCCCAGCGAAATCATCTAAAGTGCGTTATTGGGTGTCTTGAACGATCTTAATTAGGCGCTGGCTGTACTTGTCAGAATCTGCATATTCTTTCCAAAGTGAACCTGCACTTTCGTTCCATTTCGCTTTGTCTTGCTCGCTCGGCTCAGGGCTCCACTTCATGCCTTTCGCTTCCATTTCTGCGATAGCTTGTGATTCCCAAAGACGAGATTTAGTCATCTGCTCACGGGCATGAACCGCACTTGCCGCTCGAACAATCGCTTTCAAATCATCCGATAGTTTGTTCCATGCACCCTTGTTAACCACAATCGGTAAAGTTTGCGCGCCAGCAATTGGTAGGCGGTACATGTATTTCGCTACTTCAACGTGGTTACCGTCACGGTGGTCAATAATATTACTGCCGATCGAGCCATCAATAACGCCCGTTGCTAAACTGGTGTAAATTTCGCTGTAAGAGAGTGACGCAGGCGATGCGCCCAAATTACGTAAGAATTTGCCGTATGCACCAGGAGCACGAATCTTCAGACCTTGAAAATCTTTAATAGAATTGATTGGTTCTTTCGTTAGGACATAAACGGGTAGCTGGATGTAAGGTTCAAGCCAAACTAGGTTTTGCTTGTCATATGCTTCTTCCAGGACTTCTCCCCAGCCTTTTTCATGAAACAGCGCGCTAAGTTCACCAACATCATCGGTCATACCTGGCAAACCAACTTCCACAACACCTGCTGGGAATTCACCAGCATGCATTGGCTGGAAAGGAGCGCCCATTGTTATCAAGCCTGATTTTACTGAGCCAAGAACACCCGTTTGCCCTACACCTTCACCTGAGTACATGACCTGAACAGAAATACGACCGTTTGACATCGCTTCAATGTTATCAGCAAAGTCTTTGTACACTTCACCGTATGCCGTACCACGCGGGTATAGGTTTACAAAACGCCAATTATGTTCAGCTGCAAACGCTTGAGGAACCGTGAATAAAGTGCTTGAAATTGCAAGAGAACAAGCAGCAACAATCTTTGCCAGGCTTCCTTTGTTCAGCTTTCCTAAGTTTTTAAACATAAACTTTCTCCTTGGATTATTTTTTGCTCTGACTCAGCCAGAAACAATGAGAAGTGACTCGTCACTCCTTGTTACAGTCACGTTAAGCATTGTTACGTTTTAATCACATTCGTTAAATTCATATTTTTTCACCTAAAGTTTTACAGCCATCAAACCAATGAGATGGGATAACGACATCATGGCGAATTACCTGTTTTTAAAACAAAAAAAAGCAGCACTCGAAGTGCTGCAAAATATTTTTATCAAATATATGGAAAAGAACTGCTTAGGGTAAATCATTTAAAATAAAGACTGAGCGTTTCTCACACTGAGCGGAGGACTCGTTAAATTCCGTGACATAGGTATTTGATTTCCATATAGTCTTCAATGCCATATTTAGAACCTTCACGCCCACATCCCGACTCCTTCACACCACCAAATGGCGCAACTTCCGTCGAAATAATGCCTTCGTTGATACCAAGAATCCCATACTCAAGCGCTTCACTCATGCGCCATACGCGGCTGTGATCTCGTGTATAGAAATAAGCCGCTAAGCCATATGGCGTGTCGTTGGCTCGACGAATCACATCCTGTTCGTCATTAAATCGGAAGATGGTTGAAATCGGACCAAACAGCTCCTGATGGGCAATATCCATCGCTTCAGTCACATCGGTTAAGATGGTTGGCTGATAAAACTGCTGACCGTTCTCCAGCCCCTGGCCACCTAACGCTAACGTCGCGCCTTGCTCTATTGCTGTTTCTACCAAACTCGATACTTTTTCAAACGCTTTTTGATTGATTAGCGGACCGATCTCAGTACCTTCGACTAAACCATCACCTATCTTGAGTGCTTTCACTGCTGAAGTGAATTTATCCATAAACTCATCGTACACAGCATCATGGATGTAGAATCGGTTGGTACAGACACAGGTTTGCCCTGCATTACGGTATTTAGAAATCACGGCACCCAAAACCGCTTTATCAATATCTGCATCATCAAAGACAATAAATGGCGCGTTGCCACCGAGTTCTAAAGACACTTTTTTCACCGTATCAGCGGCTTGGCGAAGAATGAGTTTTCCAACAGCCGTTGATCCTGTGAAAGAGATTTTGCTTACTAGAGGGTGGCAACACAATACATCGCCGACTTCAGCAGGACGAGAAGTTGTCACAACGTTAACCACACCTTTTGGTATACCCGCTTGCTCGGCAAGTTTTACCATTGCTAACGCACATAGCGGTGTGTCTTCACCCGGCTTAATCACGACAGTACAACCCGCGGCCAAAGCCGGGCCAACTTTACGAGTGATCATTGCGACTGGAAAGTTCCATGGTGTAATCGCAGTAACGACACCAATAGGTTGCTTGATAGTCATGTAACGGTTGTTTGGATTGCCTGACGGAATCACATCGCCGTACATTCTCTTCGCTTCTTCGGCAAACCATTCAATAAACGACGCGCCATAAAGCACTTCACCATAAGCCTCTTTATATGGCTTACCTTGCTCTGTCGTAAGTATCTTAGCGAGTTGCTCTGCGTTTTCGATAATTAAATCGAACCACTTTTTAAGTAATCCAGCACGGTGTTTCGCGGTGGTAGTGCGCCATTCTTTAAATGCTGAATGAGCGGCCATGATAGCGGCTTCCGATTCTTCCTTCCCCATATCAGGGACAGAAGTAATTAACGCACCTGTGGATGGGTTTATTACATCGACTTGCTTGCCATCGTGCGCTTCAACCCACTCCCCATTGATAAAACCACGGGATAAGATCAAATCTGTCATTAGTTCTATTCCTACTGTTATAAACATTAACAATGTCAAAGATATAAAAAGCCAAATCGCGCAAAATAGCGATGGAACTTAACCTAATGATAACAATCTATTGAGGCATATAAATATTCCTCGATAAACATAAAGTTTTACGAGCATAAAACAATGACCAGAAACGCCGTACCTATTGGTCACATTGGTGACTACGAAATAAAACAACTGAAAATTTTTAAAGTCGTCGCTGATTGCGGTGGTTTTTCCGCTGCAGAAACTGAGCTCAACGTGAGTCGCTCTACAATCAGTATTCATATATCGGCTCTTCTCCGCTTTCATGAGTCAAACAACATCAATGAACCTATCATAATCACATGATTTATAATGCTTATTTTTATTATAAGTTTGTAGTGTATTTTGTCGTCTTTGTATTCCTCGTTGTTTTGCTTTAAAGGTCAGTGTGTCGAATCTTGTTCAATAGAAGAAGTGTCCCAATCAGTTTTCGTTCGTTGCCGTCGAGACCGAAGATATAAGGTCAAAGATCCAATCACAGGTGCAACCTGCACCGTAGACCACTATGTCAAAAGACGACTTCAGGATCTGCCTGTTAGCGGACGGCCATGCACGATAGAAGTTGAACTGGCTAAAACCAGAGATAAAGACGGAAGACGGCTAATTGAAGATACTGACTATGTCTCTAAAGGAGGTCGCTATACCGCTCGCTTTTGCAAGTTTATCAGTGGATTATGCCGCCACATGAGCATACATGCCGTGTCTCAGCATTTAGGTATTCGGTGGGAAACAGTCAAAAACATCGATAGAGAATACTTGCGTTCAAGCCTGCCAGCTTTAGAACCCGAGAAACTAAAGAACTTACTCCACATTGGCGTTGATGAAGTAGCTAGAGCTAAACGACACGATTATATGACCGTCGTTTACGACCTTGTTTCTGGTCATTTAATTTGGGTAGAACATGGACGAAAAGCAGAAGTCCTTATCTCATTTTTCGAGCAACTATCAGAGGAAACAAAGGCTGGAATTAAAGCGGTATCAATGGATATGGGGCAAGCTTACCAATCAGCGGTAAGAAAAATGTTACCTCATGCAGACATCGTTTTTGACCGATTCCATGTGATGCAAAACTACTGCATTTTAATCAGAAAAGAGAGAGCGAAAGCTTTTAGGATTGGCTCGCACGATGAGAAAAGGATGCTTAAAGGCACACTCTTCCTCCTACTGAAAAATGCACAGAAATTGGATGACAAGCAGTCTGACAGACTCGACGATTTACTTGAGAGTAACAAGACGTTGTGCGTGATTTATATGCTAAAAGAGCAGCTACAAGCGATATGGGATGAGCCTTGTTACGAGACCATGACAGCCGCTCTTGAAGCTTGGTGCCGTCTAGCAAAGTCAACTCGGATAATGTCACTAAGCAGCTTTGCAGACTCAATATTAGAAAGAAAAGTAGGTATCTGTAACTACGCAAAATACAAGCTGACCAACGCTCGGGTTGAGGCTGGCAATGTATCTATAGGGTTACTCAGACGAAGAGCCAGAGGAGTAAGAGATACAGATTATTTTAAGTTGAAGATCAGACAAACATCGGTTCCTGATACCCACTCAACTTTTTACCCAAATATCAAGCTCACCTAAGCGGAGAAGAACCATATATCTAATCTCGAATCTCGATTAAATCTTGTCTTATGTCGTCGTGGACGATCCGGGTTTGCTTTAACGGAAGAAGGCGCCGTAGTCTACGAGGCAACAGTAAAGTTACTGGGGGAGCTTGAGGACTTTCGTAACACCATTAACCATCTCGACATTCAACCGTCTGGCAGCTTAGAAGTGCTATTTAGCGATAACATAAGTTTGGATAATAGGGCGAAGATGCCTGAAGTGATCCGTAACTTCTCCAGCATCGCCAAAGAAGTTTACCTAACGGCTGAAGTAGCTCGCATGACGGAAATAGAACGCAAAGTGCTGCAAGAAGAAGCCGATATCGGTTTTATCCCTTTTCACCGTGAGCTTGATGGCTTGGAATACGAACACATCTATACCGATATTTGTTACCTTTATGCCAGCAAAGATAACCCGCTTGCCAAACTATCTGAGAAAGAGCTTTCTGAGGACATCATCAACGGATTCCCTGTCGTTTACGCAGGATTAAAGCCACAGGAGCTCCTCCACTCTCCTTTATCTAAAATGAACTTAAAAGCCACGGCGTATAACTATGAATCTCGAATGGCGTTGATACTCTCGTCCAGATTTATTGGTTACTTGCCAGAAAACTACGCCAAGCCCTATGTCGATAATGGAGAACTTGTGCCAATCGCCCCAGATACAAGACACTATTATGTAGAAATAATGGCGATCACCAAAAAGACCCATTCAATCAATAAGGTGCGCTCGCTGTTTATAAAAACCATGCGCGACTTTTACCGTAAGCAGAACGCTTAAGAAAAGTTATAATTAGCTTTGCCCCCTAACCAAAGCCTCATCGAATGATGAGGTTTTTTCATTCCAAGACCCACAACGCCAATATAAACAATCATGTAACCTTTAGAAACGGACTTATCCTGTCCGAGAGCATACAATTGTAACCGGGATAAAAGCGGGCAATTAACACCCGCATATGACTTTGATCTTATTTTTAATTTAGAGTATGCCGTGTTTCGTAAAATCATTGGCTTCAGTAGCTGTCCAGTCTCCCTTAGGCTTTTCTTTCATTTCTGCACACCATTCTTTGCTTCCAACTTCAGGCGAGCAGCCTTGTATAGCCAAAACGCCCATCAACAAACCAAATATACAAGAATAAGTTTTCATTAATTTTTTCATCATTTCGTCCAAGAAAAACACATAAGTCGTTCACTGCATAATGAAATATTAAGTTGAGTGGGTCAATGGATAGTCACTGACCAATATATAGGGACACTTATAATGCAAACAAGATCGGTTGGTCATGGACGTTGATGTCGCGACTCATTGATATCGCGACTAGAGCTAAGCCGTTATTGGGCAAAAGTGAGTTAGCAATTGTCACTGCCATCCACTATCTGAAGTATGGAAAATACACTTTATAGCGTAACCTACTCATACCGTGTGACTTTAGCAGTCTTCTTCTTTAATAACATACGTCATAAGATGTTGGTGGTTTATATCCAGCCATGTGTAATGCTCATTAATCCCCATTTTCAGTACGTCAGAGGTTTCGCAAGCGCGAGCCCTTAAACCATTTTTATCAATATCTAGTATTTCGTTTTCTGAAAATGTGTCTTTATAAACATAGACATTTTCTAGGTAATTATGGCCAGCTATAACATCTAAATAAATTTGAAATTCATCTACAGCAACCGGGAATTCCATCTCTTTTTTTGTACGATTTACAACACCTTTAATGAGCTTATACTTTTTAATCATTTCGACAAGTTGAGGATGGGTACTTCTTACAAACTCGTCTTTGATTGATGATAATAAGGCTTTAATTTCTTCTCTTTGTTTTACCGTCGTTGAGTGTTCTAATAAAGAATAGCAGGCTACTATTTTCTCTTTAGTAATATTGTTGTCTAACGCTTCGACATTTTTATTTACTAATTTTGCTTGGATTGCAGTTTCCCAATTCAACATTGCACGGCAAGCCTCTGAATTATGCGCTGATACATATACCTTCATTTCATCTGGCGTAAAAATTTCTCTATACCCCTGACTCAAACGAGCTTTATATTTATCGTTAAAGACATACTTTGAAGCGTACTCGTTCAATATTTCAGAATAATTAGCGTCATCACCAACACTCAACTGCTCTGTAAGAGCACTTACTAATTTTTCAGTGCTACCTGCGTTTATAATCTCGTCAATAAAATTGTCATAAATATAGCTATTTTTATTGGATGAGCACGCACTTGTATTTAATAATAAAATTAATAATGCGAAAAACTTAATATCTATTTTTATCATCACAGTCCCTTTTGCTTACTACAGTGACATCAAGAAACAAGGTTATTTGACATTAGTATGTATGACTTCAGTTTGAGATGTATGCATCAACAGTAGAGAAGTGCGACTCAAATTACAAAAAGTATGACTAACGGGAGCATCTACCAATCCGAGTGACAGTTAGACTAAACCATTTGGGGGCAAAAACCCGTTAGCGAAGATCGTCATTTAGTGTGGTCACAACACTTGATAATCACAGGCTTGCTCCCGATTCATTTTGTATCAATAGTAATTATTTTTTGAGGGTCAAAACCAGAAACTAACTCATGTTCAACATATCCACGTTGATTTGTATGGAAGTTTATGCCGAAGTCTATTTGTTCATTGCAATCATGATTGTGCCCGTAACACCAAACTGCAATTTTATTCGCAATACTTTCAAACTCATCACAGTGTGACGCAAAAGCAGGGGCAAGTGGGCTTCCGAGGTATTCAACCTGAATCAGACTTCTTGATGGAAGATGGTGGGTAACAATGACGTTTTTTTGCTCTGGCGACTGCTTTACAGAATGATAGAGCCATCGTCTCGATTCACGGTGGATACTTTGGCTATCTTGGGGAGTAAAAACATTTCCATGATAAAGAATTTGCTTAAAGTCATTCATTCGACCTTCTGCTATCTTCATTGAAACATCGGTGCTGCCATCGAGACAAAAATCTGTCCATAACGTGCATCCATGAAAACGAACGCCTTCGATAACGATACTGTCGTTTTCTAATAAATGGACATTCTCATATTGGTTCGCTTTAACGCGGCATTGACCTATCAGTGAATCTAGAGAAGCTCCATAGGCTTCGTGGTTGCCCAGAACATATATTACGGGCACATCAAATTGCGAAGCCCAATCGATACCCTGAGTCCCTATGTGAATATCGCCGCTCAGTACTATCACATCGGCATCAGATTGAGGTACTTCCATTGAACCGAATTCCAAGTGGAGATCCGAAAGGTGACAGATTTTCAATATACTTCCCCCGCTAAAAGCCTTTAGGATAATAATAAAAACAGGCAAGAATTGGTCAATGAGAACAGAGACCGAGTATCTAAAATCAATTTAATGCGTACTTAAACATACCTAAAAATAAACTCGCATTATGCCTTATCTGTATCCATCATTCCGATTTTGCATCAGCTCCATGCTCGGAAAGCTGAGCACCAAACCATCTATGTATTGCGGTTACCATACTTATCTCTTTAGTTTCAAAGGTGATCTGTGCACCTTCAGGAAGTTCTGAATATGACACGTTAACTTTTGAGGAATTAGCGCTAAGTTTCGCAATTCCAGGCATGTCTGCGCCATGTAATTTTGTTGGGTCTGAATAATTTCCGTGTTTAAACATTTGCGCTTCGTGCTCTAAATGTTGCCGAATAAGTAAGATTTGTTCAGTTTCTTCTGTGTTCCTCGCCAAAACCTTTTGGACGCCACCTGAATCCGTCATTTTGAACACATGAAGAGTTTTAGACATGTCGAAGGGCATTACCTGATGCGACATATGATGCACCTGCTCTTGCTTGGTTTGTGCGAAGGCTCCCAGGTGGACAAAGAGCAGCATGACCGCAGGTGTTACCGTAAGTAGTGTCACCTTATGTTTTGTAGAAATCATTTACGTCCCTCTTAAGTGAAATGACAGTCACTATCCGTTTCGACAGCATTTTTATTTATAGACACACAAATATCAGGCTCAAGCGTGGATGCCACATGTGCATTTAACCAATGGGAAAATCGTCAAAACTACTGGCATTAAGTAAAATTACTTCAATTTCTTCGGTAATCTCTTCTCGGCGTAAAATATGGCATTGCTGGGTCAACTCATCCGCTTTAGTTTCAAGATGTTTAACCGCGCCTTCAAGATGCATGATTCGATTGTGATTTTCCTCTAACAGAGAGGTATAAACAATTTCATGCAGAGCAGTAAAAAGAAACTGCTCGGCAACTTTGAGCAAAAAGTCTGCTGGCGGTAAGTTTAGCTCCGGAGGGTACTGAAAATTAGCGGGTTGTTGATCCTTCTGCTGAAACGGCGGCAATAGTTTTTTTGTGATAATCCCCTGTTCGCCACTGTGGTAAACGCTGTATAAGCCCATCAACGACTGTTCCCTCTGGATCTTTGTCAGTACCTGAACGGTTTGTTCGAGAACGTTAGGCACCTCTTCGACAACATTTGGCCCTTCAATCTGCGCATATACATGACCATCGTCTTGCATTAAGTTATAGAGCTTGCGGCCAACCGTAATTAAAGTGGGCTTTACATTGGAAGGAATCGTTAAGACCTGCTCAATATAGTTCACCAGTTCCTGATTGAAGTCACCACAGAACCCGCGTTCAGATCCAATTAAAAGATAAACAGGGAAGACTTCAGACTCTTTTAGTTGGGTTCCGGGATAAAAACTAAGAAAATCGTTAGCTGCTGAACTGATGGCATCTAGCGCTTGATGTTGAGTGTCAAGGAATGCACCCAACTTATGCGTTTCCATGTAAGCCAACATTTTCATCGCATCTAAGATTTTTATAATTTCGTTCAGACTATGATGGTGATTGTCCAGATCGAGGCGTCGGCTCATCACTTACTGCCCTGTATGTTGTTAGGTGATAACCATTTAGCGACCGCTACACTCCATTCATCTTTAGGGCTATCCAGGGTTAGGCTGGAAGATTTCACCTCCTGCTCTAGAAGTTTGAGACGTGAGGCCACTTCTTTTCGTTCGCAATCCTTGAAATGCCCATCATTAAAAGCGACAAGCCATGCCAGTTGAAAAGTCTCGTGAAGCGGAGAAAATTGCTCTTGCTTGAGAATCTCTCTTAATAACAGACCACGTTGAATCGCTTGCTCCATAGAAGCTTCAAGACGGGCACCAAAGCGGGTGAAACTCTCGAGCTCGAGAAACTGAAGATAGTGTAATTTCATACTTCCGGCTTCTTCCTTGATTCTGGGATGTTGCGCTTGTCCGCCGATACGAGAAACCGATCGAGCGATATCAATGGCCGGACGAAAACCGGCTGAAAACAATCCGCGTTCCAGATAGATTTGCCCGTCAGTGATGGATATTAAGTTAGTCGGAATATAATCGGCGATTTCTCCCTGTTTGGTTTCAACGATTGGTAAAGCCGTCATGCTACCACCACCATGAGACGGACTCAGGCAGGTAGTCCTTTCCAATAACCCAGCATGGACTGAAAAAATATCACCTGGATAAGCTTCCCGCCCGGGAGGACGACGCAGAAGCAATGACAGTTCTCGGTAGATTTTGGCATGCGTACTGAGGTCATCATAGACAACAAGAATATCGTGCCCCTGTTGCATCCAATACTCAGCGATAGCACAGCCGGCAAAAGGCGCTATATGCTGTAATCCCGGCAAGCTACTCGCTTCCGCGACAACGACAGTGGTGTATTCAAGCGCACCAAACTCTCGTAATATCTCAATCGTCTTAATGACCGTAGAGCGCCTTTGCCCAATGAGCACATAAACACACCGCACATTTCTGCCTCGTTGGTTAATCACGGTATCAAGTGCCAGAGCACTACGCCCTAGGCCTTCGTCACCAATAAGCAACTGTCTCTGCCCTTTACCTATCGGGATTAGGGTATCTATGATCTTGATGCCCGTATACAAAGGCGCATTCACAAAATCACGGCTGATTATCGGAGGCGACAACGTATCCAGACGCATCCACGCTGATGGGATTGGGGCCGCTTCCCCATCATGTGGACTACCCAGCGGATCAATAACCCGGCCAAGCAAATTGTCACCCACCGGGACACTTAAAGAATGACTGGAATGATGTACGGAGGTTCCGGCGGTCAATAAGCTGGTTTCATGCAAGAGCACCGCACTGACCAGCTCTTCCGTCAGGTCAAACACCATTGCCTGACTGCCATCCTCCATGGTTAAGATATCGTTCATCGCCGCCGAAGGAAGCCCTGAGATCCTGGCAATGCCATCTCCGATGGACAGCACAACGCCCCGCTCTTCAAGGCGTAGCCCCGGTTTATAGTCCTTGAGCCACATCGCCTGCTGGGTCAACGGGCTCTTGAGTTCGTCTTCATCGGGTAACATAGGCGAACTCCATAAACCCTTTTAAATCATCTCTTATATTGGCACGCAAACACCAGGCACCTATGGAAATAAACACACCAGCGATCAACTCAGGGTTTTCATCATATTGGACAGGGATGGATAATTGGCTGACGGTCTTCAGGGCGCTTTCCAGCTCTTGCCGTTTTTGTTCAGGTATTGGATAAGCGCTGCTTACCTCAATTACTTCAGGCATAACTCCCCATTGATGTAACAAACTGGCCGCTTGCTCCTCAGAAAGGGAAGATAAATCCTCCAACAGAATATCCAGTAACCTAGCCTCCAGCTCAGGTCCAGAAGCCCTGCTAAGCAGAGAAGCAGCAAATTGAGCGCTCTGGTGTAACGCCTGTTGTTCACTATCACGAATCGCTTCTATACGCTGGCGAGATTCAACCACTTGCGCTTTTTTCTTTTCCTGCTCTATCGACTGCTTCAATAAATCTAACTGGGATACCCGCTCTGAGTCAATTTCCCGGCGCAGTGCCTCTCTTGCCTGCTGACACTGGTGTTCCCAATTAACCAGGCGATTTTCATACTCATCTTTCAGTGCAGCCGATTCATCATTCAGCCGCTGGGATTCAAGCAACTGTTTATCAATATCCGCCTGGCGCTGACTAACCACCGCCTTTACCGGCTTAAACAGAAAGCGTTTGAGAATCCAGATCAACACCAAAAAATTGATGATTTCCAGAACAAAAGTAGTCCAGCTAAACTCCACAGTAATTGCTCCTCAACGTGGGTGATAAACCATCATAGAGTGGCTAGCAGACGCTATTTGATAAGGTATTCAAGCAATGGGTTACGGAAAAGCACAATCAACACAATAACGAGCACATAAATGGCCAGTGACTCTATCATTGCCAACCCGATAAAAAGCGTCCGCATAATTGACTTTTCAGCCTCAGGCTGACGTGCAAGAGCATCCATTGCCCGACTCACAGCCCACCCCATGGCTATCGCTGGAGCAAGGACACCAATAGAAATACCGATAATGGCAACAGCGGTTGAAGTCAGAACAAAGGTTGATAACTCATTCATGAGTGGCTCCTTCTTGTTGCTGTTGTTGATATTGTAGGCTACCTGCTATGTAAATGAGGGCTAACATGCCGAAGATATAAGCCTGAACTAAGGCTTCAATGACATGGAGCATTAAAATTGGCACTGGCGCCAGAAATCCTGCGACTAACAAAAATAGCAAGGCGGCCATTTCCAGGCTCATCATGTTGCCAAATAATCTCACCGCTAAAGCAACCGTACGGGTTATTTCCCCGATAATGTGGAACGGTAATAGAATCGGGCTGGGTTTTAAATAATGGCTTAAGTAAAGCTTTATTCCTTGCAGGCGAATGCCGAACCAGTGTGTCGAAAGGAAAACAATGATTGCCAGCGCAGAGGTAGCAGATAGGTCGCGTGTTGGAGAATGAACGCCCGGAATAAGCCCGCACAGGTTGGCGATAACAAGAAATATCCATAGGCTGCCAATAAATGGCATCAGGCTTTTTATATGCCGGGGAGCGACTTCTCTAATCACATTTTCAATACTGGCAATCATGCCCTCTACCGCAGTCTGTACCAGCCCGGGTTTGATAGATAACTTCTGAGACAAAATCCAGGCAAATAGCCCGAGTGCGCCAATGATTCCCCATGTTGTGACTACCGTATTATCTATCATAATGACCGTCCCACTGAGTCGGTTTCCTTAATCCCAGTAAAAACCCATAGCACTATTGCCGAATTAAAAGGTAGACGTTGATCATCCCAACGATCACGCCAAGCAAGATAAAACTTATTGTCCAGCGAACCGAATATCCCTCTATCATGCTGTCTATCCAATGACCAAGGTAAGCGCCTCCCACAATGGGTAACGCAAGCAATAGCCCCAGGGTTCCAAGATAAATAGTTTGGCCGATAAGTGTATGTCGTTCGCGCTCAGCTTTCTTCATACGGTCAACCTGACGCTCAGTTTTCTTTTTCAAATCATCAAGTTTACGCATGGCACTAAAGTGTCTCTCTTTTGCCTATTTTCCACAGCCGCAGAAATACCTCTTCTTCCATGTGGCGTAGGCTCTGTTTAAACGTCTGTGATTTTTCTTCTTCTATCACTAATTGTTGCTCCAGTGCCTGGCTAATACGGCTATAGTCATCATCGAGCAAAAAGCGGTATGTACATAATGTCAGGTGATTATTTTTAAAATAGAGCACCCCACCAGCCGCTGCCAGGTATTTCCAGTCACTATCCCCCGTGCGGTACTTCGCAATTCCCGTAGACAGAACCGTCATAAAACGACTGTGATTCGCCAACAATCCGAAGCTACCCGTTTGGTCCTCGCCAATAAACGAAGTGACGCCCTCAATCTCTGTAGAGTGCGTGGCATCCAACAGGCTGATCACAAAATTTTTCATCGTAGCTGGCTCTCCATACTTCCCTGCATATAGCAGCGCTCTTCCGGAATTTCGTCGAAATGACCAAGCAGAAAATGTTCACAGTCATTTAGCGCAGTTTCCAGCGGCACGGACACTCCCGGCATGCCGGTATGTGCCGCTGTTGTACAAAATGGCTGGGTCAGATAGCGTTGAAGTTTTCGGGCACGCATAATGATGGTGCGGTCAGCCTGTGACAACTCACCGACTCCTAACATGGTGATAATATCTTCCAGCTCATGGTAACGAGCTAAATGTTCCCTGACGCCTTCAGCAATACTGTAGTGACGTTCACCTAAAGTATGCCTGTCCATAAGCTTATTGCTGGACTGCAACACATCGACCGCAGGGTAAATCCCTTTACCGGCCTGTGCCCGGGATAACATTACCGTGCTATCCAGATGACTCAGGATGGTACTCACCGCTGGATCAGTCATATCATCAGCCGGAACATAGACAGCCTGTACCGAAGTGATGGTGCCATTATTGGTTGAAAGAATACGATCCTGAATCTCTGCGATATCTGTCGACAGTGTCGGTTGATAGCCTACCGTAGCGGGCATCCGCCCGAGCAAACTGGATACTTCACTGCCCGCTTGCACAAAACGGAAAATATTATCCATGACAAACAGAACATCTTTTTTCAGGGTATCGCGCAGGTATTCCGCATAGGTCAGAGCCGATAGTCCTATCCGAAAACGAACGCCCGGCGACTCGTCCATTTGCCCGAACACCATTAATGTCTGTGGCAGTACCCCTGCATCTCGGATAGCGTGCCAAAGTTCATGACCTTCGCGTATGCGTTCACCTATTCCGGAAAAAACCGACACCCCCTGATGTAATGAAGCCATCGCGTGCATGAACTCCATAATTAACACCGTCTTGCCAACCCCAGCACCACCGAGTAATCCTGTTTTTGCTCCTTCAATGAAAGGACAGAGAAGATCGATAACTTTAATACCCGTTTCTAATACGTTTCCGGCACCGACAGATTCATGAATCGGGACTGGCGCACTGTGAACATTGCGAAACATTGACGTATTCAATCTGCTCCCGCCATCCAATGGCTCACCAAAGATATTGAGCAAACGACCGAGACAATCCGGCGTGACCGGAACATGAAGTGAAGCCCCGGTATCATAAACGGTGAGCCCACGATGCAACGAGGAGGTTTTGTGGAGAATAATGGCGCGGATATGCCGCTTATCAAGATGTTGATGAACCTCAAACAGATAGGTTTCATTATCGACATTAGCACATAAAGCCTGATGCAAGGGAGGCAAGGTATCACAGGCAATTACGGTTACCGGGCCATGTATTTCAGTAATGACACCAACCGGGACTTGTTTCCTTCCTAGCTCCATTATTTACACCCCTGCAAAGGCATATCTGCTTTAGCAATTTTATTAACGGAAGAGCACCAACTTCTGTTTTTTAGTGTAGCTTATAAGTAGTTACGTTGAGTGAGCGTGAATTGAAGTTTTAGGCAAACAATAGCGAATATTGAACAATTCGATGTTGGCTATTGCGTGCCATAATTACTCCACCCCGTGATAAGGGAAATGTATGAGCTCCACTGATTTTAAAGGATTAAGCACCAATAGAGTTCATTGTCTTACGTCCAATCAGCGCAATGGAGATATTCTACAATGGAATATACAACATTAAGTAACAACCTAGAGATGCCAATGGCAGGCTTTGGTGTTTTTCAGGTTACCGATAAAGAAGAATGCAAACAGTCAGTACTCAGTGCTATCCGTGCTGGCTATCGCCTCATTGATACTGCCGCAGTCTACGGTAATGAAGATGCCGTCGGTGAAGCTGTCCGTGAAGCCATTGAAGAAGGCATTTGTACGCGCGAAGATCTATTTATCACGTCAAAGTTATGGGTTCAGGACATGGCAAATTACGATACCGCTAAAGCAGGTATCGAAGCGTCACTGGAAAAATCTGGTCTAGAGTATTTCGATTTATATCTACTACACCAGGCAATGCGTGACTACTTTAGCGCTTGGCGTGCGATGGAAGATGCTTACGAAGAAGGCAAGCTCAAAGCGATTGGCGTGTCTAACTTCTACGCACATGTATTGGCGAATTTCTGTGAAACAGTGAAAATTAAGCCAATGGTAAACCAGATTGAGCTGCACCCATATCATGCTCAGCCGGCCGCGCTAGAAACAATGAAGCATTACGGCGTTCAGCCTGAAGCATGGGCACCATTAGGTGGTGGTCGTCATAAACCTTTTGAAGACGAGATGCTAAAAGGTATTGCAGAAACACATGGAAAGACAGTGGCTCAAGTTATTCTGCGCTGGAATTTACAACGTGGTGTTACCGTTATTCCTAAGTCGGTAAAACAAGCACGTATTGAAGAAAACTTCGATATTTGGGATTTCACGCTTTCAGATGAAGAGATGGAGAAAATCAGCAGCCTTGATTTAGGTTACGTTGGCGATGCAGTTAAGCACTTCAACCCTGATTTTGTACGTGGCTGTCTCGGCGTGAAAATCCACGACTAAAAACACGGTTCCGGCGAGAAGAAAACAGAAACACCGTTGGTTAGTGTGTATCAGAAGATTCTCGTCGGTGCCGTACCCCAATAAAAAGTCCCTCTAAACATGAAGTGACCCCATAAAGTTGGACATTTCTGTTAAGCGGCTTGCAAGGCCTGATTTCGATACTCTATCGGAGTCAGGCCTTTTAATTTCACTTTAATTCGTTTGGTATTGTAATACTCGATGTATTCGTCAATATGAGCGATCAGGTCATCAGCATCTTCAAAGTGCTGGTTATGGTACATTTCTGTTTTCAGTAAGGCAAAGAAGTTCTCCGCAACTGCATTGTCTAGACAGTTTCCTTTCCGCGACATGCTCTGTGTTAAGCAACTTTCAGATAGCTTTTTCTGATATTTCTTATGCCTATATTGCCACCCTTGATCGCTATGAACGATTGGCTTAGCGCCTTCGCCTAAAGTCGCAACCGCGTCTGTCAACATTTCAGTGACCAGAGGTAGACGCCCATTTTTTGCGACCTTATAAGCCACAACTTCCTGTGTGAACAGATCAACGATTGGTGATAGATAGACTTTCTGCTGTTTAACTTTAAACTCAGTGACATCAGTTACCCACTTCTCATCTGGCTTCGTCGCTTTAAAGTCTCGTTCAAGAACATTGGGGGCCACAGTTCCCACTTCTCCTTTGTAAGAGCGGTACCGTTTGGGTCTGACGGTAGACTTCAAGCCTAGTTGACCCATGAGCCGTTGAACCGTTTTGTGGTTAAGCATAACGCCCTGTCTTCGTAGCTCTAAGTGAATACGACGATACCCATATCTGCCTTTATGCTCATGGTAAATTTGCTCTATTAGACTCTTTTCATCTTGATACTGTTCGGCGTCGTTATTTGGCTTCGCATGATAATAGAAAATACTTCTCGCTAACTTTAAGGCATGCAAAAGGTGTTTTAGTGGATAACAGCTTTTAAGAGCTAGAGCTACGTTCGCTTTTTCTTTGTTCGGCGAGGCTTTTCCTGCTCCAGCTCTTCTAACTTTTTTAGAACGGCATTCTCGGCGCGTAAGTAGGCTAACTCCTCTTTTAGCTCCTCCAGCGTTTTTTCATCATCACTTTTTTGCTGGATAAAAGGGTGCTTACTCATTGGTGATCGTCCTCTACTACGTTCAAGCCCCTGAATGCCATATTGTTTGTACTGTTTAAGCCAAACGGAGAGTGTTCCAGAGGAGGAGAAATTTAATACCGCACTAGTGTGGTTGATAGACCAGCCATTCGTCCACATTTTTTTTAACGCTTGGAGCTTGGTTTGAGCATTTTTAGCGAAATCATGAGGCTTAAATGAATCAGAACCATGAATCTCAAACACTTTTCCCCAGTAACGTATTATGCGTGGTGCAATGGAGTAAGTTTGAGAAAGTTCGTAAGATGAACACTCACCCAGTAAATATTGTTTGGCGACCGCACACTTAAATGCTCGGCTATATTTGGACATAAAGAGACCCCCAATAATTGGTGTCCAACTATTGGGGGTCAGTTCAACATAAGTGGGATTTTTTTGTTTTAGGATGATGCTGTGAGTTCTTTCGCTTGCAGCAACACTAAGTACGAAATAGTCGGCAAGGTTTTTATTTACTGATTCAGATGGAAGTTTTGACGTTTCAGCTCATGCTTAAGATTAGCTTTACGTCGGTATAGGAGTAGGAATTACCCACTACGACTTATAGTAGATAATATCGACTCCCCTTCAGCGATTAACGTGAGCAAAACCGCTCAGCGCTATACTGCTTTGTTCAGAATACTGAACTTGTCCTCATGCTTTCAAGATTTGCACAAGAAGCGAAGATTTGTCTCATCGAGGTAGTTGTTGAGCGCCCCATCGAACGACATTTTCGATATCTGGTAACAAAATACCTTTTTCCTCAATACAGAATAACAGTTTCGAGAATCGGTCACGCTGAGAGCTGTCGACCGTTTTTAACCACTCATCAATACTGCTTTTTACGCTATCCACATCTGCACTTGGGCATTCAATGCCAAGCTGGCTAAGATCAGTAATAAAGTCATCCATATCTACAAGATCTACGTGCATCATAACTACTTACTCCTACCAAATAAGAGGGGATTCCTTCCCCCCAACAAGCCTACAATAGACGATTAAAAAATAGGCTGTGATCTATTTTTATGTCACACAGCCAAAAATGTTAGTTGCGTAGCATTTATGCTTTACGGTAAAGGTGAATCTCAGTTTTTAACCCTTTGTACAAGCTCCAGCACATCAGTACCAAAACAAGTGTGAAAGGCAGACCAGTTGTTATCGCGCCAGCTTGCAATGCTGTCAGTGCTTCCGAACCACCACCAAGTAGCAGTGCTATCGCGATAAAACCTTCTACAATAGCCCAGAACACACGCTGACCTACTGGCACATCTTCTTTACCACCCGCAGTGATACTATCGATTACAAGTGAGCCAGAATCTGAAGACGTTACAAAGAAGACCAGTACAAGCAAGATACCAACAACGGATAACAACGTAGAAAATGGTAAATTCTCAAACATTTGGAACATCGCCAGAGACACATCGCTGATACCATTTGCTAGCTCACCGACACCTGTCGTAGCCTGTTCCATCGCAGTGCCACCCATCACACTTAACCAAACCATAGTGACTAAGGTTGGGATAAGTAGTACTGCAGTGACAAACTCGCGAACCGTACGTCCTTTAGAAACTCGAGCAATAAACATACCTACGAATGGTGACCAAGATACCCACCACGCCCAGTAGAACACAGTCCAACCATGGAACCAGTCTGAATCTTCACGTCCGATCCAATTAGAAAGCGGCACAAAGTTATCAACATAGCCCAGCGTGATATCACCAAATGTATGCAAAATAGATAGCGTCGGTCCAATAACAACCAGTAGCGCAACTAAACCTGCCGCGATTAGCATATTGATGTTACTCAATATCTTCACACCGCCATCCAGTCCTCGTGCCACTGAGATGACAGCAATGCCGGTAACCACAACCACAAATGCTATTTGAGTTGAAATACCGCTTGAGACACCAAACAGATGGCTAAGACCACCAGCGGCTTGTTGAGCGCCGAAGCCAAGAGAAGTTGCAAGACCAAAGATGGTTGCCAGAACGGCGAGAATATCGATGAAGTTACCAATTGGACCCCAGCAACGCTCACCTAAAATTGGGAAAAATGCAGAACGGATAGTAAGTGGCAAGCCTTTATTATGTGCAAAAAAAGCCAAAGCCAGGCCAACTACGGCATAGATCGCCCAAGGGTGTAAACCCCAGTGGTAAATCGTCGCACTTAGCGCCATTTGTTTTGCTTCTTCGGTATTGGCTGTCACGTTAAGTGGCGTTCCGTACCAGTCGGTGTAATACGCGACAGGTTCAGCAACGCTCCAGAACATCAGCCCTATCCCCATACCCGCAGCAAATAACATGCTAAACCAAGATACCGTAGAGAATTCCGGTGTGGCGTTTGCGCCTCCCAAACGAATTTTGCCCATTGGAGAAACAAGCAAAAATAAGCAAAACACTACAAACAAGTTACACCCGACCATGAAAAACCAGTCAAAATTGTTGATAGACCAGCTCCGAGCGGCAATAAGTGCGTCTTTTGCTCCTTCAGGAAAAATTAACGTCAAAATGATGAACAATAAAATTAAGCTAGCGCTGATACCAAACACGGGGTTATGGATATCCATGCCAAAGAGTTTGACATTGTCTTGCCCAGCACAATAATCCGTTTCGTATTTAACGGTATGAACGGATTTATATCTTCTTCGACTACTCACTATGCTTTTCATGCGATCCCTCTTTAGTGATTAACATATATTGAACAGTATTCAGTAATTCCTTTCCCTGAATCGTTCTTCGTCGTAAGTCATACCTAGTTGGATAAGTAATTGTTCAAGTACTTATTAACGTTGGTATTAACCACGTAGGTACCGAACTTTTCTTCTAATTGTCGGTACCGTTAACGTGGATATATTCCTTAGATGAACCTAATTGGGTTCAATAAGTTGAATTCCTAACAAGTCAATTTTTTAGTTATTTATTTACCACTCCTTCTTCAAGCAGTAAGTCATAGACTACCTGAGCCATTTCACTAACAGGCTGGTCTTTAAGGACTTTACCGCCTGTCGATTCTGCTTTTGCTGTCGCCGCTTTAAAACGGTCAGCCGCACTTTTAGCTTTCACGACTTTCAAACGCTTCGCTTTTGGCTTCGCGATACTTGTTTCCCAAGTTAGTCGCTCTTTATCCAGTTGCTTGCCTTCCACCTCTTCCGTGACAATGTCACATCGGCGAGCTCGACCAAATGCACTTTGTCGTGGTTCTTGCGCAGCAAAGTCCACACTAGCGATAAATGGCAGAGATACGTTTAGCGCTCGACGCTGTCCCCTTGGTAGCGCTTGTAATACTCGCGCTGTACCATTTTTGACGGATAGAATTTCCGCGACGCCCATAACAATCG
Source organism: Allocatenococcus thiocycli (assembly GCF_921292965.1). Classification (NCBI taxonomy): domain Bacteria; kingdom Pseudomonadati; phylum Pseudomonadota; class Gammaproteobacteria; order Vibrionales; family Vibrionaceae; genus Allocatenococcus; species Allocatenococcus thiocycli. The sequence goes on from NZ_CAKLCK010000011.1 coordinate 101,722, forward strand.
GACAATCCAACTCTTGAGCAAGAAAGAAAGGTAGCGTGCCTGAAGATTCGCCATTTTCCGCACGCATTCCTGTTAGAACGATGTCGGGCATGTCATCTCGAAAGTAAGAAGACAATGTGTTGACCGCATCGTCCTGTTCGTCCTGAGCCAAAACGCGAATTTGAGAAAGGCCCATGCCGCTGTAGTACGACAGTGCTGGATCCTGAGGGTTGCCTGCGTGAAGCACCTCTAACTCACAACCTTCTAAGTTCATCGCCAGTTCAACAGCACGTGCATCGGTCGCTGAACGGCGCGCACGTCCTGTATCAGGGTGGGCACCAATGGAGACTAACGTACTGACACGCAGTGTATCGGTTTGATTATGCGGCATCCTTCAGCTCCTTTGATTGATGTTGTTGAATAAGAGAAATCAACTCTCTTAAAAACTCATTACTATCAGCAATCACACTCAGATCCGCGCGCTTGACCATGTCACAACCCGCATCTGTGTTTACGGCGATGACTTTTTCACAAGCACCAATACCTTGTAGGTGTTGAATTGCCCCTGAGATACCAACAGCCACATAGACTCGAGCGGTCACCCAGCTACCGGTAGCACCAACCTGACGGTCGCGAGGCATAAAGCCATCATCGACGGCTACGCGGCTCGCGCCTTCGGTTGCACCCAGAACATTCGCTGCTTCGTGGAATTTCTCCCAATCATGGATGCCGTTACCTGCAGACAGAATGAATTCAGCCTCGGTAAGTGGAATCGCCTGAGGATCCACCGCGACTGGACCAAGATCTTCGATGCGAGATTCAATGCTGAATGTGCCTTCAAATTCAACCGGCAGCACTTCGTGTCGGGTTTCATCAATTGGTAGCGCACATTCTTGAGCCAGCAGAAGCACTCGAGGTGTCACACGTTTGATGTCGTGACGAAGCCCTGCTGCTCGACATACCGCATGCTCAGTATCGACTTGCCACGCTTGTGTTGCAGGACGTTCATTAATCGCCGCAGACAAGCGCGCACCAAGTTCAAATCCACCTTGAATGCTATCCGGGAATAGCCAGTGCTTAGGCGAATATTGCGCTTCTATACTCGCCAGAACCTCTGCTCGCTGTTCCGGGCTGTAGTGATCAAACACTTCATCCGGAATCGTTAGCAATCGGTCGACGCCTGCAAGATCAAACTGCTCTTCTTTGTGGGTGCCGAATACCACGGCCATCACAGCACCCTCACCGTCAGACTGTTTAACCAGCTGATGGGCTTGGCCAAGAACGTCTTTATCATGGCTGCTCAAACGGCCACCCGGCATATCTGGCACAACCACAATGTAAAAGTCTGGAGACTCAACCTTGTGCAACGGCAGCTCGACACTTGCTTGGCTGCTTTGGCGAGCACCCATCATCGAGGTTGCAGCATTATTGTTCAGACGATCGATGCGCTTAATGCCGTTCGGTCCAATAAAACCAACTCGATGCGGATAACGCCTAGTTAAGCCGCTTGGTCCAATCTCTTCAACTGGCTGTACCATCAAGCTATCATGCTGTGGGTGTAGCCTGTTTCGTCTAATCCACTCGACACGAGGGTCACGGCGTAAAATAAATTCTCCCATGATCTTCTCCTACACACCGACGGTTTCAGATTCTGGTGTCCATACGTCCACCTGATCATCACTAATCTCAACCAGCATCTCAGCAACAAGTTCAGCAATGTCTTTCACTTCTGGTCTTGGCTCAACAACACCTTCAAGCATCGCAGTACATTGCTGACAACCTACTGCCACAAGATCGGCACCTGTTTCACGGATGTCGTCCATACGCATATCCGCAATACGACGTTCGCCAGGGATATCGGTAATCGGAGCGGCACCACCACCGCCACAACAACGTGAGCGGAAACCAGAACGTTCCATTTCAGCAATTTCAACACCGAGGTGTTTTAGCACCGAACGAGGCGCTTCATATTCGCCGTTGTAACGACCTAAGTAACAAGGGTCATGGTAGGTAACTTTTCCGACTGACAATGGTTTAAGACCGATTAACCCCTTTTCAACCAATTGGTTAATGAAGGTTGTATGGTGCCAAACCTGGTAGTTTGGTTTTTCATTCTCTGGGTAAAAGTCCGGGTATTCGTTCTTCAAACAGTGGAATGCGTGAGGGTCTGTTGTCACGATGCAGTCAAAGTCGTACTTCATCAGCGTTTGGATGTTACGTTTTGCTAAACGCTGATAAGTTACGTCGTCACCTAATCGGCGCGCAACGTCACCACAATCCAGTTCTTCATCGCCCAGGATAGCTACATCAATCTTGGCTGCTTTGAGAATTTGCACCATCGACTTGAGAATACGCTGGCTACGCATATCAAACGCACCGTCAGACACCCAGAACAGAACGTCTGCACGTTTGACTTCAGACATCAGTTTAAGATCTTGGTCTGCTGCCCAGTTAGAACGTTTGTTCGGGTTATGACCATTCGGGTTATCAGTGAAGATGATGTTTTCCAGTACTTCCGCACCTTTGTTTGGTGTTTCACCTTTTTCAAGCGTTAAGAAGCGGCGCATATCAACAATCGCATCCACGTGTTCGATCATCATCGGACACTCTTCTACACAAGCGCGGCAAGTTGTACATGACCATAGTGTTTCTGCGTTTAGCACACCGCCCACGATTGGTTTGTGCGGGTCGCCTTTTGCACATCCGGTTTCTTTACCTGGATATGGGCTACCAGCGTACTTTTCATCCGTACCGCCAGCCAGTCCAACAACCATATCTTGAATTAGCTTTTTCGGGGTTAGTGGCAGCCCTGCCGCAAATGCCGGACATACCGCTTCACAACGACCACACTGAACACACGCATCAAAGCCCAGTAACTGATTCCATTTAAAATCACTTGGGTTTTCAACGCCCAGCTTTTTAGCATCAAGATCTACTGGTTTTAAACCGGTTGAACGACCACCACCAAAACGCTCTGGACGACGGTGAAATGCCAAATGTAGCGCACCAGCAAACGCGTGCTTCATTGGTCCGCCCCAGCCCATACCAAGGAACATCTCACCGACGCCCCATACGATAGCAGCAAGGAGAACAACGGCAGCAACCACGTTAAACACATCGCCAACTAACTGAGTCGCTGGCAGTGTCACGATGAAGAAGCTCACCGAGAACATGATCAAGCTTTTCGGCAACCGCATCCAAGGGCCTTTAGACAGGCGCGATGGCGGGTTTAGTCGACGTTTTGCGACAAACAATGCGCCGCAAAACATTAAGCCAAGTGAGCCAAGCAGTACCCAAGATAAGATTTGCGGCTCCAGGTTAAACACGTGAACCGCGAAAATGAGCACAACGGACAGGACAAAACCACCTGCCGTTGCAACGTGAGTGTTAGACATCACTTTGTCGCGCGCTACCACGTGGTGCAAGTCCACGAGGTAACGACGCGGCATAGCCGCTAACCCTGCAAAAAAGGCAACACTTTCGGCTTGCCCTCTCCGCCACATCATAATGCGGCGGAGCATCCCTATAACAGCCAGGGCTCCGGCTGTTATAAGTAAGATAGGAAGTAGTGACTCTAGGAACATAAGCCCCCCTTACAGATCTTTACACAGACGTAGTGCGTCGTAGAGTGCAGCGTGAGTATTACGTTGTGAAACACAGTCACCCAAACGCCACAGGATCATGCCGTCGTTGTCTTGAGATAAGACTGGCTGAGCCTGTGATGCAAACAAGGTTCCAACGTCAATTTGGCCTTTGTTCACAGACTTTGCTTTCAACTCGTAGTACAGCGCTTCATTTGGACGAATGCCGTTTTCTACTACCACTTGGTCAACAACGCGTTCTTCTTTCGCGCCCGTGTATTCGTTCTCTAGCAGAGCGATCAGGTTGTCACCTTCACGGTATACTTTCAGCAGTGCCAGATCCGAAGTCATGATGACTTCTTTCTCATACAGACTACGGTAGTAAGTTGGGAAAGTCGTACCGCCGATACCAACACCTGGTTTGATATCATCAGTAACAAGTTCAACTTGTGAGCCTTTAGAAGTCAGGTAATCTGCCGCCGACATACCAGAGAATTCACAGATAGTGTCGTAAACCAGAACATTCTTACCTGGTTCCACTGTGCCGTTGAGGATATCCCAAGAAGACACAACCAACCCTTCTTCTGCGCCCCAGTCAGGGTTCTGCTCGATGAATGGCGTACCACCAGTTGCAAGGATACAAACGTCAGGTTTAAGTTCACGAATCATGTCTGCGTTTGCAGCTGTCTCTAGAATAACTTCAACGCCAAGACGGTCTAACTCCATTGCCAACCAGCGTGTGATACCCGCCATCTGGTCACGTTGAGGGGCTTTCGCTGCGATGGTGATCTGGCCGCCAAGCTCACTCGCTTTTTCAACCAGAGTAACCTTATGACCACGTTCTGCTGCAACGCGAGCCGCTTCCATACCACCAGGGCCACCACCAATTACGACAACTTTACGGATAGGTCCGGTTGTTTTTTCAATGATATGAGGCATGCCCATGTGCTCACGGGATGTCGCCGCGTTTTGGATACACAATACATCCAGACCCATGTACTGACGGTCGATACAGTAGTTTGCGCCAACACATTGACGAATTTGGTCGGTTTGACCCAGTTTGATTTTGGTGATCAAGTGTGGATCCGCAATGTGCGCACGAGTCATACCAACAAAATCAACGTAACCCGCTTCAAGGATACGCTTAGCCTGGTTTGGATCTTTGATGTTTTGCGCGTGGATAACAGGTACAGAAACCACTTCTTTAATACCAGCCGCCAAGTGCAGGAATGGCTCTGGCGGGTAGCTCATGTTAGGAATAACGTTTGCTAGTGTGTTGTGCGTATCACAACCAGAACCAACAACGCCGAAGTAATCAACCATCTTAGTTGCATCGTAGTACGCCGCGATTTCTTTCATGTCGTCATGGTTCAAGCCATCAGGATGGAACTCATCACCCGTAATACGCATACCAACAACAAAGTCAGGACCAACCGCTTCACGTACCGCTTTCAGTACTTCCATACCAAAGCGCATGCGGTTTTCAAACGTTCCGCCCCACTGGTCAGTACGTTTGTTAACACGTGGAGACCAGAATTGGTCGATCATGTGCTGGTGAACAGCAGACAGTTCAACGCCGTCTAAGCCACCTTCTTTCGCACGAACGGCTGCTTTCGCGAAGTCGTCGATGATACGCCAGATTTCTTCTTCTTCAATGGTCTTACATGTTGCGCGGTGCACTGGCTCACGTACGCCAGACGGAGACATTAGGTTTGGCCAATGCTCACCATCCCAACGAGAACGACGTCCCATGTGAGTAATCTGGATCATGATTTTGCCGCCATGCTTATGCACAGCATCGGCTAGATTCTGGAAATGAGGAATGATGCGATCGGTTGAAAGGTTAACTGAGCTCCACCAGCTTTGCGGGCTATCAATTGAAACCACACTTGAACCACCACAGATACACAGACCACAGCCACCTTTGGCTTTTTCTTCGTAGTATTTTACGTAGCGGTCGGTCGTCATACCACCGTCTGTGGCATAAACTTCTGCGTGCGCTGTACTAACAACGCGGTTACGGATGGTCGTTTTGTTAATTTTTAATGGTTGGAATAGAATATCGAACTGAGACATGATTTACCCCTGTACCAGCCTCGCTTGCGAACAAGCAAGGCTGTCTTCCTTGACTGACTTACAAATGGATTGATGTTGGTGTTTAGCCGATTGGTGTTACTTCAAAGACGCCGTAATCACACCCTTCCTCAGCACCACTTTGTGTTTGTACTGCTTTGGTTTTCACTGACAGACCCAGGCTCTCAGCGATTTGGTCGATTGCGCCAGCGAACCAGCCTGTAAACATGTAATCCACTTTGCGGTTAACTTTTCCGTACTGGTATACGAAACATGAATTTTCCAAACGAACTCGAGCTTCGCCTTTCGCAATATCAAGGTGCTCAGTGACAAAGAAACCCCAGCCGCGTTGAGATAGGCGCTTCATGTAGTGTTCAAATACGGCATCGCCAGAAAGACCGTGTTCTTCGGCTTCTTTCTCACACCAGTAGTAAGCGGACTTGTAGCCAGCTTTGTATAGAATGTCTGCGTAACGCTCCGCACCGATCTCTTCTTCAATACCCATATGGTTATTTACAAAAAAGTGACGCGGTACATACAACATTGGTAAGGCATCCGTTGTCCAAACCCCTGTTTCGTCATCGACCAAGATTGGCATTTCAGGTGCGTGTGTACTCATATCGTATTCTTCCTTTTATACAATTAACTAACTCGTTATATATTTATATTTTTATGGTGAAACACTGTTGTTATTCGCCCCAGACTTCGCCTAGTACGCGAAGCCAGTTTTCGCCCATGATCTTGCGAACTTGAGTTTCAGAGAAACCGTGACGCAACAGCGCTTCTGTTAAATTAGGGAACTCACCTAAAGTACGAATGCCTTCAGGGTTAATGATTTCTCCAAAGTTGGTTAGTCGGCGCGCGTAACCTTTGTCATGCGTTAACCACTCGAAGAAAGGCTGACCGTGACCTTGAGTGAAATCAGTACCGATACCGATTTGGTCTTCACCAACCAGGTCGAAGATGTAAGCGATCGCTTCAACGTAGTCATCAACCGTTGAATGAATGCCATTTTTAAGAAAAGGTGCGAACATCGTTACACCAACAAAGCCACCATGGTCTGCAATAAATCTCAGTTCTTCATCTGACTTATTGCGCGGGTGATCTTTTAAACCACTAGGCAGACAGTGTGAGTAACAAACTGGTTTTTCAGAAGCCAGAATTACTTCTTTGGAAGTCTTAGCACCCACATGCGACAGGTCACACATGATGCCCACTTTATTCATTTCCGCGACAATCTCGTGGCCGAAACCAGACAAGCCACCGTCGCGCTCATAACAACCGGTACCAACCAGGTTTTGTGTGTTGTAACACATCTGAACAACGCCAACGCCAAGGTCTTTAAACACCTGCACATAGCCAAGCTGGTCTTCAAAAGCATGGGCATTTTGAAAGCCCATAATAACGCCGGTTTTACCCTGCTGCTTCGCTTTGCGGATGTCGTCTGTCGTGCGAACTTTAATAACCAAATCATTGTTTTCTTCAAGAAGGTTATTCATTTCTACGATATTGTTTACCGTATTCAGGAAGCCTTCCCAAACCGAAACCGTACAGTTTGCAGCAGTGATGCCGCCTTTGCGCATGTCTTCAAACAGTGCTCGGTCCCACTTCGCGATAACCAGGCCATCAATCACTATTGAATCATCATGCAAGTCCGTTGCGTTCATTTTTAAACCCTATTCTTCCCTTTCCTCGTTAGTCTCCAGAATAGGTATTACGGTCGATTAAAAGTGTTCTAAAAACGGCATTCTGAATCCCTTTTGCGTAACGCTAAGCGACAAAATGCAAACCAAAAAAAACCGCCATCCTGCTGGATGGCGGTCTTTTTTAGAACAAACGGATTAGATGGAGATTGAGCCGTAGGTAGGCTCATGCTGCGCTTCAAATAGCGCTTTCGATGAGCGTAATGGAGCATCAAATTGCATTAAATCTACGATGGTATTCGACTCTAAAGCCGGAGGAGCGACACTCACATTAGCCACCGCTGCTGAATGTGTCCCCAACCTTTCCGCTTTCGGTGAAATACCAATGTGCACGCGGTAACACTTACTAAAGTGTGGTGAAGAGACAAAGCCACATGCAGTTGCGATCTCGATAATTGACATCGATGTTTGTCTTAGTAACTGTCTTGCGCGGTTCAGTCTTAGCTTGAGGTAGTATTTTGATGGTGAGCATTGCAAATATTTCTGGAACAGACGCTCTAATTGGCGACGGGATAAGCCGACATACACTGCCAATTCATCCAATTCGATAGTCTCTTCTATATTCGCTTCCATTAAAATAATAGCTTCGACTAGTTTAGGCTGAGCCGTACCAATCGTATGCTTAAGCGGAATGCGCTGTGTATCACTTTCACCGCGAATATTGTCGCAAATGAACATTTCTGAAATGCTTGAACCAAGTTCACGACCATAATCTTTCTGGATCATGGTAATCATCATGTCTAATGGCACAGAACCACCACTGCATGTCATTCGATCTCGGTCAATAACAAATAAGTGGTTGAGACAATTAACGCGAGGATGACGCTCCTGCAGCGTAGCAAGACATTCCCAGTGCACGCTGCACTGATAGCCGTCCAGCAACCCCGCTTCCGCTAACACGTAAGCCCCCGTACATACCCCACCAAGGCCAACATGTTTACGGGCTAAAGACTGTAACCACGTTACTTGTTTACGTGTAAAACTGCGTGTGATATTTACACCACCCACTACAATCAATGTATCTAATTGGGGGGCATCTGCCATTGAACAATCTGGCTTGATAGTAATACCGTCACTAGCTTCAACGTAATCACCATCTTCTGATATCACATACCAATCATACAGTTCTTTCCCTGTCAGCTGGTTTGCCATGCGCATCGGTTCCACCGCTGATGAAAACGCGAGCATAGTAAAATTATCTAACAACAAAAAACCAATACGGTTTACTTCCTTGTTCGACGAGCCATCGAACTGATTTATTGAGACTGACATAGCGCACTCCAATGTAAAGGAGATTTATTATTAACCGGTAGCACTAGCTATTTTTTGTTTTTGCTTAGCACACCGAATCGAGCACTTTTGTCTAAGCAACAACTATGCCTGTATATCTAAATACAGCGCATACTTTTGCAACATCAAGTTTAAAACTACAAGGGTCAATATATCTGCTTGAATATCTTGCTTATTTTTTGGCAAGCCGAAAACAAATTTTGTCTCCGCAGCATCCTAAAGATGTCTCTTACCAACCGACTGCAATCTCACGCACCAAAACGATGCAAAGTTAAACAAACATTCAACATAATTGACCAAATAAAAACCTTACAACTTAGAGGCTTAGAGCAATTATTCGGTTCCATTTAAAACAATGATATAGCTAGAAAAATCCGTCTATCTATTGGCACAACAGAACGGTAAACTTATTGTTTTAAAAGTTAACCAATAGTTACGATATAGTTAACAAATCAAGATTTCAGTGAATTCGCACACATAAATAATCATCATGACGAAAAAAATTTATTGCATCACGGGATATATCTATGCGGCACATAAACAAAGAAGCCAACATTTATGGTCAAGCGATGTTGGCTTCTCTTAACGGGTGTTTCACTGGTTTCCAGCCTCAATACTTTAAGGTCAGATATTTCTATTTTGACCTTTATACCTTGGCTTACTTAGTGGGCTGGCTTCTTTCTTAAGCTAAATGCTCCTTAAAGAAACCTTCCATTTTGTCGAATGGAATCACATCCATCTGATCATAAAGATCGGTATGGGTTGCATTAGGAATAATCATCAGTTCTTTTGGCTCAGCAGCTGCTTCATACGCCGTTTCACTGAAATAGCGCGAGTGTGCCTTCTCACCGTGGATAAGCAGAACCGGACGTGGTGAGATTTCTGCAATGTACGTCAAGATCGGCATGTTCACAAACGACAGAGGCGTCGTGATGGTCCATGAAGCATTGGAGTTGATTGCTCTTGGGTGGAAACCGCGTTGCGGATCTTTATAGTAAGCCGCATATTCAACCACAAATTGTGGCTCGCCGCCCTGTAATTCAAGAGACACAGGGCCGTAAGCTGGCTCACCGTTTTCAGCGTCTTTCCAGCGTTGCTGACCCAATTGCTCTAGCCCTTGAGTACGTTGTTCAAGAGTAACGCTGTCGTTGTAGCCTTTGGACATAACTCGAGTCATATCGTACATAGTGCTAGCCACAACCGCTTTAACGCGCTTGTCAATTGCGACTGCATTTAATGCCATGCCGCCCCAACCACAGATACCGATAACGCCGATTCGCTCGCGGTCAACATTTTCTAGCAAACCGATAAAGTCGACTGCAGCACTGAAATCTTCAGTATTGATATCTGGGGAAGCAACATTACGTGGCTCACCACCACTTTCACCAGTGTAAGATGGATCAAATGCTAGCGTAACAAATCCACGTTCTGCCATCGTTTGCGCATACAAACCAGATGACTGTTCTTTCACTGCACCAAATGGGCCACTCAGAACGATAGCAGCTAACTTGCCAGTGCTTTCTTTTGGCTGATACAGATCAGCGGCAAGCGTAATACCGTAACGGTTTTTGAACGTGACTTTTTTGTGCTCAACCTTGTCGCTTTTAGCGAAAGTTTTATCCCAGCTATTACCTAATTCTAATGTCGTGCTTGCCATGGCCTGGCCTCCTGAAAGCGCACCAACACCTAAAGCAACCGCGCTTGCTCCTGCCATTTTCAATGCATTTCGGCGACTAGCGTCTGGCAAGTCGTGGCTAGCGTTTGTGTTGTTGGTATCGTTGTGTTTGTTCATCTAGTTTCTCCTAGTAAGCCTGATAAGCTTGTCATCTCAGTTTCGGAATTTGCTCAAATTAGTCATCCCCAACTTGAGACAACATGACTAGCTTAAGAGCGTGCACCGTTTAGGAGAGTGTCTCTCCTAACGACGTTTCTGCTATTTATAATGCGACAAGTCACCAATTTACCGTTATCCGGATACTACGAATTCCTTGTACAATCTTCCAAGTTGAACCATGAAATGTAAGAAAACCGACCTAGACCAATCAGTAAAAACACCCAAAAACAAACAATAAACATTTGATATAAAACAATAATAAACCTAAATCTCAACCAATAAGCATTCCATTACTTATTACTTACGTAAACGCTATTTAATGCCTAATTTTCTACTTTAACTTGCCTTAGGTGAGAAAAACGAACAAGCCTAGTCAACATGTGACTAGGCTTGTTCTTAACTCACTGATTCGAATCGGTACTATAACGCTTTCTTATACAGCTCAATCACCTGTTCTTTTGTCATAGGACTTGGGTTACCACCAGCGCATGGATCGGCTAATGCGTCATCGACCCAACTCAAAATGTCCTGCTCAGTCACGCCTAGCTCACCAAAACCTGCTGGAATGCCAACTCGACGGTTCAGAGCATGAAGCGCGTCAATTGCAGCCAAACTTGCCTGTTCTGCTGTCATGTCAGAAGTATCTACGCCCAATACTTCAGCAACCTTGGCAAATTTTTCTACACGGTGCGGGCGGTTAAATTCACTCACGATAGGTAACAAGATTGCGTTACATACGCCGTGAGGTAAGTCTTTATGTGCACCAGCAGGGTGAGCCATTGCGTGAACCATACCTAAACCCGCACTGTTGAAAGAAAGACCAGCAATAAACTGACCATAAGCCATCATTTCGCGCGCGTTAATATCGGTGCCATCATCTACCGCTGCTGGAAGGTTTTCTGCAATGGTTTGTATCGCTTCCAGAGAGATATAGTCGGTCAATTTATGCGCGCCAACAGAGACATATGATTCAAGAGCATGAGTTAATGCATCAATACCTGTTGCGGCTGTCGTTGCTTTAGGAATACCCAACATAACGCTTGCGTCATTGACTGAAATTTCTGGAATAATTTTATCTGAGATAATGACGTGTTTTACATGCGTTGCTGTGTCCGTAATAACCGCGTTACTGGTGACTTCTGCAGCCGTACCCGCAGTGGTATTAATCGCATAAAGCGGCGCCCCTAAGCGTTCGACTTTCTCGACACCGTTATAAGCGGCGATTGGTCCTGGGTTTGCGGATAGGATCTTGACCGCTTTTGCCGTATCAATCGAACTACCACCACCAAAACCGATAATGTATTGCGCACCAGAATTCACATACATGTCATACGCATTTTTCACCGTGTCGGTATCAGGGTTAGGTCTTACATCTTTAAACAAAGTAAGCTCTAAGGCGCTCGAAAGTAGTTTTTCGGCAAACCCCAACTCAACAAGCATTGGGTCACAGATAAGTAAACCTTTTTCCAAGCCATGTTCATTCGCTAAACGCTCGACTAAGGCTTCAATCGCGCCTACACCAGAGTAATTGATTTTAGGAAACGCCAGTTTAAATACGCTCATCGTGTTTATCCTTATAAGTTAAGATCTTGTTGAGGGTGTCGATCTTTTTTGCTATTTATTTACCCTCTTTCTTTATAAGGTTATTAAAGCGATTTTTTGCTCCGAATAACTTTGCTTTTTTGCCTGTCAGCGCATGAATAAGGGGATTTTTTTAAGGTTAGAGAGCCGAAGTTCACAAATTGAAAAACAGGCAATTAGCACTTTGAAAGTACAGGTTATAACTGGAGAATTGATTACAAAAATGAAGATGGCAAGCAGAATCCCGAATCCAATTTATGAATTCGGGTTAGAGTTAAATATTAATTTATAGAGATATTTAATGACTGTCTGATGTAGGTGCCCGCGCCCAGCAAGCCAGGTTCGGAATGAGTGATTAAGAACACAGGGATGGATTGAAGGTACTCTTTAAATCGGCCTTTATCTTCAAAAGCCACTCGAAAGCCGGACTTGATGAATAGTTCTTGAACTTTAGGAACAATACCGCCAGCAATATACACACCGCCAAATGATCCATTAGTCAGTGCCAGGTTACCACCAAAACGCCCCATCAAAATGCAAAACAGATAGAGTGCGCGCTCACAATCCTTGCATTCAGATTTAAGTGCTTTCTCTGTAATCTTTGCCGGAGTGTAATCTTCAGGCTCGGCACCACGGTGTGACACAGCAAAGTCGTATATATTTCGGATACCTTGACCAGACAAACAGCGTTCCGCAGACACACGACCAAACTTGTTACGTAGGTAAACAATCAAATCGTCTTCTTCAGGGGTACAAGCTGCCAGGTCAACATGCCCACCTTCTCCTGGTACGCTATGCCATAGGTTTCCGCCATGAATCAGCTGAGCGACACCAAGCCCGGTTCCCGCTCCGTATACGGCTATCGGCTTATTGGCTATCGCTTCACCGCCACCGATCTGAACTCTGTCCTCAGGTTTTAAACTTGGAATAGCAAAGGAAACCGCAGTGAAATCGTTAATGACTTCCAAAACCTGAAGGTTAAGTTGGGATTTTAGTTCCTGGATAGAGAACTCCCAGTGGTGGTTAGTCATGGAAACCCAATCCCCCGTTACCGGACAAGCAATCGCAATACAGGCCGATGAGATCGGAGTGTCGTGACGATCAAGGTATTGACGCATGACGACTTCCAGCGATTCATATTCGGCAGCAGGGTAAGTCACGATATCGCTGATCGTTCCTGTCGATAACTCACAAAGAGCTAAACGCGCGTTGGTTCCCCCGATATCCCCTACCAAGGCATACTGTTCCGACATTGCTTCTCCTTAATAATACTCAAAACGATCACGTGTATTTATTGGCGATAAAACGCACGCACAACACAAAATGCAACACCATGAAAAGTGACACAAAACAAACTAGTTAATGCTCAATAATCAGAAATCGTTAGCTTTACGACATAATATTTGCACTTAAATATAGCAGAGGGTTGGAGCCTATCTATGCGAAATGGATTACAGGTTAACGATTTACTGATTTCAGCGGTAAATTCCATATAGCGCGAAAAATAGTACGAATGAGCAAAAATAACACAGGAATGGGTCTTTATTCTCCACAGTAAATTGATGAAAATACTCGGTTCAGGAATTATGCGGACAAACTCAGAGTAAAGCTGTAGAAAATAACGGCATCCTTTGTTGAAGATTAGCGTATGAACTTGAATATAACGTCAGCTTAAACACCACTACTATTCGGAGAACCGATGTCTCAACCAGAAGCTCAAACAGTCGAGTTAAGTCATACAAAAACGAAAAGACTGGGGCTAAAACTAAGAAAGATACTCAAAGTCGCGATCGCCCTACTCGCCATTATTGCTGCTGGTGTCTACACCTATATGCTACAACCTCAGTTTGCCTCCCCTCAGGTGAAAGTGGATAGTTACCAGGGAAAATACGTAGACGGAAAGTTTCACAATATTGAGGAGGTTCCGGTATCCACGTCAAGCGATGGCGCTTTGGTGGGGTTCTACCGTTTTTTAACGGAACCTGTTATCGACGCCGTTCCGGTAACCAATTTGCCTTCAGTCAAGTCAGACTTACTGGGTCTGAATCCACGTGACAATGTTATGGTCTGGATGGGCCATTCCAGCTACTTTATCCAGCTAGATGGCATTCGCTACTTAATTGACCCTGTATTCAGTGACAACGCTTCTCCGGTTCCCTACACCAACGTGGCATTTCCCGGTAGCAATGTTTACAGCGCAGATGACATCCCAGAAATAGATTATCTGTTAATTACCCACGATCACTGGGATCACCTCGATTACCCAACAATTAACGCGCTGAAAGCGAAAATTGACCATATTGTGACGCCTATTGGTGTCGGCTCTTATTTCACTCAATGGGGGTTTAGCCCTGAGCAGATCACAGAAGGCGACTGGTATGATTCCATCGCAACGCAAGAAGGCCGAATTCATATCCTTCCAGCACAGCATTTTTCAGGCCGATTGCTAAAACGTAATCGTACACTCTGGGGATCATTTGCCATCGTATCGAATCAACATAAGGTCTATCTTGGTGGTGACAGTGGCTATGGTGACCATTTCAAATCAATAGCCAATGAATTCGGCGGCTTCGATATCGCGGTGCTTGAAACTGGCCAATACAACAAAAACTGGCCATTCATTCATATGACGCCAGAAGAAGTCGCTCAAGCTGCCAACGATCTCAACGCAAAAGCACTATTACCTTCGCACAATAGTAAATTCAAGTTGGCTAAACATGCCTGGTATGAGCCACTAGATCGGATCGCTCAGGCAAGTCAGCGACAAGATTACCGCTTAATGACACCAATGATTGGAGAAATCGTCGGTTTAGAAGATAACAACCAGACGTTCTCTCAATGGTGGAAGCAGTAATCCACGTCTCAATAAATTAAGTTCGGATAACTGGGGGGGATTCTTCATCATATTGCCCTGAACCTCAAACCTTCACGTCGACCTGCGAACGAGGTCATAGAGGAAATGGGTGAGTTCGTATTACCCGCTATCAATCAGAACTAAAGGCAGTTAAGAATGAGCAATGCACTCTGAGTGCATTGCTCATTATTGGAGTCAACCTTCGGCACTTTAGTGTTCAGAGAAAAACACTCAAAGAAAAACACTCGATAAAAAATTAACCACCCTCGATAGCCGCCAGTGGAACTTGATAAACTTCTTTACCATTAATGACCACCGTCCAGGTGTCGCCTTCCAAATCCGCTTTCACTTCGCGGTTGGTTGCGTTTACGTAATCGGTCATAAAGTTAATCGTGAACTGCTCTCCTGCCGGGCTTTGCACCACGATACTGGCTTGATTGTCTTCCATGCGTAAGATACCTGCAGGACACGTACCGAAATCTTCCTGCCCTTCTGCACGGCAACGCAATAGTGTTGTTGCATCGTAGTCATCAGTCGAGAAAGGAGACGTCGCATTATTCGCGTCCGGATTTAACGCATCTGTATTCCAGTAAACGTAAACACTTTCTTCAGGGAAACGAAAAATTAAGCCCTGATCGCCCAAATCACTCTGGCGATAAACCATGTTGCTATTTTGATCGGTAAACTCCCCGGGGGTGTCGCCTTTTGGAGAAAGTTCATGCACAACGCCATCACTGCGATTTATTGTTATGTAACCACTGCGCTGACTAAAAGTACAAGCGATCATCTTCTCCGCATTGTCATCGCCTGCTTTGTAGATATCACAACGGCTCTCGGCTGAATCAGCATACGAGATCGAGCTCGTGGCTAAGCCAGCGACAAGGGTGAATAACATAAGACCAGCTCTCATAATACCTCCTACAATTTGTTACTTTATCCACGCTAATGACCGATGAGCGCTCCCAGAAACAAAGAAAAGAATAGTTCTTAGCCTCCTATTGGGCAATTAAACCAAGTTGTCGAGAAAGCCATTTGCATCATGTTTAAAGCCGCTTCTCTGAGATCCATCTATTTACGCCAGTCACCCAGGCTTGGTATAACAACAGAAAGAAAAAGAAATAAAGTTCATACAAGAAAGGAAGCACAGTGAAGATTTGTTTAGACAACGTAATTGCAAAAGGGAACACCTCCAACTTAACCATTGAGCATTGGAAAATAGAAAGCGGACATTGCTGGGGCATTTTCAGTGCCGAAGGAGACATCGGATCTTTGCTTGGGGACTTACTTTGTGGGGAGCTTTTGCCAATCGATGGCACGTTAGATCTTGGCGGATTAAAAGTAGCCCAAGTCTCTTTGTCTGAACAACAGCGACTGCTCGATTCTGAACTCAAAAAAGATGACACCGACTTTCTTGACCGAATTGACCAAGGCAGCACCGTCTATGCGTTAATATTTGAACGCTGCCAGGATGAAGCGCTGACTCTAAAACTTATCGAAGAGCTCGATCTCTCGCACCTTCAGCAAAGTGGTTTCCGTGTGTTGTCTACTGGCGAAACCAGAAGAGTGATGCTGGCACGCGCTTTGGCCACACAGCCTGATTTAGTCTTATTGGACAACCCTTTTACCGGATTGGATGTCAGTCATCGAGCAGCACTGGCCGACTATTTGCACACATTATCTCAGTCGTTACAAATGCTGATCACCTTTTCTCGTGAATCCGATATGCCAGAGTGGATTGACCGCGTGGCTCTGTTTAACGCAGGCAAACTCGACAGTACTATGGATAAACAAAGCTGGGATCGACACCCAATCATTGAGCAAATCAAATCCCAGTCGGAGAAACAAAGCGAAGAAATGATGGCGCTCATACGCCAGCATCAACACGCTACCCATTTCGAAAACCCAATCTTTGAGCTGAAAAATGGTCACGTCGAATATACCGATAAAAAGATTTTTACAGACTTGAACTGGCGCATCGACAAAGGCCAACACTGGCAGGTAAAAGGACCAAATGGATGTGGTAAAAGTACGTTACTAGGGATGATCTTCGGCGATCACCCGCAATGTTACAGCAACGACATCCATATTTTCGGTAAAAAACGCGGCTCGGGTGAAACCATCTGGGAGATCAAGCAACACATCGGTATGGTCTCCTCCGCATTGCACCTGCAGTACCGTGTTAACTGCAGCGCATTAGAAGTGATTTTGTCTGGGTTCTATGACTCGATTGGTTTGTACCATCAACCAACACGCAAAGAGTTGGAAGTCGCGAAAGAGTGGCTTGAAATCCTGCATATGAGCCAATACCAGAAAACGTCGTTCCGACAATTAGAGTACGGACAGCAACGCTTGTTACTGATTGCACGAGCGATTGTAAAACAACCAACCTTGCTGATTCTGGATGAGCCATATCAAGGTTTAGACTTTTTAGGCCGACGTCTGGTCAAGAATACCTTAGAGCTCATCGCACGAGAAAACTTAAGTCAGTTACTTTATGTCTCTCATTATCAGGAAGACCGTTTAGACAGCATTAAAAACGATCTAGAGTTTGTATTCGATCATGATGTGCAATGCTATCGAACTCAAATTCTTCAGTCATAACGAGCACAACCATGGCTCCTGAACTATGGCTCCTGAATACAGTATCCGTTCAGGTGACTGGCTGTCGCGAGAGTTGACGGTATGGTAACGGCTTGGAATAGAGGTAGCCCTGATGATATTGAACGCCCAATTTCTTCAGGTGCTCCGCTTGCTCAGGCGTTTCGACACCTTCGGCAATGAGCTTAACCTTTAACTCATCGGCAAAATAAACAATGGCATTCAAAACAGACGAACTCACACTTTGGATGCCGATTGTGTCGACAAAGCATTTATCGATTTTCAGATAATCAATGCGCATGTGTTGCAGAAAAGCTAACGAGGTCTGCCCCGTTCCAAAATCATCAATCAGTACATCGATACCATATACTCTCAGTGCGGCAATGCATTTGCGCGCCTCATCATCAATTAACTGACGTTCTGTAATTTCTATTCCCAGAGAAACGTTATTATTGTTTAGTTTTCTATGAATAAGTTGGATCTTCCTTATAACCTTTGGCTCGACGAGATACCCCGGAGGAACATTTACACTTAAGTGCACAGGGTGAGTAAATTTCAGTTTAGTGAAATCTTCTGCTGCTTTTTCTAACACAAAGTCTGTCAGGATCGAGACCAAACCACTCTGCTCCGCAGCGGGAACAAATTTGTCCGGAGCAATAAAACCTTTTTGTTGGTGTTCCCAACGTACCAGCGCTTCATATCCAAACACATCCCCACTCTCTGCATCTATCTGAGGTTGGTAATACAGCGTCAAATCCTCTCTTCTTAACGCCTTTTTTAACTGCGAAACCAAGCTACGACGAGGATCAAAAAGCATGCGAACCATATAGAACAACAGATAAATCATTAAGATGATAGGCCCTGTGTACACCAGATAAGACAGCGTTCTTTGGTTTACAAACAGGTCACTTGCTTCACTCAAGGCTTCATAGTCGAACATAGTTGAAGACTTAGTCGCTATAGGATTAGTGCCGTTTCTTGTGGCATCAGGAGGGGTAACCTGACCATGAATAAATAGCGCTGAGCGTTTGAAACGCAGGTCGTTGTTAAAACCTATCGTCACTCCAAAATAATCTCGATCAATAACTGTCACAACCTGATCGTTATGAGCGCCAAGAGTAACCATAAACAGGAATGGCGCAGGTAAATTCTCTACTCTGCCAATAGCCAGTTTCTGGCCTTGAGGAAAAGTTAGATAATCAGCCAAAGGCTTGTTTACCTTACCAAGCTTTGAAGAACAAATAATGTCATTTCCTTTGACGATAAGCATCTCATCAATATCTCGCTCAAACATCAAGTTCTGCTGGAGTTGTTCGCAATTTTCCGGGTGAAGTAATGCCTTTCTATTTTCAGTTTCAACCTGATACAGAATTTCATCGGCAATAGAGATGTTTCGATCTAAAAGATGCTCAAGTTCGCTTTGCACACTCTCTCGCGCGAAGTAAATCGCGCTAAAAATCATCAGAGGAATAGGGATTGAAATAATAATGAGTTTGTTTAAAAGCGCTTTATTAAGCATGTAAGACAACCTTTATCAACCGACCCTATCTGGTGCCAGAAAAACCTTCCTTGGAAGATTAACGAAATACAGGTTTTTCATAAGATACTGTGAGTATGCAACTCACCTGGTAGGACCGCAAACAAAACAATGAGTTGATTGTTTATTCGTAAATCTCCTCGTATCTTGAGGTGATTTGTGTGTAATTACCATTTGATGCGCGACGAATGCTCATCCGACTCACCTTTGAGACAAAACCATGAGTTTCATCCCGGCCCAAGCTTTTCTCATCCAATAAGAATTGCCCACAAAAATTATTTTTATTTTCTCAGTGATTAAGAATTATAGTTGTCCTATATCATCCAACAAGTTACAACCTATACATGACAACAAGCAAAGCAAACGCTAATCAGGTAAACGAAAAGGCGCTGCAATTATTAATGAAAGTAGCGGTAAGCCAATTCCCAGTATCTGCGAAAACACTAAGTGAGCAATTAAACGTACCATTGAGCAGTCTCTATCGGCATTTGAAACTGCTAAAAGAATGGAATTTGATTGAAGAAAGCGTCCACGACAAGACATTTGTAGTAGGGCCAGCTGCGCTACTTTTGATGCACAGTTATGAAAGCTCACAACACGGTCTTGATATGGTTGAAACCATCTTGGCTCGCTTAGTTCAGCAGACCGGAGAAATGGCGGCCTATATGGTTCCTTCTGGTTATCGGGCATTGTGTGTCAGACAAAAAGAAAGTATGCAGGCGCTACGGTGCAGCTTCGTCCAGGGTCAAAGTCAACCCCTGCTTCGTGGCGCCTCATCCAAAGTGATGCTGGCTTATATGCCTAAGAGTCGTGGCGAGAAGATCTTACGTTACTTCAAACAGGACCATTGTCTTGATGAATGGGAACAAGAGTTTGCCACGATCAGAAAACACGGATACGCCGTCAGTACTTCCGAAATTGACCCAGGTGTCTCTGGTATCAGCGCACCAGTCATGAAAGGAAGTAAGCTCGTTGGCGCAGTTTCGGTTATGGCTCCAGCTCACAGGGTCGAGAAGGACAAGCAACGTATCGTTTTACACGTGTTGCAGGCGGCAAGGGCACTACCACCAGAAAGGTAATTCATCATGTTGGGCTTTTTCAAACGATATAAATTTCATCAAACAACACATACACCAGTTCAGCACTACCCATTTTCTTTTATGACGGTTTGTGAGCATGTTGCTCCGATGTCAAAAGGCGCGTTTGAATTAGCGAATCAAAGCTTAGAAAGTGCGAGCGAATGGCTCTATCAGCAACATGATCAAACTACAGCTGCGCATTGTGGTCATTTTACTCATGCTCAATTAGAGAACGGGGATTTTCAGGAAGCACTTAGCTTGGCACTTTCCCGTCACTCTATTCCAGTATTGGTAACCAATTGCACGGAAGCCATCTTGTCTATGCTGCCAGTGGTCGCTGCCTGTCAGGATGATGTGGGTATTTTGCATATTGGTCAAAAAATGCATTTAAAGCCGACATTAGAGCCAAAGGTAGGGTCAGCATTTCATTTTGCGCTTTCCCGCTACCCAAACGTTAGGCTGCTTTTTGCGGGTGTTAACCAACATGATACCAAGCAAGAGACATGGGAATACGCTGAGGACCAAGGCTGTGACTGGGTCACCGATAAAGAGTTTACTTTTCGACACCGTAATCATGTCAAACAACAAGTAGGCAATTATCTCGACCATTGCGACCAAGTGATTATTTCGGTTGATTTAGGTTCGCTTATCGCCAAAAACGACCTTGATGGTGATATGTCTTTAGATATTCAAATGGTACTCAGAACCATCAGGCTATGTTTAGTATCGGGCAAAGTAAAAGCCATACAATTGGTTGGTGATCGTGACCGTCTCGTCTATTCAAGACAAACGAAAACGATCATTGAGGAGCTGTATCAAATAGCGCCACTTCTCGATCACGCTGCCTGATAGCAAGATAGAACCGATAAAATAAAAGCGCCCTCCAAATGAAGGGCGCTTTTTTATTCAGCTCAATTCGTCAATATTGGTTATTTCGCTCGACGTGCTTTCAAACGCTTCACCATCGCCAAACGACGTTCTGCTGACCCTTGGTCTGTTGCAGATTGGTTAGGGTTATTACGACGTCCTTGACGATTTTTAAATGCCGGTTTGGAGTTCAGTTTTTCGATGTACGATTCACGCTGCTTTGGTTCATAACCAGCTAGCTCAATACGGCGAATTCGTTGTTGAATCAAGTTTTCAACTTGTACAACGGTCAGCTCTTCATCTCTGTTTACGAAGGAAACCGCGTGCCCTTGCTTACCAGCACGACCAGTACGGCCAATACGGTGAACGTAGTCTTCAGCAAGGAACGGCATATCGTAGTTCACGACATGTGGCAGATCCGCGATATCCAATCCACGAGCGGCAACATCGGTTGCTACCATCACACGGACTTTGCCTGATTTGAATTCTTCAAGCGCACGACGTCGAGCACTTTGCGCTCGGTCACCGTGACAAACTGCCGCTTTGATACCATCAAGCTTCAATTCTTTAACCACTTCGTTCGCGGTTTCTTTGTAGTTCACAAACACCAACACTTGTTGCCAGTTTTTGCGACCAATCAGTTCAGAAAGCAGCTCTGTTTTACGTTCTTGATCAACCGGATAAAGTACGTGAGCAACGGTTTGTGCGGTTGTATTTGCGCGTTCAACTTCAATGCGTTTTGGTTTACGCAAAATGTCTTTTGCTAATAGGTTAAGCTGGCTGGACGTCGTTGCAGAGAACATCATGATCTGCGGATCCGTGTCCACATCAAGCATGATTTTACGCACCGCGTGAATAAAGCCCATATCCAAAATACGGTCCGCTTCATCAAAAACGAGGAACTCTAGATTGGCAACTGAGACATTACCTTGCTCAATGTGCTCTTCCAGACGACCCGGTGTTGCGACCAGAATATCGACGCCGTTTTCGAGCGCTGATACTTGTGAAGACATTTTACGGCCACCAAAAACTGCCACCACTGATAGGTCGGTATATTTGGTGTACGCTTTGATGTTGTCAGCAATCTGCTCTGCCAGTTCACGCGTTGGGGCAAGAATAAGCGCACGCGCCGTCTTACGTGAGGCACTGTGATCACTGTCTAGCAGTCGCTGAATCATAGGCAATGAGAACGCTGCGGTTTTACCAGTACCAGTCTGGGCTGTAGCGAAAATATCATGGCCTTTACGAGCCATTGGAATCGCCTTCTGTTGAATTGGCGTTAACTTTTCATAACCGCATTCTGCCAGCGCTTTTACCACTTCTGGTGCAAAACCTTGAGATGAAAATGACATTGAGCGTATTCCTTAAACAAACCACTAAAAATAGCGTTAAAAATTCAGCCGTGCACTATACCCGAATTTAAGTGATTTATCTCACTTTTCTCTCTTTTTTCAGTTTTAAGTCTGTGCAAACAGATTAAGCGGCAAACACTAACGCCACATTGCTTGACCGCTTAAGGGAGATAACCAGTTAACTCGTTACTTCTCTATCCCAGAAAGTTTAAGTAAAACACTTTCTAACTCATCCCAAGGAAGCAACTGAGAGTCGATCACTTCTAATCTCGATTCAAACCCTTCAAGGCTGATTTCATTCACCGTAACCACCGCATTCGCGACATTAAATGCGTAACATCCCCGGTCTGTATTCACTACGGCTTTTACTCGCTCTGCCGTTAAGGCCGATAGCATAGAGAAAAGCTGATCGAAATCGAACGTATGCTCTGCGCCAAATAGCCAACCACAACTGAAATACCCCTGCCCCTTATTCTCTTTACGAATGAAAGCTTCGCCCGGTGGCAGTTGAAATTGTGGTTCTTGATGCGCGTGTTCATGATGGTGAGACTCAATATGCGAAGAAGCACTGCCATGAACTCGTTCAATATCTAAAACTTCAATAGGTAGATCGCCGTCATGAATCAACTTGCTAAACACTTTTGATGGTGACTGATCGGTGATCCAGTCGCTAAATACATCGATGTCATGGCTAGAACAAAGGTCAACTTTGCTACCAATAACCACATCCGCGCAATCTAGCTGATCAAGGAAGTTTTGATTGGAAAGGTACTTCTCATCACTCAGATTGCGCGGGTCCACCAATGCGATGGTCGCTTTAAGATCAACATAAGGCTGATACTGCTCAGACGTTAGTGTCGCAATCACTTGTTTTGGATGACCAAGCCCTGTCGGTTCGATAAGCAAACGGTCGGGCTTTTGACGCAACAGCGCAGTAATGCCCACCGACATAGGAACGCCTGCGGTACAGCACATGCAACCGCCAGGGACTTCTTTTATCAACGCACCTTGGTCAGTCATCAAAGCGCCATCAATACCGATCTCACCGAATTCATTAACTAAGACTGCCCAATTTTCGTCTGCTGGTTTTTTCTTTAGCAGGTTTAAGATCGTCGTCGTTTTACCTGATCCCAAAAAACCAGTCAGTATATTGGTAGGTACTCGATTTGACATGCTTTTCTCCGACGTTAGTGCATTCATACTCTGGCAAAGTATACGGACAACGTGATGTGCTTCAATAATTTTGTCGCTGTTGAGCCTCTACAACAGCGAATCTCTCACGTTGATAATATTAAAGATAAATATCTCTTCGAAAAATCTGCAAGCGGTTAACGTTAAGCTGTGGTTAGCAAATCTTGCCGCCAGTAACAGTAATATCAGTGTCATGCTGAACAACGACTTGCGCCATCAACCGCAGCGCTTCCACTATGGTATCTAATGACATTGTAGACTGGTTACCGAGTGTGTTTTGTTCGGGTAACAGTGGAATATGGACAAAGCCATGTCGTAGTGGCTTATCTCTAAGGTAGTGTTGCAAACCATAAAAAAGGTGATTACAAACGAACGTTCCCGCACTATTAGAAACTTGGCAAGGAATCCCTTGTTGTTGCAAAGTCTGAACGACACGCTTGATCGGTAAAGTTGTGAAATAAGCGTCAGGACCATCGGCAATGATGGGCTCATCAATCGGCTGATGACCTAGATTGTCAGGAATTCGAAAGTCATCAACGTTGATAGCAACACGCTCAGGGGTAATGGCGGCACGGCCAGCCGCTTGCCCAACGGTTATCACACAATCTGGCTGATGCTGTTCTATCGCTTCTATCACTGTATTAATTGAGTCATATCGCGTGACAGGCACGTGGCAAGTGACAATAAAACCTCCATCAATGGCCTCTCCTTCTAACCTCTTGATCGCTTCCAAAGCAGGGTTGATGGCATCGCCGCCAAAAGGTTCAAAGCCAGTAATCAATACTTTTTTCATGTGCGTTTTCAATTAATTGGGAATAGCAAAATTATTGCACTCCTGCTTCGCTAGTCCAAATACTAATTTGATTGCCCTGTTCACTCTTAAACATTATGTGAAGACCGTAGAAAGTTTTACCGAAAGTACCAGAAACTTGGTTTCTCGTCTTAACTTAGGTAGAGTACGCGCCACAAAATATCTGCGATTCGAAGAGATTGAATACAATGAACATTGATGATCAAGTGATCGAAACTATTGAAGAGCTGGAAGCCTTTTTGCACATGGTTGAAAGCGGTGCTCTTGGCCTTGAAGGTGTGGCAGGTATTGCACTTGCTAAAACCAATAGCGATGGCCGCCCATTTGTCGCGGTTCTAGGAGACAACCACCAGCTTATTCTGGGTCGTTGGGTTTCAGCACACGTTTACGAGAACGGTAAAGATATCGTTCAAAACGGCCCACGTCGTACACATTAATGTGAATATGGCTAACCACTAGCTTGCTTTTGATAAGCAAGCTTTTTTGTATTAACTGCGTACTAATCAACTAGTTCGCGATAACAACATCAAGATTTAGGCAACTGATCACACAATACGCATAAGATTTTGGGTATAACGTACTAATCATAAAAATTAGGACGTGAAAAATGAATAACTCTTTCGACTACACAATGCCCAACAATGAAGGATTCTTTGGCGAATATGGCGGCAGCTTTGTACCACCAGAGCTTGAGCAAATCATGCGAGACATCAATACTGCCTACGAAGAATGCTGTAAAGACCCAGAATTTAAAACTGAGCTGGCACGCCTTTACAAACACTTTGTGGGTCGACCAAGTCCGATTTTCCATGCTGAGAATTTGTCCAAAAAATATGGCGCTGATATCTACCTGAAACGCGAAGATCTTAACCACACTGGCGCGCACAAAATTAACCACTGTTTAGGGGAAGCAATTCTCGCTAAAAAGATGGGTAAAAAGAAATTGATCGCAGAGACAGGCGCAGGTCAACATGGCGTTGCGTTAGCGACAGCAGCGGCTCTTGTCGGATTAGAGTGCGATATTTACATGGGCGAAGTGGACATCGCTAAAGAGCACCCAAACGTGGTTCGAATGAGAATTCTAGGCGCTAACGTGATTCCTGCAACGCATGGACGAAAAACGCTGAAAGAAGCGGTAGACGCAGCATTTGAAGCTTATTTAAAAGATCCAGAGACTCAGCTTTACGCCATTGGCTCTGTAGTAGGCCCTCACCCATTCCCTAAAATGGTTCGTGATTTCCAATCGATTATTGGTAACGAAGCACGAGTTCAGTTTAAAGAAATGACGGGCAAACTACCGAACAACCTCGTGGCATGCGTGGGCGGTGGTTCTAATGCTATGGGCTTATTCAGTGCCTTTTTAGAAGACGAACAGGTCGCGATTCACGGTGTTGAGCCAGCGGGTCGTTCTTTAGAGAAAGTGGGGGAACACGCGGCAACGCTTAGCTTGGGCGAACCTGGCATCATGCATGGTTTTAAATCTTACATGCTGAAAGACGAACAAGGTGAACCTCAAGAAGTTTATTCTGTGGCAAGTGGACTAGACTACCCATCTGTTGGCCCGCAACACAGTTACCTAAAAGATATCGGCCGCGTGAATTACGGTTCGATCACTGATGACGAAGCAATAGACGCTTTCTTTGAACTATCACGAGAGGAAGGCATTATCCCTGCGATAGAGTCGTCTCACGCAGTGGCTTACGCGATAAAACTGGCGAAACAAGGAGAAAAAGGGTCGATTCTCATCAACTTGTCTGGTCGCGGTGACAAAGATATTGATTTTGTGGTCGAAAACTACGGCGCAAAATACGGTATCGAATCGCTAATCTAAACCTTATTGTATTAACGTAAAGCCACCTAAATTAGGTGGCTTTGTTGTATTTAGCATCTGTGAATAGACTTTTTGGGCTTACATTCGCTTTAGCGGCTTAACGACGCTATCTAAGCCTTCGATTTTTAGCGCTAAACACAACTTGAGCAAGTCCCCAAGCTCACCGCTTGGCCACCCTTTTTTATCGAACCACAGCAAATATTCCTCTGGAAGATCAATCAACACTCTTCCCGCGTATTTCCCAAAAGGCATTTGCATTCTTGCCAGTTTTATCAGGTTTTCTTTTTCTAACATAAGTCGGACTGTGGTTAACGTAATTATCCTTAGGGTATCACTGGTGCGATCTCCCGACCAGTTTCACTGTGCTTTATGCTAAAGTAGGCCGCATTCGAAAATAGAACGAGAAAGTAATGAAGTCACCTTGTCGTGCTGCCTGTAAAAACAATGGCGGCATCTGTTCTGGTTGTCACAGAACGATAGAAGAGATCATCCAGTGGAAAGACAAAACGGATGAACAACGAGATAGTCTGATCAATCAAATTGCGGGTGGTGAGTCTACCCATTCATGCCCAGAATGCGGAACTCAAGCGCACTGCGACATCTCAGCAGGAAAAGATACTTGTTGGTGTTTCGGTGTCGAGACCAGAGATTTACCCAAGCCTGACGAAGGCCAATTGTGTTTGTGTAGAAAATGTTTGGAAAAAAAGCCAGTCGCTTAATCGACTGGCTCTATTTGATTACTTAGCTTTTAGTGCTAGCGATTCAAACTTAACACCATCCCAGCCGCTCACCATAAAATTACGAATGTTCTGATGATCATCGTTTTCTGGATGTTGTAAAACATCTTCACGGTAAAAACGTCCAAAACAGGCCAGTGTGGCTTCCTTGTCTAAGTTATTAAGCAAACCAAATGCAAAGATTTTGCACGAGCCATTGTTCTCACCTGCTCCATTTTCGGTCTCACCATTAGTAAATGCAGTTGGTGTGAACTCGTAGTTCGCCTCAATCACCGCGATGGTCGTTTCAAATTCAATCTTTTCTGGTGTCGACGCTACTGCATCTAAAAATTGTTGTAGTTCCATTTTCATTCCAATTTGTTATGCCATCATACCGATGACATATTTGTTTAATAAAAAGCCAATATAAGAGTCATTAATCATACATATATTCATAGCCTTACCAAAACATACGTCCATCAATGCTTCAAAAGCATTCACGAAGATTAGTGAATATTTATTAAAAAATTATGCATTGAGCCACATTGTATCGGATTGATAAGGAGATATCATGTCCACCCCATTTAAAGCAATAGGTGTTTTAGCACTTTCGTCACTTGCCATCGCATGTTCTTCGCAGCCAGAGGATACATTTGCATCCTTCCGTGCTCAGTGTAAAGCGACCACTGAACCGATTGCTGGCGAAACCTCTATTCAAGGGATGACGCTAGTAGGAACGTCTATCGCGGATGCACCTTTTGATACATCAGCAGCAGAGATTGTTAGCTATGATGGGTGTACAGATAAACTTTATGTGGTCAATGCTCAGGCAAAACGCATCGATGTCCTATC